>CAJMRL010000005.1 GCA_905215805.1 uncultured bacterium | reverse complement strand
GAGAAAAAGAGCCGTGAACAAAATGATTTAAAAAATCATTTTGTCACAGCCCCTTGAAACATAATAAAAAGCCGCCGGAAAAAACCGGCAGCTTTTTCATATCAAGCATAGCTTGCAAGAATCGTAAATGTATCCGCGGATTCTGTCACTTTTACAATAACATTACCCTTTTTATATACGCTTACTCCCTTTGAGCTTGAATCATAATCCTTTGTAAAGCCCGTTTGCTGGATAAACTCATCATAAGCTGTAAAGTTAGTAAGATAGTCGCTGTATTTGTATACATATTCATATACATTAGTGCTCAAAGCCTTTTCAGAAATCGGGCTTACACTATATTTAGCGCCAAAATCCGGAGCCTCCGGAACAGCGGCATATCCGGTGAATGAAGTCACAGTCTGACCTCCCTCGGAAGTACCTTCGCCGTCTGACGCAATATCAACAGTCTTTGTATCTCCGTCCCATTCAACAGCAGCGCCGAAAGCTTCCGCTATAGCTCTTACCGGAACAAGAGTTCTGTCATCTATTATAACAGGAGACGAATCAAGAGTTATCTCATTATCATTTACATACATCTTATCATCGTCGATTGTCATCTTTATAGTTGTATCAGCCTTTACCGAAGTAATCGTTCTCGATGCTTCGTCCCATTCAACCTCTGCGCCCATAGCCTCAAATATTGCTCTCATCGGAACCATTGTTCTGTCATTTATGATCTGAGGTGCAACATCAAAGCTTACTGATTTTCCGTCAAGATTTACAGTAATATCCGAATCTGACGAAACCGGCTCATCAGGCGTATCCGACGGAGTTGAAGGAGCTGCGCCCGCTTCCGGAAGATCAGCCTCATTAAATGCCTTCGGAGTATACTTATTTGAAACCAGACTTATATTTGCATCCGGCTGAGTTGTATACTGTGAGTTCTCGATCTTGTCATTCATGTACCAGCTTATATGCGGCGGCTGATTGTAACAGTTATTGTATGCGCTTGATGAATTTCTGTATACATCATCATGAGCAAGAGTATAGAAGTTATACTCTGTAGGAATGTTTGTGGTATATACTCTCAAAGCATAAGTATATGACGTCTTTGAAACCTCTACCTCTACGTCTTTATCAAATGAGCCCTTTATTGTTGTATTATAGCTTTCGCTCTGCTCATCCTTAATTACATAAGAAACAAATTCCTCTCTCCAGTCGCCTATAATATCGCCCTGACCATTCGTATTACCCTTTGTCGAGTTTATTGAATGTGTTCCTTCAGGAGCAAATATTTCTTCTACCTGCTTTGTATCGTCATTCCATTTTGAAATAGAAATCTCCTGACCTGCTCCTCTGTGGTCCTGAAGCTCATCCTGAAGATCTCCGTCCCAGTAGATTCTGCCGTTCATCGCAAGACCAAGATTACCCAAGTCATTGCCTTCATTATCATGATAGCCTGTACTTGCAGCGCCCCACATTACATAATAGCTGTCGCCGTAGCCGATATTTCCTATCATGCCTCGTCCGGTATCCTTCTGACCTTCGTAAGCCTGGATAAACTTACCTGTCTTTGCATCCTGAAGAGTAATACCCCAGTTCATAACAGTAGCGCTCGGATCGATACCTATAGCTTTATTATACTCAAGCGGAGCTGTCAGCGGGTCATTAAGCGGCTGTCCTGCTTCCTCATGCGCAAGCATGAACTCAAGTCCCTCATTTTCCGGTGTAAAATCTCCCAAGTGCATAGCATCACCATGACCAAGATTACTGCACCAAAGAACCTTGCCGTCCTGATCCCATACCAAAGCGCCGATAAGCACCTCATCACAGCCGTCGCCGTCAACATCGGCAGCCTCTACATTATGGTTACCGTTTCCTACATACTGAGCGTTATCGCCCTCGTTTGTATCAAATGTCCAGTCCATGCTGAGCTTTCCGTTTTTGAAGCTGTATGCAGCCGCGCCCATTCTCTGTCTGCCGTTTTTACCCATATAATAACCACGGCAAAGAACAGCAGACGGGTTCTTTCCGTCAAGATATGCTATTGTTCCGTTATAACGCTCCGAACGGTTACCTGTATCGTCACCGAATGAAAGCGAAACATCCGTAGAACCGGTATTGTTATTCGGGAAATAATCAACCGTATCCAAAGCAACTCCGGTTTCTCCGTCAAAGCATGTTACATAAAGCGGTCCCTGAAGGTTTTTACCACCGTTAAGAGCAGCCCATGAATTTTCATAAGTATCGCCCTTTGAAGCATCGCCTATAACATTTCCCTGAGCATCTGTCGTGCCATCGGCTGTTCTTACTATAAGCTCAGCCGCTCCATCGCCGTCAAAATCAGCCGCACAAAGCTGTGTATCATGAGCGCCGGCACGGATATTATATCCCATATCTATTCGCCACATAAATGTACCGTCTAATTTATAAGCGTCAATAAACACTTTTCCGGTACGGCCGCCCGTAGCTGCGTCCTTTGCATCCGGCGGATTCCACATCATGATTATTTCATACTGTCCGTCTCCGTCAAGATCGGCATATGTACCGTCGCCCGGCGCATAAGCTCCGTAATATATACCGTTTCTGTCTGTAAACATTATATCGCTTTCCGGTGTTTCGGCAAGAGGTATCTCAATATAATTATCCTCTAAAACCGGAGCAGGATCCGACATATTGCCATTACATACAACCGTATAGCTGTCGCCTAATTTTCCGTCCGGATCCGAATAGTTTGTGATCGGTCCCTCTGCTATCTTTTCCTTATTTCTGTAAAGCTCAAAGTTTGTAGAAGCCGGCTCAGTGCCAAGTCTTCTCCACGAAATATAAGTTCCGTTATCCACCTTCATAGCGACAACGCCCCTATCAAGGTTTTCCATATTTCGTGTAATAGATGACGCAGCCTGTGCGCCTGCTGTCACCGACGGAACAGCTATCCCAAGCGCTGCCGTCTGCATAACTGCCAGAGAGAATACCCCGATTTTTTTAACTCGTTTTTTTATCTTATCTCTCATTTTTTAGTTCTCCTCCCTCTATGAATATCACTTCTCATAGTACTGATGATTATATCATATCACATTTTTACCAAATTTGCAATCAAAAATTTAAATTTTTAATGTTTAATTTTCAGTGTTTTTTGTATAAAAATTATAACCGAATCCATCTTTAAGCATAAAACACTTTCTTTATAACATAAATATAGTACAAAACCGGCATCGATAAATGATGCCGGTAAACATATATGTCATCACTGATATGCTATCGTTCCTTCGGATACAGAAAAATCTGCCGGGCCGGTAAAGAAGCTATCTTCATATATATAGCTTACGATAAAATCAGTTTTATAGTTTCCGTCTTTTAATCCGTCATATTTAAGCCTCATACCAAACGGCCAGGTTTTGAAGCCGTCCGCATCCACGAGCATTCCGCTTGAATAATCTCTCAAGAGCGCCGTTACTTTATTATATATCCTTATTTTTTTAACTGTACGCTGTGATTGGTTTGCATTTCCAAGACTCCTGTAAAGTCCGATGCACTTAAACTTGATCTTTCCGTTATTTTCCGTTCTTACAAGTCTTAGATTATACTGCTCCCCATCCACTTTTACAGGTGAAGAATATATAGTATATCCATCTCCGGAGCATACACGCTGAATCTGAATATAATGTCCGTTCACGGTAAGAGCCTTAAATTCGTTTTTAGTCTTGAATATGCCCGCCTCTTTGTTCTCATCAATAGAGTCAGTATTTCCGAGATAAAGATAATTCCCGTCATCATTTCTGTAGAACAATCTCTGATATACATCACGCACAACATCCATATCTCCGGTCATATTCAGCTCAAAGCCCGTTGTTCCGGCCACAGTAGCATAACGAATCAAATTTCTTTCCCGCTCATAATCATTAAAAGCGTCCGTTTCACTGTAATCTCCGTCTGTTCCGCTGTCGCTCATCTCAACATTTGAGCATATTTTTCTTAAAAAATCAGTATAACTTCCTATCGGAGCTATGTCTATATATCTTTCAAGCTCGCTCGAATCCTCGCGCAGCGGATAATAAACGCTTATTCCTGACGCGTCATGTCGGTATTCTCCGCATACCTTATATATAACGCTTTCATTTATAGCGTCAGATACCTGTGAGGATGTATTCTGTGTAATTCTGTCGGCACACTGAGAAAAGCTCCTGATATCGACCATATTGGAATAGCCCTCATCCTCCGTATTTGCGCCGAAACTCAGCACGTCCGCCATCTCGGATGAAAGATATGAATAATCCTCAATTGTGTCAAGAGCGGACTGCATTTCTCCCGCCATGCCGTCAAAAGCCTGAGAAAGCATAGAAATACGCTCCGTATCTATAACTGACATAGTAGCCATTTCATCGCTAAACTGTCTTTTGCATTTGTCCATATATGTATCGCATACGGCTTTTGCCACATCAGATAAAGATGCTGTCGGATTTTCTATTATATAATTTATCCATCCGCGGTAATTCCAGCCTCCCGGCGCCATTTCCTCCTGAGAAGCTATTATATAATCCGTATACGTCGAAAGCGCCGCCGCATTCTCTATCGATGCTGTAAGACCGGCGTCAAAGCCTATTATATCAAACTGCATGCCGGCATTGCTTATAGCAGTTGCTATCCTTTGTGGATTTAAGCAATCTCCCATATATACATCATCATGTGATATTCCGTAAGCACTGCCCGCTCCCGCTCCGTATATAATAAGGGCATAATGGTCGGCGCTGTAATTATCGCGCCCCCATTCTATATAGCTTTCCAAAGTAGAAGATTTTCCCATACTGTCAAGCTCTTGTCTTTCGGCGAGTCTCATGCTTTTATTCTGCATTTCAAACCTATTTATATAATTTGTGTCTATTCCCCCAAGCTGCCATGAGTACGTTCCTCCGGTCTGGACCAATACATTTATATTCTCCGGATATTTTATCTTTGTCATTTCCTCCAAGGCGTCGGACGCTTTTCCGTAAACGCTCTCTGTCTGTCCTCCGCTCATATAAACCATAATTGTCCAGCTCTCTCCAGTGGCAATTTCTCTTTCTGCCTTACCCGCAGTGGTAAGATTTTTCTGTGAGCATCCGCACATGAATAAAGCTATAACCACGCTTACAATCAGAGCCGCAGTACGTTTAAACAAATTAATCCCCTCCGTTGATCTCACGGCATACCTCCGGCGCCGCAAGCTTTATGTATTTAATACAAAAGGGCAGGAATGTTACATCCCTGTCCTTTTGTCCTTTTGCTATTCAAGAATTATTCCTGAGCAGGAGCGCCTACGGGACATGTTGATGCACAAGCTCCGCACTCTATGCAGGAATCAGCGTCGATTACATATGCAGCATCGCCCTCGCTTATAGCGTTTACCGGACAATCAGCCGCGCAAGCTCCGCAGCTAATGCATGTATCAGCGTCTATTTTATATGCCATTATGTACACACCTCCTTGTATTTTTTACGTCTGTGACGTGTTCTGTCTTTATTCTAACATAAAATCTTCAAAACTTCAATAGTTTTTTGTGTAATTGTACAAGAAATATAAAATTATCTGTACTGCACCACTGTTAATACAGCATTTTAATAATCTTCATGAGAAATATTTTCTACAGTATCCTCATCTTCCCGACGTTTTGTATTTTTCAACACTTTTATTTCCGAAGCGCTGTATTCTTTTATTGTCCGTTCCTTTTCTTCTCCGACACTTACCTTGACCTTTTCCTTTAATACGCTCACACTCTCGACTATTCCGTTTCCATCGGGAGTTTTTACAAGCGCCCCGTGTCTCGGCAGCTTTTTCAAAAGCTCCTCATAAGTATCCTGCTCATATTTTAAACAGCACATAAGTCTTCCGCATGCGCCCGAGATCTTTGACGGATTAAGAGAAAGCCCCTGCTCCTTAGCCATTTTTATCGATACCGGCGCAAATTCCCCCAAGAATTTTGAGCAGCAAAGGCTTCTTCCGCATACTCCTATCGAGCCTATGGTTTTCGACTCGTCTCGCACACCTATCTGCCTAAGCTCTATCCTTGTGCGGAAAACCATCGCCAGATCCTTTACAAGCTCTCTGAAATCAACTCGTCCGTCAGCGGTAAAATAAAATAGGATCTTGCTGCCGTCAAAGGTATATTCCACCTCGATAAGCTTCATTTCAAGACCGTGGCGTTTTATTTTTTCGGCGCATATGTCAAAGGCTTCTTTCTCCTTTTTCTTATTTTCCCTGTAACGCTCGTGATCCTCCTGCTGTGCCGGACGCATTATCGGCTTTATCGGCTTTAAAAGCTCGTCGTCATTTATTTCCTTTCTTCCGACTACAACCGTTCCGTATTCAATTCCCCTGCTCGTTTCTACAATAACATTATCGCCTTTATTTATTTCAAAATCCTGCGGGTCAAAATAGTATGTCTTGCCCACCGGCTTAAATCTGACTCCTATTATTTCAGCCATTATTTTTTCCTTTCCCTTTTTTGTATCCCTTCGCAGCTTTTTCAAGCTTTTTCATGAACTCTTCCGTCGCCTCAACAACAGCCATATATTCTTCTCCGTCACGCGTGAAGGTTATATAATACGACCTTTTATCCGAAAACACGCTTACCCTCATATAAAACACCTGCTTCGGAAGCTTTTTAGGCTTTACTCTGCTTATATTTTTTATATCGCTCAATTTAAATTCTATCTCTTTATTTCTCTTTCCTATCATACGGTTTATTCTCAGGCTTGTGCCTGTATTCTCATATGTAAATCTTGAAGAATACCTTGTAAGTACAAAATATCCCAGCACACAGTACATCAGTATTCCGGCAATCGCGCCTATCATTTTGTAATCCGGCAGCGAATTTACGATCCCTCTGCTGACAAACAGCAGAAACATCGCCCAAAGCATGGAGAACACAAACTCCTTCCCTCCCGCCGCTCTGACCTCTTTCATATATATCAAAACCCTTCAAACCAAATTTATATAAATCAGCTGTAATCACTCATTCATATTAATTATATTATAAATAAATTTGTTTGTCAAGTTTACGCCGCCATAAAGTTTTCCCCTGCTCGCCCGCAGTACAGCAAATAAAACCGCCGCAAAAACATATATGACCCCATGCAGTAATTATGCAGTATTGTTATTTTTGTATAGACATTGTTTGAGGTAAATGTTATAATATAAACAACCATTGAAAAATCGTAAGGAGAGCAGTACAATGAAAAAATACCTTGATAAAATAAACAATGTAGTTTTGAACGGAAAATACAAAGACACATGGGATTCATTACAGCAGTACAGGGCGCCGTTATGGTATGAAAAAGTTAAATTCGGAATTTTCATCCATTGGGGCATATACTCGGTTCCGGCATTCGGAAGCGAGTGGTATTCAAGAAATATGTACATACAGGGAAGCAAGGAATATGAACACCATCTCAAAACCTACGGAAAACACAAGGATTTCGGCTATAAAGATTTTATACCTATGTTTAAAGCCGAAAATTTTGATGCAGGGGAATGGGTAAAACTGTTTAAAGACGCCGGAGCGCAATATGTTATACCCGTAGCGGAGCATCATGACGGATTTCAAATGTACGACAGCGATTTATCTGTTTGGAACTCAATGAAGATGGGACCGAAAAGAGATGTGCTCGGCGAGATAACAAAGGAATGCATAAATGCAAAGCTCATAAACGGCGCGTCAAGTCATAGAGTTGAGCACTGGTCTTTCATGGGACATGGAAAGGATTTTGATTCTGATATAAAAGAACCGTTAAAGCGCGGTGATTTCTACTGGCCCGCAATGCCGGAGGCAGACCATCATGATTTATTTTCCAAGCCCGCGCCGTCAGATGAATATTTGGAGGACTGGCTGTGCCGCTGCTGTGAAATTGTAGATAAGTACAGACCGAAAATCATATATTTCGACTGGTGGATTCAGCACAGCGCGGTAAAGCCATATCTGAAAAAATTCGCCGCTTATTATTATAATCGTGCCGAAGAGTGGGGTGAGGAAGTAGTAATAAACTATAAACATGACGCATTTGCATTCGGTACAGCCGTTGTTGATATTGAACGCGGTCAATTCGCCGACGCAAAGCCTTACATATGGCAGACGGATACTGCCGCTGCAAAAAATTCATGGTGCTATACCGAGAACAACCACTATAAAACCTCCTCTCAGATTATCCGTGATTTAGCGGATATTGTAAGCAAAAACGGAAGACTTCTGTTAAATATCGGTCCTAAAGCTGACGGAACAATTCCTGATGAGGACAGGAAAATACTGCTTGATATCGGTCAATGGCTCAGTGTAAACGGCGAAGCAATATATGGGGCAAAGCTTTGGAGAAAATCCGGCGAAGGTCCGACTCAAATTCAGGAGGGACAATTTGCCGACTCGGAAGAAAAGCCGTATACATCGGAGGACATTCGCTTTACAGTAAACGGCAGTTATTTATATGCAATATGTCTTAATATGAAAAATAAAAACAGTATATCCATAAAATCTCTTGCTGAAGCCGATGCGTCAAAAGCGCCGAATTTTCATGGAATAATACGGTCGGTTGAGGTTTTGGGATATGATAAATCTCCGCAATGGATACGCGACAGCATGGGACTTAAAATCACAACGTCATTAATAGAAAGCGATAAACCTGTTGTATTTAAAATTCTAATAGATTGATCCGCTCTATAAAAATATTTATAATGACCTATATATGATAACATTTCCAAATATAAACCCTCATTACGGTGTGAATTACGTACACCGTTATGAGGGTTTTATATATCTTTTTATACATTTTATATCACAATATAAAAATTTTATGAAGAATATGAAAAAAATACTTGACAAAACAAGGTTACAGGTGTAAACTGTACTTAGGTTACACGTGTAAACCGAAAAATATTACGAAAGGAGACTCATAATGAAGAACAATATTTCGGAATCTGAATGGAAGATTCTTGAAATCCTATGGAAAACCCCGGGAATTACCATAGGAACAATCAGAACGGCACTGGAGAACAGCGGCTGGAGCTATTCGACAATAAAAACTCTGGTGAGCCGTCTTGTACAAAAGGGCGCAGTCAGCGTATCGGAATCCCATGAGGGAAAACGGTATTCGCCCATTGTGAATGAAAATGAATGCAGAATGCACGAAACTAAGAATTTCCTCGAACGCATTTATAACGGATCAGTGAAGATGATGGTCTCAAATCTCGTAAAAGATTCCAATCTCTCAGACAGTGATGCGAAGGAGCTTTTGGACCTTATCGATAAAATGGAGGATTGACTATGAACGGCATATTGTATTCAATGTTTATTTCTCTGCTTTTGAGGATGAGCGTGATAACTGTTTTTATTCTTGCTATAAAAGCGGTATTCCGTTATAAGCTTTCTGCAAAAATGCACAGCCTGATCTGGCTCATACTTTGTGTTCAGCTTATATTTTGTCTGGGCAATGTTCGTATAGAAACAGATATAAGCATGTATAATTACATAGGCTCTGAAGCGCAGGACGCAGCCTTAGAAACAATACAGACCATGCAGACTTCTCCCGCGAACCACGGCTTTGATATAAGAAACCTCATAGCTTATACTTGGTTTTTCGGCGCGGTGATGCTTTTTATCTGGTACGTGTTTGTATTTATTCACCACCGATACCGGATAAAAAAATATCCGGTCATACGTGATGAAAAGATCCTTGCCGTTCTTGAGGAGCTTAAATGCCGTATAGGCATTTACGGCAGCGTCATATTAAGAAGCGGCGATACGGCAATGACCGATTCCGATACGATTATAGTACCGGAGGATTTTCCGGAAAACGAAATGCGCCAGATCCTTCTTCATGAGCTTTGCCATTATAAAAACAAGGACTGTCTTAAGCTATGGGCGGCTATTACGGTGCTTTGCATCAACTGGTTTAATCCTATAATATGGTATGCCTTTAAGGTATTCCGCACCGATATAGAAATGCTTTGCGATGACAGAGTCCTAAAGATAACCGACAGCAAAAAATGCTATGCACAGGCTCTTGTTAAATCCTCTATGAAAAAAGCAAGGTTCGTCCCCGGAACGACCTCCGCAAGCAACGGCAAGCATGAGGTCATAAAAAGGGTAAAACGAATAGTTTCATGGAAAAGAAAAAAGCCGGTATGGATGATTGCGGCTATATGCGTATGCGTCGGCGTATCGTGCATATGCCTTACAGACGCCGTTACTGTGGCTGTTGAAAGCAGCGTTGACTCGGTGGCCTCCACTCCGGAGCCGGCACAAACAATAGGAGATATTATTCCTATTCCGATACCTACGCCGGAGCCGCCGCAAATCACACCCAATACGGAATCGCAGCGCTCCGAAAGCAGAACAACTATATCCGTCACAGACACAAGTGACCAAAGAACACAAGAGCGAACACCATCGGAAAACGAAAGCATAAGACAAGCTCCCCGTAATGCCGCCCCGCAATACGGAGGAGAAGAAAATACCACGCCGCCGCAGACACGCGCCGACACAGATAATCAGCCGGTTAATCCGCCGTCAGCGGATATACAGCCGCCTTCCGAGAATGTCGATATAGAGATAGGCTCGAGCAGGGACGATGTATACGAGGCTATGGGAGATCCCGAAAGCAGCTCTCTTAACGGCTCAAAGGAAACTTATAAGCTTGACGATGAGACAACTGCTGTTTTGCAGTATCAGGACGGCAAGCTCGAATACGGTTACATCATAGACTCCGGAAGCGGTAGGAATGAAAGCGTTACGGAAGATAACGCCGTTCAAGACGATGCTCCGGAAAATTATCATCAGCCCTCAGGAGGCTCGGGAAGCGGTTCATCAAGACTTGCTCCTTCTTCCGACACTGATGATAACAGCGCGGCAAATGAAGCCGCACAAAATTCAAACACAAAACAATCAAACGCGGAGATGACTCCCGATATGCCGTAATTATGCGGACATTACGGACAGGGAGCTTGCTATGTAAGGATAAATGTATAGGATAAACCGCCGGGCGGAGGAAATCCCTCCGTCCGCGGCAAAAAGGCAAGGAATTTGACTATAGACAGATAAAAGGAGAATCATTATGAAAAGGATCATGAAAACAACAGCTGCCGCTATGATGGCGGTAATGCTTTTATGCGCTAACGCTTATGCCGCAGATGCAGACAACGTACAGAATATAGCTATAGGTGCAGGCAGAAATGAAATAAGGACTCTTATAGGAGACCCATATGAGGTTTCGGTAAACGGCATGAAGGAGATATACCGTCTTGACGACAGCACTATCGCTGTACTGCTTTACGGCGGAGATAGTCTCCAATACGGATATATTTTAGAATAAATTAACCGCTGCATTAAGGAGGTTCCCATGAAAAAATTATTATGCACAATATTGGCGGCGGCGATGCTTTCGCCGTGCGCGGCTTACGCCCGCGAATGGGTACATGTTTCCGAATGGGCGTACAATGATGTAAGCGTGTTCACAAGCGAGGGCCTGCTTACTGAACGCTTTGACAGCATTTCGGACTACAGACGCAATATAACAAGAGCGGAATTCGCCGAGCTTTTATGCTCCGTTCTTATCAAAACCGACACTGTGAGCACAGACTTTATTCCGGAGGGGGGCTACAGCTACTTTGAGGATATAGGCGACAACTATTACCTGCGTGTCCTTATCGTAAGCGGTATAGTTCAAGGCGATATTATAGAATCACAAACGGACCTAAACGGCAACGAACACCCGACACGCGCACTGTTCCGCCCGGACGACACAATCACGCGCGAGGATGCAGCCGTTCTGGTTCATCGTGCGCTTAACTACCGAAGCGCCAACTATACATCGGCCGATGAATCATATCCGCTTGACTATTCGGATACGGATGATATATCAGATTATGCCCTTAACGCCGTTGCATCCATGACGGAAAACGGACTTATCAGCGGAATGAATGACGGCTCCTTCTCACCAAAGAGCAATATAACCATAGAGCAGGCAATAACCATGCTTTACCGCGTATACCGCTCACTTCCGACCGCACCGGAGGCAGACGGCGCGCATATCGATGCTCAAACTGAAACCACCGTCCAGACCTACTCAAACGGCTATACCGAAACAAAGCTCGGCAATACGCTCTATGTTAAAAAGGACGATATATCGATGCCGTTCGATACGGATATATACTCCAACCTGTTCTGTACGACAGCTAACGACGGCAATACATATGTCGCCGCTCAGAATTACAATAAGCTGACCGACATTTTCAATATCCAAACAGGCGAGCTGCTCTATACTATACCGTATACCGTATATAAGGCGGAGCCGGATTATATATACACCAAATCAAAAAATGCCGGACCTATGACCTTCGGACTCTATGACTATTCAAATAAGGAGATACTTCCTCCCCAATACAGCCTTGACGAGATAGAAACGCTTAAATCCAACGGCTTCACCGAGCCGCAGGATTCATATCAGGCGGCGGACGGCTGGATATACTATGCAGACTGGGCAGACGGCGGGCATATGTACAGGGTCGATTCCAACGGCGACAATAAACAAAAGATATCCGACGAGGACTGCTACAATATAAACTTTTTAAACGGCTGGATATTCTATCATATCCGCGGCGAGGAGGAAGGAAAGCTCTTCTGCATGAAGCCGGACGGAAGCTGCGCCCAAAGGGTAGCTGATTTTGATATATACAATCTTTACTATGATTTTGGACGATATGCCGACGGAACTCCTATTGACAAGGATGACCCGAATATAAAGCCGTATATGTTTGCCACCAAATATACAGATTCATATAAAACAGAAACAGGAAGATATTACTATCAAGCCGAGCTTTATAAGATATGGTTTGAGGGAGATACCATACGCTGTGAAAAGGTATTTGACGATTATATAAGAGACATCGATATGCTGCGGGGAAATAAGGGCGAAAAAAGCTGGATCTATTTCACAAAAACGGATGAATGTGCGGCTAACGACGGAAAATCGCGCCTGTACCGTACAGACGGAGATATTGTGGAATGCGTAAACGAAAACGAATATATCGAAAACTTCTCTTTAGTGCCGCTGTTCGGAGGAGGGTATGCCTTTGAGATATTCGGAGATTACAGTGAAATAGATGAAAACCACGGAGAATACCAAACAGATTATCTTGCCGATCTGGAGCTTAATTACATAGAGGAATTCAACTATGAAGCATACAGCCTTATCACCGGCACAGATGAATCAAAATATACAGACGTAGATGAGAATACCGTAAGATTAAACTACTTAAGCGATGATGAATATTCCATATACGAGCGCTCCGGATATGAAGAGAGCACCGATACCTACTATTATGAGCTTTACGCCGCCGACGCTCAGGGAAATAAGCGCACTATTTTAAACGAACACTGCATCATTGCCGCAAGAGGCAGAAATATTGTCTACATTATAGACGATGACTGGCAGACGCTGACGGCGTTTGATCTCGATACCGGAAACAAGTCGGTAGTTCAGGATAAAATAATGCGTTCAAATTATAATACAAATAATACATTAGTCGACTCAAAGGGTCTGTACGGCTTTGCCGACAGAAACTCCAATAT
This sequence comes from uncultured bacterium, assembly GCA_905215805.1. GTDB lineage: Bacteria > Bacillota > Clostridia > UBA1381 > UBA1381 > UMGS1958. The sequence continues at coordinate 106,627 of CAJMRL010000005.1, read as the reverse complement.
CAATTATCTTGATATCAAGGACGGTACCATAAAAGAGGTCTATCCAAATAAAGGTTTTAAAAAATACGGAAAACCGATACAGTTCTTCTCGGCAAACCGCTCGCTTGTAAAAATAGATGAGGACGGCAATTACTATGACCTTGTAAAGGACTGCAATGCCCGCTACGGAATATATGTCAAAAATGAAGATATGTCAGTAACGGATATATCTCAATATTCCGCACAAATGGAAGTAATCGTCGGCCGGCTGTACTATACTATAGGCCAGTAACATAGCAATAATAAACGAATGGATGGTCTGTCGCATTAAGAATTGCATAGGGCTGTCGCTTTTAGCGCAGATCGCTAAAATCGACAGCCCCCCCCCCGAAATTTAAAAATTCATACATTCTATATAAGTCTTATTAAACTCATCATCAAGCGCAAGAGGCAGCTCCTCACAGACGGCGCATATATTTTCAAGCCTGTCCCGGTCCTCCGGATGGGCCGCGAATTTTACCGCACCGCCCAATGAGCTGTTGCCGACTGCGCTGCATTTATTCTGCAGCTCCATAGGTATAAGCCCTATACTGCATGCGCTTTTAACATTGAGCCTATATCCGAACCCTCCGGCTATATATACCTTATTTATATCCTCATATTTGCAGCCGTAATTTTTTATAAGCATTTCAATCCCGGCGCACACCGCCGCCTTTGCTGTCTGAATTTCTCTTATATCCCTCTGAGTAAAGGTCAAGCCTCCGGCAAAAGGGTATCCCGAGGAAAAATATTTATCCTCAAGCAGCCCGCTCTTATCGATTATACCTTCCCTTAGCATTTCCGAAATAAGCTCCACAATACCCGTTCCGCATATCCCGGAGGGAGGCATGTTATTTATCGTCTTTATTTCTTGGCTGTTTAGGTCAATTGAGCACACCGCTCCGTCAACCGAGCCTGTTCCGCATGATATCCTTCCGCCCTCGAATGCCGGTCCGGCGGCTGTTGACGCGGTAATTATGCGCTCTGTGCTGCCTATTGCCATCTCTCCGTTTGTGCCGAGATCTATAAAGAGATTTACCTTATCCGACAAATCAAAATCGCACATATACATTCCGCTTACGATATCACCGCCGACAAACGCGCTCACTGCCGGAATAATTTTCATCGGTATCTGTGAGCCGCGGTATTTAAAAACAGTTTCTATATATCCCTTGTTCTCCGGCTCAAACGGATAAGAACCCATTTTTTCGCATGAAAAACCCATAAGAAGCTGTATCATAGTAGTATTTGCCGACACTATTATTTGCTTTGGCAGCTCTGAATTTTTATACAGAGCGTTCATCCCCTCAGCAATCTGAAATTGTATAATACTTTGCAGCTCCTTGCCATGCCCACGGTTTGCCGCCTCTATTCTTGATATTACATCCGCCCCGAACCGGCGCTGCCTGTTAACCATCGTAAGGCTTTGTTTGCTGCCGCCTATTTTTTCAAACGCGATAGTCGTCGTACCTATATCTATACATAAAGCATCGATCTTTTCCGTTCCGTACACCTTCTCATGAGCAGAAACGGACTCCATCTTCTCCGCATTTACGCTCCTTCTCGGACAATTCAGATTCGGGCATTTCGAGCAGTCGTGCTGCGCCTTAAATATATTAACATCATCGGTAAGCGTCAAAATATAAGACATGGTTTTTGGAGGATCATACATATACGCCTCTGTTATTCTGACCGGACATTCCCCGATCGCATCAAGGATTTTCTTATTATATTCGATCGGCGCTCCTGCGGGCGGCTCAATTCTTTTCAGTATTCCCTTATTCCTTACCGCACACTCTTCTCTGAGTATCTCCGCCGCTTTTTTATCCGCACCAAAAAGGGCCTCGTCCGCCCATGTATCGGCGACAAGCCCCGAAAGACACTCCCCCTTATCAAACATTTCCCTCGAATAATCGCTTATGCGCCCTCCCAATGTGATAAGCACATAAACAGCGCCGCTGCCCTCTTTATCAAAATCATCTGCAAACTCATAAAAAATCTCGGGTCTTGCCTTCACTTCACTCTCAAGACGTCCGATCTCCGATAAAAGCCTCTCACGCAGCTCTCCCTCCGGCGGACATTTAAGGCTTCTTAATACATTTTCTCTGTCGGGCGCAAAGCCCTCAAGAATAATTTTATTCATAGCTGTCTAAAACCTCCTGCGCCATCTGCCTGCACATATGTACGGCTCTTTTTGGCGAAACAATATGTATCCTCTGACCGAAGCCTATGACCCACGATAAAAACACCGGACTTACAACGATATTGACACATACGCAGAAATGCTCGTCGTCATAGTCAAAAAACGGTATATCTCTGCCGAAGCGGTCGATTATTATATTAGCCATCGAATTTTCACACCGAAGAGTTACGGATTCCTCTTTTCCTCCGAACATTCCGAACAGCTTTTTTGAATACTGTCCCATATCAAAGCCGTCAAAAGCTTCTTTCCCCTCGCGCTCCTCATCCGTAACCGTAATTTTATCCATCTTATCGACTCTAAAATGCTTTATGATATCCTCCTCCGAATCATAGCCGACCATATAATAATTCTCGCTGTCCCAAGCCATCGCCCATGGGCTTATTACATATAACTTTCCGCCATGACGGTATTGACGCCGCTTATTTCTGTTCCAGTCAAAATACTTAAAACTGATTTTAACCTGCATGTCTATTGCCTTATATACGGAATCTATATTATAATATATTGTTTCATTTTCCGCCTTTGTCCTATGCTCCGCATATACCTGCCGCTGCAGAAGAGACGCGTCATGCTCTCCGGCAAGACTCTCTATTTTGCGGATAAGCCTGCGGCTTTTTGCCTTCGTGATAAATTTTGAAGCCGCAACCGCATCCGTAAGCAACTTAAGCTCCGGCAGCTCAAATAAGCGCCTTCCCAAATAATACTCATACTGCTTGGAACGCCGCCCTATAATATCCATGCCGTAGCCGCGCAGAAGCTCTATATCTCCGTAAAGGCTTTTGCGTTCGGCATGTATGCCCAATTTATCAAGCTCCTCAATTATCTCCTCAAGGGTCATCGAATGATGCTCGTCTGTCTTTTTCTCAAAAATGTCCTTCAAATACAGAAGCTTCATCTTCTGTCCAGTCATTCTCGCCATGGTTTCCTCCTTGTCTGCCGCTTATGATCACTGCCCGTCTTTATCTACAATTATATACAATTATCCCCAAAATGTCAACCGCTTTTTTGTTAAAATTATATTTGATACCTTAAATTCACACTTCATGAAAAAATTTGACGGAATATAAATTTTAAGAGAGCTTATACTAATAAAAACAAATGAAATTAAAGGAAGATAAATATGATTTCTCAATTTTTATATACCATACTTGCCGCGTTTCTTTCCATCGCAGCGCTGTTTGTTTCCACCAAAATAATAGGCAACAAACAAATGTCGCAAATGAATATGTTTGATTATATAAACGGCATAACGATAGGTTCTATAGCCGCCGAAATGGCGGTCGACAGAGATCATGATGTACAAGCACTTATCGCTATAGGTATTTATACATTGGTTTTATATCTTATCTCCAAAATAAGCGAAAAAAACATCGCCGCGAGACGGTTTCTTACAGGAAAATCAATACTTCTTATGAAAAACGGGAAAATGCTTGAGCAAAATTTCAGAATGGGGAAAATAGATCTAAACGAATTCCTTACTCAATGCCGTATATCGGGCTTTTTTGACGTAGGCGAGATAGATACTGCGGTACTTGAGCAAAACGGAAGGATATCCTTTCATCCAAAGCCGAACAAACGTCCCGCAACTCCCGCCGATCTTGCAGTACAGGTACCGGAAGAAAAGCTTCCTATGGCGGTCATAATAGACGGAGAAATTATGGACAAAAATTTAAAGATGTGCGGATATAACCGCGAATGGCTGGATAAACGCCTTAAAAAAAGAAACATCCGTCCCGATGAGATATTTCTCGCAATGTGCGATGATGACCTGACTATATTTAAAAAAGGCAGCGCACATGCTTCCCAAAACGACGTTTTCCAATAGAAGAGACAGTCTATGGCGTTCCCAAAACAAATTGCGTAATTGCCTAAAATATAATATTTCAAGGAGTGAATATAATGACAACCAATCAAAAAATAAATCCCCGCAAGGCTGCAATGATAGGCTGCGGCTTTGTCGGCTCCGCCTGTGTATTCAGCTTGATGCAAAGCGGTCTGTTTTCTGAAATAGTATTGATCGACGCTGACGAAAGGCGTGCAGAGGGCGAAGCTCTCGACATAAGCCACGGCGTTCCGTTTGCGCGTCCAATGAAAATATATGCCGGAAATTACGACGATATAGGTGATGCTTCAGTTATAATAATAACTGCCGGAGCAAATCAAAAGCCCGGCGAAACAAGGCTTGAGCTTGTCAGCAAAAACATATCTATATTTAAAAATATTATACCGCAGATTTCCTCAAGGAATTTTGGCGGGATTTTGCTTATAGTGACAAATCCGGTCGACGTTATGACCTACGCCGCTATAAAATTAGGAAATTTTCAGGAGGAGCGCGTAATAGGTTCCGGAACGGTACTTGATACCGCAAGGCTTAAATATTCCTTGGGCGAGCTTTTGGGGGTAGACAGCAGGAGCGTTCATGCGTTCATCATAGGAGAACATGGTGACAGCGAAATAGCCGCATGGAAAAGCGCAAATATCTCCGGGATAGAAATTGACGATTTCTGCACAATGCGATGCTACAAAGACCATCATGCCGAAATGGAACAGATTGCCGAAGAGGTCAAAAACAGCGCATATGAAATAATAGAAAGAAAAAAAGCCACCTATTACGGCATAGCAATGGCTGTAAGACGAATATGCGAAGCGATAGTGAGAGACGAAAAATCTATTTTGCCCATATCCTCTATGATGTACGGCGAATACGATATTGAAGACGTAGTATTGAGTATGCCGGCAATTTTGGGCAAGGACGGCGTTGAAACAAAAGTCCCCATAGACCTGAGCGATAACGAGCTTTTAAATTTGAAAAAATCCGCGGATACCCTAAAGGAAGTCCTGCATGAAAACGGATTTTAAAAATCAGACGTGAAAAGTAGATTGTTGCATTAAGAAACTCATAGGACTGTCGCCTTTAACGCTCTGCGCTAAAAGCGACAGCCCCTGTCCGCAATACGATTACATACACAAGCCAATAACAAGCGGTATAGTTCCTATAGACATGACCGTAGTTATAAATACTGTCTTTGCTGCGAGCATCTCATTTCCGTCATACTCCGTTGCAAACAGAACCGCCGTATTGGCAATCGGCATAGAAATCATTATAAGAGATATTCCCAAAATAAGCTCGTCATGTACAAGCCATTTTAAAGGGAACCATAAAAGAAGCGGTATAAGTATCTGCTTTATCAAGGAGAAGGGGTAAATTCTCCATTCCGTAAATACCGCCTTTATATCCATACGCGCCAGCGTTGCTCCTATGAGCAGCATCGCTACAGGCGAGGTTATCGAGCCTATCATATCAACTGCATCCGCCAAAACCTTATGGCATGGAATATTAAAGAAATAAATCACAATAGCAGCCAAGCTCAGAATTATTCCGGGCGTAAGAAGTGATTTCGCATTGAATTCAGTCCTCTGACCCGTGCCGTAACGCATTATCGGAACGCCTAACGTATAAATACACAAATTAAATATAAGGTTGAATATTGCCGCATAGAATACGGCGTCAGAGCCATATATCGCATTGATCATCGGAAAACCCATAAAGCCTATATTAGAAAATATATTCATAAAAATATATAATCCCTGTTCGACCTTTGGAATCCTCAAAACCTTTACAAGCACTACGCTTATAAGCGGCAGAACCACAAAATAAAGCGCAAACGCTATAGCTAATACAGTAAGCACCGTTTTCATCTCCGGCCGCTGTGTCTGCTCCATTACAGAAGCCAGTATCATCGCCGGAAGAGTTATATCAAGAAGAAGCCTTGTCAATAGCTTATTAAATTCAACTGTCATTATTTTAACCTTGAACAGGATAAATCCAACCAGTATTACCAAAAACAATATCATCAGTTGATTTATTATTACTTGTATATCCATATATATTCCTCCAGAACCGTTAAAAATGTCAGCATTAATATTTTACCACTATTAATTATTTTTTCAAGATTAATTCTAAATATATTTTTTGTCCTATTTGAAAAAAATATGACAAATTTGACTAAAGATAAAAGTTTTTTTATCTTTACTGTTAATAATCGGAAAATAAAATGTAAATCCTGATATCACAGCGGTCAGAATTATTGACTTATTATGTTGGATTTGATATAATTAGAGCAGTCATAAAGTAGAATAAAAGGTATATTATTATATATATTTTCACCGCTGAAAATGCAAAATGGAGGATAAAATGTTAAAAAAAGCAATATTTGATATGGATGGTCTTATCTTTGACACCGAAAGACTTTTTATGAAAGAGCTAAGTAAGGTTATGGCTGAGGAAGGCTATACGCTTACCGAGGAGATATATACTCAAACTATCGGACTCGCTTCAGGAGCGGTAAAGGAAAAAATGTGCAGAATTTACGGAAATGAGTATCCGTTTGAAAAACTGAGCGCCAAAGCAAGGCTTAGCATGGAAAAAAACGCTCAAACCGGTCTTCCGGTCAAGCCCGGGATTCCGGAGCTTTTGGAAAGTCTTTGCGGCAAAGGGACAGAGTGCTGCGTGGCGTCATCCACCGAGGCTGAATTTGTAAAAAAATATATAGACGCCGCCGGACTTGGGAAATATTTCGGTGAAATCATAGGAGGAGATATGGTCAGCCGCTCAAAGCCTGCTCCGGATATTTTCCTAAAAGCACTCGGAAATACCGACCCGAATGACGCGGTTGTGTTTGAGGACAGTGAAAACGGCGTGCGCGCCGGCATAAGCGCGGGGATCCCGGTCATATGTATCCCGGATATGAAACGTCCGCCGGAGGAGGTTTTATCCAAGGCTTATGCCTGCGTTGAAAGCGCGTTTGATGCTATTAAGGTAACGGAGGTAATGTGATGGAAATTACTAAGGAAGAATTTTACGGCGAGAGGCTTGTATATCTTGAAGGAGCTATTATAGAAATCACCTCAAGACTTGATATTATACGCAAATACAGGCTTATACATAATTTCAGAGACCCTATAGAGCATTATACCGCAAGAATAAAATCAGTCGAAAGCATGAAAACCAAGCTAAGGAAGCATGGTCTGCCGGAAAATGCCGAGGCAGTCTTGGGAAATATCTATGACGCCGCCGGAATACGCGTCATATGCACATATATAGACGATGTATATATGGTTGCGGATATGCTTGAGAGCCAGTCCGATATTGAGGTCATACAGACAAAGGATTATATAAAAAATCCAAAGGAAAGCGGCTATAGGAGCTATCATATAATCGTCAGGCTGCCGCTTCATGTCGGAGGGGACACGGTCGATGTTTTCGCGGAAATACAGCTGCGGACTATGGCAATGGATTTTTGGGCAAGTCTTGATCATAAGCTCAAATATAAGCACGATATCCCCAATGCCGATATTATAGGAAGAGAGCTTAGGCGCTGCGCCGATGAGATAGCGTCTACGGAAATGAACTTTCAGGCTATACGCGATATGATCGACGGAAACATGGAATGATTCAAATGCTTTTAAAGCGTTATACATAAAACAGGAGATGATTTAATTGAAACTTTTACTTGCAGATGACGAGCGGGAGCTTTCCCGCGCGATAGAAGTGATACTGCGTCACAACGGATATGATGTTGAATGTGCATACGACGGCGAACAGGCAATAGAAATGGCGCATAACGGTGATTTTGACGCGTACATTTTAGATATAATGATGCCGGGAAAGAGCGGTCTTGAGGTTTTGAAATATCTTCGCGATAACGCTATAGACGCTCCGGTCATAATGCTTACCGCAAAGGCTGATATAAGCGACCGAATAGCCGGACTTGACTCCGGAGCAAACGATTACATAGTAAAGCCTTTCGCAATGGGAGAGCTTTTGGCAAGAATAAGAGCCGCAACACGTGAAATATGCGAGCCGACTGTTTTGCGCGCGGGAAACATTTCTCTAAACAAAGAAACTCTCGAAATGAGCAATGACAAATCCTCATTCCGACTGGGAAATTTGGAATATGAAATGCTGCGGTTTCTCATAAAAGCAGAAGGCAAGGAAAATTCTATTGAAAAAATTGCCGAAAGAGCATGGGACTGTGAGGCAAAAGCGGATGAAGTAATATTGTATATATCATACCTCAGAAAAAAACTCGATGCGCTTAACGCAAATATAAAAATAGAAAAAACCTCGCCAAACGGCTATACCTTGAAAAGGATTGATGTATAATGATTAATCAGCTCAGAGCCAAGCTAATAACTGTCACAATGATAGCTGTGGCAATAATGCTTATAATTATATTCGCTCTTATGAATATAATGAATTTCTACCATACAACACAAAATGCTGATGATATGCTTGCGTTTATAGCTGAAAACAACGGAATCCTTCCGGAAATACTGCCCGAAGAAAGAGAATGGAACAACAGAAGAGATCTGCCTTCACAATTTAATGAAGAAAGTCCTTATCAAACGAGATATTTTATAGTTCAGTATGATAAGCTTAGAAACATTATCGATATAAACACATCTCATGTTGCCGCGGTTACAGAAAGCGCCGCTATCCGTCATGCCGCAAAGGCGCTCAATTCCGGTTTTTCCTCCGGATATTCAAATATGTACCGCTACCTTGTTCAGGACACCGACTTTGGAAAAATTGTGATCTTTCTCGATTGTTCGCTTCAGCTGCAATCAACGTTTGCAATGATCCTTACCTCATGCTTTATAGCGCTTTTCTGCATGATGGCTATATTTATAGTTATTTTCATGTTTTCCAAGCGTGTCATAAAGCCCATGATAGACAATATAGAGAAGCAAAAACGTTTTGTGACCGACGCCGGGCATGAGCTAAAAACGCCGCTTGCAATAATAAACGCCAATGTAGAGGTACTGGAGCTTATGAACGGCTCTAACGAGTGGCTCGGCAGTATAAAAAATCAGGTGTCACGTTTGGACAAGCTTGTAAAAAGCATGCTGCAGCTTGCAAAAATGGAGGAAACTTCGTTCACGCCCATATACGGTACATTTGATCTGAGCAAAACATTTTTTGAAACAGCTCAGCCCTTTATTACGATGGCAAAGCAGAACGGCAAAACTCTTAAGGTAAATTCCGCACAAAATGTAAGCTTTCACGGAGATGAAAACGCTATAAAAAATCTTATATCAATATTTATAGACAACGCTATAAAATATTCAAACGAAGGAGGCACAATAAAAGCATCCTTAAAGCGCGAAGGAAAAAATATAACTATAGAAGTGCGCAACAGCGCGGACAGCATAGACGAGACAAGCCTTGGCCGTCTGTTCGACCGTTTCTACCGCCCCGATTCATCCCGCTCAAGAGATACCGGCGGATATGGTATAGGTCTTTCAATGGCAAGGCGCATAGTTGAATCACATAAGGGTAAAATCTCGGCTTCAAAAATCAATGACCATACAATTTCCTTCCGCGCCGTATTCAAGACTCAGTCTGCTGTGAAAATACGTAAATAAATATTTGCACCATTTTATTTATTCATATGTAACAATCCTGTAAATTTTTGAAAATAGTTCTTGCAATCCGAGAATAAATATAGTATAATATCATGGATATTATATTAGACTGCGCATATTTAAGGCAGTCTTTATTCTAAGCATATAAGGAGCTATATATATGATATACTGCAAAAACTGCGGAAAAGCGCTCAAGGACGGCACGCGCTTCTGTGACCGATGCGGTCAGTCTGTGCGACGCAGTCAGCATAGTGAAAGCTCTGCAAAAGCGAGACAGCTTGAAGAGCTTCAAAGAGAGCGCATGAGGCGTCAGAGAATGAAGCAAGCTCAGGAGCGCAAGGAAGAGCGTATAGAAAGCCTTAAGAAAAAGAAAAAGCAGGAACAGCGCCAGCGCAGACGCAAAAACCGTCTGGTTCTGATAACAGTTGTTGCTATTTTACTTTTTACTGCTATTATAGCCGCTATTTCTTTTACGGTAACTACCATGAGCAGCGATGATGCGCCATGGAAAACTCAGGATGGTTCTGTAAATTTAAATGCTACCGCAATACCCACCATGCAGCCTGATAATACCGCTGTCCCGGCAACTCCCGCTCCTTCTATATCGGTAGCCAAAGAGAACAACGATAATACGGACGGAGACGGATACAGAGTCTGCTCGCTTTCAATAGGGATTGATTGCCCTTATCCTCCCGGCTTTGCTAAAAACGATACCGAAGAAGGACAAGAGCTTAATATTGTCGACTCCTCCGGCGGAGCTACCATGAAAATTTATACGCAGGAGTACCCCGGCGGAACACCATCATCACTTATGAAGGAATACGCACGGAAGGCGGGCGGCACCGTAGATTATTCCCTTGCCGGAAGCACATGGTATGCCATAACTATAAAGGAAGACGGGATAATCCGTCACCGCAAATACGTTATACATGAGGAATCGGATTCCGTTGCTTATTATGATTTTGAGTATGACGAAAACTCTTCCTCGGCTGCCGATTATGAGAAATATATAGATTATATAGATGATAATTTCTCAGCTTAAGAGCCAAGAAAATAGTATGCCGCTAAAGAAACAGCTATAAGACCTATGGCTGTAAGAACAAATATCGGACTGAATCTTTTTTGACGGACGGCTTTCACCTGAAGCTGTCCGCTCTTTTTTTGTCTGTCTATATAATCAGAAACAATTTTTTCAGCTTCCTGTATTATATAGCTTTCCATTCTTGCATCATAATCCTTCAATATAATTATTGCCTCACTTATATAAGGTGATGTGAAATTATTCAATATTACTGCTTTTTTTGTGGTATCACGCATATTATTCCCTCCATTGGATTTATTTTTATGATATTGTAATTATTGACATAGCCGCTTTTATTTATACTTGTAATATAAAATTTATTTTATTGGTATATTTTTGACTTTTCTTTCATATATTATATAATATGAGATCTTTTTGTTCTGCAATTCTCACAAAATAACAATTATTTTATCAAAGATAATGGACAGGTTGTAACAATCGAAATTTTTATGTAATATTATTGTAACAAAACTCTTGACATTGTAACAATAATGTAGTATAATATCCAAGTAATCAAGGAAGGAGTATGGTGAATGGATACACAGGAAAGACGAAAACAATTACAGCTTCAGAAAATTGCTAAACGCCGCGCAGAGAAGCGTAAAGCCAGATTCAGAAGAAAAATGCTTTCAATATTTACTGTGGCTGCAATATGCACAGTTTCGGTTGGAGCGGTTTATTCCGCAAGCGCCAAGGAAGTGACTATTACAGAGATCAATGAATTTAACGGCACCAATCAGACGGTTACGCTTAAAACGCGCGTTGATAATGTTGAGCAGGCGTTGGAAGAGCACGGCGTTGATGTTTCTGAATCAGACAAAATCAACGTTCCTGTAGACAGCGAGCTTGATAAAACAAATAATATAGTAATTACAAGAGGCAAACAGGTGACGATCAAAAACGGCGACGCCGAGGAGGTCGTTACGGTCACAAAAGCAGACACAACGGACGCTCTTGTAGAAGCGGGATATATCCCCGGCGAGTATGACGAGATTTCTTCAAACGGACAGAGTCTTGCGGACAGCGATACAATAGAAATAGTAAGCGTGTCATATGAAGAAGAAAAGCAGGTAACGCCTATTGAATTTTCGGTCGAATACATCGATGACCCTTCAATACCAAAGGGAGAAACAAGAGTCGTTACAGAAGGCTCTGCCGGAGAAAAAACAACGGTTTACAATGTAGAATACAGAAATAATATTGAAGTTTCAAGAAATATTGTAAGTGAATCAGTCACAAAGGAACCGGTGAACAAGGTTATTGCCAACGGCACAAAGGAGCCTGTAAAAACAGTTACAGCGCCTTCTTCGACGCCTACGTCATCGGTAGATTCCGGAAATACTATAAACGGAATGAAATATACAAAGAAAATAACCATGACGGCAACCGCTTACTCTACCTCACCGTCTGAGAACGGCGGATATACGGTTTCCGCAATGGGAAATTCTCTCGGCTACGGAATCGTTGCGGTAGACCCAAGCGTGGTACCGCTGGGTTCAAAGGTATATGTTGAAAGCACAGACGGTACATGGACTTACGGCGTTGCAAGCGCCGAGGATACAGGCGGAGCTATTAAGGGCAACAGGATTGACCTTTGCTATGAAGGTTCGGTCGCTTCTGTAAACACCTTTGGCAGACGCTCATGCAATGTATATATTCTTGAATAATAAAAAAAACCGAATTGCAGTTTGGCAGTTCGGTTTTTTATGAATTTTTATATTAAAGATCAATAAACTGGGTATCAAACGGAGCAAGCGTAACAGTTTTTGCGCCCTGCGGTGTTTTTACTGTTGTAGTTTGTTCTGTATCGCTGTTGTTTATAATTACCAGCTTCTTGCCGTCAGGATAATAGCAGCACTCTGTCATGATATTATCTGTAAGGTAATCCTGTCCGAGGTCTCCGCCTGTTGCCTGTATAATGAGGTTGAGGAGAGTACGGTTATTAGCCTCGTTATGACGGAAGCTGGAGATATAAACTCCGCAGCCCTTTCCAAAATTATGTACTGTAACCGCAGGCATATTTCCGTCAGCCGCAAGAACCTTCGTATCGCCGTCTGTGATATAAAGATTCTTATCCGATACAAATGAAGCGCCCTCGCATAAAGCATCCGAGCCTTCAACGTCAAAGCTGTAGCGTCCGTGGCATATTCTCGCTCCGGTATCCTCGTCTATACCGAGAACATGCGCCATTCTGAAATATGTATCATAACCGCATACAGCAGACGGCTCATTAACGCCGATGAATACTCCGCCCTTTGCGGTCCATTCTGTGAGCATAGATACAACGCTGTCATCCTTCCACTGCTCGCCGCCGGACCATGCGCTTCCGGCAAAGCCCGCATTTATAACAACATCAAATTTATCTAAAATTCCACCCTTAAGCTCATCAAAGCATATGAACTCAACGTCTACCGGCAAGCCTGAAAGCGCCTCTATAACGTTTATAAGGTCAACCTCCGGATGCTCATGATAATGGCCTGAGCATGTCCATGAACGCAGCTTGCCCCAGAAGGTCAAAACTGCAACCTTCGGCTTTATAACATAAGGCTTTCCGGCGTCATGGAAATCTCTTATAAGTCTGAACTCATCCGAAATTTTTTCTATATAATCATTAAAATCCGGGAACGGCAGTGTAAGCGACAAATATCCGCCCAAGCCTATCCTGTCTATTTTATCGCGCAGCAAAGCACGTCTTACATTCTTCCAATATCCCTGAGCCTCTCTTGTCGGGTTTCCGCCCTCCATAAATGTAGGAGCGCCGCCGAGTCCGACAGGGAACAAATACGGATGGAGTCTTATTTCATGTGTTTCAACCGCATTCACTCCGGCGCAGAGTCTTGCCTCAAATCCGTTAAATACACACTTGATAAGTCCGTCAAAGCCGAAGTCCTTGAATCTTTCTCCCCATGGCTCAACTCCTACCCACGAATCATCGTAGAACACATAAGCCTTTTTGCCGTAGCTGTGAACCATATCTACAAGCTCTTTTCCATAGTCAACAACGAAATCATTTATAAATTTCATCCAGTCAAGCTTGTGTGCCGGTGCAGTCATATGAGTAGCATGAAGCTTACCCTTGTTTATAAAATCTTCCGAGCTCATTCTATAGCCGAATTTTTCTTCAAACTTCTTTAGTGCCAGCGGTGAAACAGTAAAGTCATAGGAAGCCCAGTCCGAGAATTTTTCCCTTCTGCGGCTGTCCGAACCCCATATCCATACGAAATTATAAAACATTGAAGTAAAGCGAACAACTGTTGTAGCCGGATGTGTTTCACACCAGTTTTTCATCCAGTCAAGCATATACTTCTGTGTTTCCGGGTGCATCGGGTCGATCGGCATAAGATGCTCTTTATCCCAGTTATTCGTAACATGGTTATACATTGAGATCTCTTCCCATATTCTGTACGCCATAAAGTTTACTGTATACTTATGCCATGGAATGATTTTTTTCAGCGTAACCTTCCCGTCAGCATATGACCACTGGTCTCTTGGCACTTCCTCGTTTGAAGTGCGGTCGAATACCTGCCAATACTCAATTGATTCGGGGGTATCATTTATAACAAACTGCTCCGAGAAAAAGTCCTTCATAAGCTCTATAACAAGACCCTCTTCCTCTGCCACTGCCGGCGGAGTCATAAGAAATGTCTGCTGAAGCTTATCCATATTCTCTCTTGCCCATTCATTATGGTCTCTTATAATACAGATTGTGGAATAAATTCCGTAGCCTGCATTGATTATCTCAGGCGAAAGCTCTGTACCGTCACTGTCACGTATTACATCAGCGCCCCATTTTTCCGCCATCTGTAATGTAAGCTCCTCGTATCCGCTCTCGCCCGGAAGCGTAAAGCCTCCTTTTGTTTTACTCATAAGCATTTCTCTCCTTTATTGTATAATGTATGCTTATTATATCATATCATTTTTTAAATGTAAATAGATATGGATAAATTGTGTAGGGATAATTTTAAAATTAATTCATTTATATTGCCGATTTGTATATAATCTGTACGCACTTATCCCAAAAAAATTTACAGTTAGACAATTGAAATTTTTAGTTTTATATAGTATAATCATGGATATATAAGAACAATGATAACTAATGATAACTAATAATAATCAATGGTAAATATATTGAATACTTGCCAAGTAATATGAATAGAATGGAGCTTAATATGATAACAGTAACAAACGTAAGCCTTAACTTCAGCGGTCAGAATCTTTTTTCCGATGTAAATCTGAAATTTACTCCGGGCAACTGCTACGGAATAATCGGCGCGAACGGAGCGGGCAAATCCACCTTTTTAAAAATTCTTTCAGGCGCTCTCGAGCCTACGACGGGCGAGGTTTCGGTTGATAAAAACTGCCGTATGTCGGTATTGAAGCAGGATCATTTTGAATTTGATGAATACAGCGTGCTTGACACGGTGATCATGGGCAATAAAAAGCTTTATGACATTATGAAAGAAAAGGACGCGCTTTATGAAAAGCCGGATTTTTCCGATGAAGACGGAATCAAGGCGGCAGAGCTTGAAACTGAATTTGCCGAAATGGACGGCTGGGAAGCTGAAAGCGACGCCTCAAAGCTTATACAGGGACTCGGGCTTGACGAGAGTATTCTTTATCAGAATATGGGCGATTTAGGCGGAAATGAGAAGGTCAAGGTGCTTCTTGCTCAGGCACTTTTCGGCAATCCTGATATAATTCTTCTTGACGAGCCTACAAACCACCTTGATCTGCAGGCTATAGAATGGCTTGAGGATTTTCTTCTTGATTACGAGGGTACTGTGATTGTAGTATCGCATGACAGATATTTCCTGAATGTTGTCTGCACCCATATCGTTGATATAGACTATACAAAAGTCAAGCTTTATGTCGGAAACTATGAGTTCTGGTATGAATCCAGCCAGCTTATACAGCGCATGATAAAGCAGCAGAATAAAAAGGCAGAGGAAAAAATCAAGGAGCTGCAGACCTTTATACAGCGATTCTCCGCAAACAAGTCTAAATCAAAACAGGCCACAAGCCGCAAGAAAATGCTTGACAAGCTTACAGTTGAGGAAATGCCTGCATCCTCAAGACGTTATCCGTTTGTCGGCTTTGACATGGACAGAGAGGCGGGAAAGGATCTGCTTACCGTCGATCAAATTTCAAAGACCGTAAACGGAGAAAAGCTGCTAAACAAAGTTTCATTTACGCTCAACCACGGCGATAAGATAGCTGTGATAGGTGAAAATGAAATTGCGGTCACAGAACTTATAAAGATTCTTGCCGAAGAGGACGAGCCGGACGAGGGAAGCATCAAATGGGGCGTAAGCACTTCAAGAAGCTACTTCCCGAAGGATAATTCAGAATATTTTGACGGCTGCTCATTAAATCTTATGGACTGGCTGCGTCAGTTCTCGCCGGAGGGCTATGAAACTCAAAACGAGACCTATATAAGAGGCTTTCTCGGACGCATGCTCTTTTCCGGAGATGATGTGTACAAGGAGGTACAGGTGCTTTCCGGAGGAGAAAAGGTAAGATGTATGCTTTCAAGAATGATGCTTTTCGGCTCTAATGTTCTTATTTTGGATCAGCCGACAAACCATCTTGACCTTGAATCCATAACTGCCGTAAATAACGGGCTTACGGCGTTTAAGGGCAATGTAATCTTTGCCTGCCACGACCATGAGTTTGTGAATACCGTTGCCAACAGAATTATTGAGATAAAGGCTGACGGATCGATAGTTGACAGAATGTGCACATATGATGAATATATTGAGATGAAAAAGGAAGGAAAAGTATAATGAAATTTGAAAATACCGAGGTTTACGGTATACGCCGCGCGCTGCACGGAATGAGAAATCCTCTTGAATCATGGGCGCGCAATGATACCGTGGATACTCCCGGAGGAACGGTCATAGGCGAAAACGACCTTTCTCTTTGCCAAAGGCTTATACGCTCAGGCTCTGAGCACCGCAAATTTATGCGCCAGATCATAGTGAGCGTAGATATAACCGCACCGATTTACTGGTGGAAGGAGTTCGATACCTACAAGGTCGGTACAGTCGCTAACAGCACCTCGACCATGCACAAGCTTGCGTCAACTCCGATAACTATCGACTGCTTTGAAACTGACGATTATGAGGACGGACTTGACTATGACGGAGAAATTCTCGGCGATATAATCGGAGAGCATATTGAATTTCTTGAGAAAATGCGCCTTAAATATCTTGAGACAAAGGATAAGCGCTGCTGGAAAGAGCTTATACGCTGGCTGCCGTCCGCATGGCTGCAGACAAGAACTGTAACTATGAGCTATGAAAACCTTTTTGCGATGTGCTCAAAGGGACAGCGGCGTTTTCATAAGCTGACAGAATGGTCTGCCGCATTTATGGATTGGGCGCGGACACTCCCGTATGCTCAGGAGCTTATTTTTATAGATGAGCTTGACAATAAGGACAATAACTAACGCTGACATAGAATCTCTAAATATACGGGATAAAAAAGAAGGGACTTTTATGAATATTATAGCCGTTGTTAACAGCAAATGGGGCATTGGAGCTGACGGAAAGCTGCTGTATCATATCCCTCAGGATATGTCGTTTTTTAAGCAGAAAACTATGGGCAAAACAATTGTTATGGGACGCAAAACATTTGAGTCCCTGCCCGGAAATCATCTTCTTCCCGGACGAAAAAGCATAGTGCTTTCAAAAAACACCGATTTTAAACCCGAAGGTGCAGAGGTGTTCTCGTCTGTAGACGGACTTCTCAAATGCCTTGAGAAGGAAAACAGCGATAATATATTCGTTATAGGCGGCGGCGAGATATATTCCGCTTTGCTGCCTTACTGCAACAGAGCCTATATTACCAAGGTAGAGGACAATTCCTATGCCGATGTGTTTATGCCCAACCTTGACAAGGATCCGCATTGGGAGGCTGTTGCTAAGACTCGGGAATTCGTGAGTCATTTTCATTTATTTTCGTTTGTTACTTATGAGCGTGTAAAAAATATATAAAAATCAAGAACGGACAGCCGGCGTCTATCGGCTGTCCGTTCTGTATTGACATAAGCTTACCGCATCTCACCAAGACACGCGTCAAGCTCTTTAAATATTTCCTTCTTATCCAAATGTCTGCCTATAAACACAAGCTTAATCATTCTGTCGCCAGCCTTTTCATCCCAGTCATTCATAAGATCAGGATCCTGCTTAAGGAATTCCTCAAGCTGCTTCTTTGACGCGGAAGCATACCAGCGTCCGTTCTCATAAATCTGCACCTGCTTGCCTGCCTGCTCAAGCACGAACGACATATCATTGTCGTCCTGCGCCCATATTATACCCTTTGTACGGATAATATCAGCCGGAAACTCATCGAGCCATTTTTCAAGCTTCTTCATGTCGAAAGGCTTTCTTCTAAAGTATACGAATGAACCGATACCGTATTCCTCAGCCTCGCCCTCTTCCTCGTTATGTTCATGGTCATGATGATGGTGGTGATGGTGATGAGCGTGATCATGCTCGTGATGATGGTCATGGTCATGATGGTGATCATGCTCGTCACCATGGTCATGCTCGTCCTCTTCACCATGCTCAAATTCATCTATCCAGCCGGCAGATGAGATTGTCTTTTCAAAATCAAATTCGCCTGTATCAAAGATTTCCTTTAAATCAACCTTCGCATAATCTGTTTCTATGATCTTCGCTTTAGGCTGAAGCGCTCTGACGACCTGCTTAACCTTTTTAAGCTCGGTATCCGCCACATCGCTTACCTTATTTATAACGATAGTATTACAGAACTCAATCTGCTGAATGAGAAGATTTTCAATATCCTCCTCATCGAGATTATCTCTCATAAGCTGTTCGCCGCTTCCGAATTCGTCAACAAGCCTGCACGCGTCAACTACTGTTATAACGCTGTCAAGTCTGCACACAGCCGGAAGCCCCTGCGCCGCCTGCGAACCGTCAAGCATCGTTATAGTCTGCACTATTGGCATAGGCTCGCATATGCCGCTCGCCTCTATCAGTATATAGTCAAATTTGCCGCTTGCGCATAATTCTACAAGCTGCTTCATAAGATCAACCTTGAGCGTGCAGCAGATACATCCGTTTGACAGCGGAACAAGGCTGTCGTCCTGCTCTGCAACAACTCCGCCCTTTTGTATAAGCGATGCGTCAATATTTACCTCGCCTATATCATTTACAATAACAGCTACCTTGTAACCTTCCTGATTGCTTAAAATATGATTCATCAAAGTGGTCTTGCCGGCTCCGAGATAGCCGGTAAGAAGTGTTACCGGTATTAGATCATTTTTCTGCATTATTTGCATCTCCTTAATATTTCTTGTGATGCTATTATAGCATAATTTTGTAAAAAATTCAATAGCCGATACTGCTTTTAGGAAGGATACGCTGTAAATTTTTTGTTAAAATTGTGTGTAATATTACAGCGTAATTTCATATGGAACATCTAAAGGACGCATTCCTTCAAGGCTGTCCCATATGAATACCTTCAGCTTGCCGCCCGTACCTTCCACTGTGGTATCAACGGAGGACGTATTTATATATGCCGCTTCGGCGCTTACATCGGTCAATCCGCCTCCGTCATATAAAACAGCCGTTACTGTACATGCGGACGTAACGTCCTCAAGCTCAACCTTGACACTGTAGCCTCCTGCGACCGGCTCTGCTGTCACGGAAGAAATGGACGGTGTATTTGTATGATTATAATGGATAACAGCATTAAAAAGCGGTTCGTTTCCATCGCTTCCAATGTCGATAGCCTGCCAGTCCGCTTCGCTTCCTCTGTAGTATACATCGGCTAAATTATCACAGCCATAAAATGCATTATCATCAATATACTCAACACTGCCGGGGATTGTTATTCCGGTTAAAGCGGTGCAGCCTGAAAACATAAATTTTCCAATGCTTGTGATACTGTCAGACATATCTATTCCTGTTAAAGCAGTGCAATATGAAAACACCTGATCGCCAATATATGTAACGCTGTCAGGGATATTTATTCCTGTTAAAGCAGCACAGCCCGAAAACGCCTGATCTCCTATACCGATAACACTATCAGGGATAGTTATCTCTGTTAAGGCAGTGCATTTATAAAACGCTCTGGCGGCGATCGTAATTGTGCCGTCTTTTATTAAATATCCGCCATTCAATTTATCTGAATCAGCTTTAATTAGATGATTATTTATATAAAGTATGCCATTATCCCAATTATTTTGGTCATTATAGTATGCAGTATCATAAAACGCTTCATTGCCGATACTGGTCACGCTGTCAGGTATGTTTATCTCTGTTAATGCTGTACAGCCCGAAAATGTATAATATCCAATACCGGCAACGCCATCCGGAATATTTATCTCTGTTAAAGCCGTACAGTCGCGGAATGCAGAATCACCAATAACAGTAACGCTGTCAGGTATATTTATATCCGTTAAAGCTGTGCAGCCTGAAAACACTCTATATTCAATAATGTCGATACTTTCGGGGATATTTATGCTTTCTAAAGCTGTGCAGCCTGAAAACGCATAACCGGCAATACCGGTAACACTGTCGGGAATATTTACATCTGTTAAAGCTGTACAGCCTGAAAACGTTCTATATCCAATGCCTGCAACGCCATCCGGGATATTTATTTCTGTTAAAGAAGTACAGTTTTCAAACGCACTACTGCCTATGCTGACAATGCTGCCGGGTATATTTATTCCCGCCAATGCGGTGCAGTCTGAAAACGCGCCTCCTGCAATCGTAAGAGTGCCGTCCTTTATCTGGTATTCGCCCTCTAATTGTCCCGAATCAGCTTTAATTAGATGGTTATTTATATAAAGGATACCATTATCCCAGTTATTTGTGTCATTATAATATGCAGTGTTACAAAACGCCCTATCGTCAATACTTGTCACGCTGTCGGAGATATTTATATTTTCTAAAGCCGTGCAGTCTAAAAACGCTCCATATCCAATACCTGTAACATTATCGGGTATATTTATTTCTGTTAAGGCTGTACAGCCATAAAACGCACTACTGCCAATGGCGGTAACGCTGTTGGGAATATTTATGTTTTCTAATGCTGTGCAGCCTTCAAACGCTCCAAAGTCAATAACGCTAACAGCGTCAGGGATATTTATCCCTGTTAAGGCTGTGCAGCCTTCAAACGCCCTAAAGCCAATACCTGTGACCGGAACTCCGTCTATCTCCTCCGGTATTACAAGCTCGCCGCTGAAGCTCTCATCACAATCAGTAATTATCCCATTTTCCTTGTCAAAAGTCAAAAAGCTATAGTCCGCCGCCGAAACCATCGCCGGAAACATCACTGCCATCATACATAGCACGGTAAATATACTTATCGATCGTTTTTTCATAACATACCTCCTGTAAAATAAAATACTACATATAGTATACCATTTTATGAATAAAGCGTCAAGAATAAACATACAAATCTGCACATTTCTCTCTTGATCTATAATTCCATCTTGCAATTCACCCGTATTTATAGTATAATCAAATTCGTGAAACAATAAGAAAGAGGTAGCATATACATGAGAATGAGAAAGAAAAAGAACTGCGATGCGAGAATGGAGAGCTGTGCGGATATATGGGTAAAAAATCCGGAAGATAACAAAGGACGCTGGCACGAAGTATTCGGCAACAATAATCCGATACATATAGAAATAGGCTGCGGAAAGGGCAGCTTTATCGCGGGAATGGCAAAGATGTATCCGGACGTCAATTTTATAGCTGTAGAAAAAGTAAAGGACGTCATAGTAATGGCTATGGAGAAGGTAAAAGCGCAGGGACTTACCAATGTGCTTTTTACTGATATGGACGCTGAAAAGCTTACTGATATATTTGAAAAAGGAGAGATCTGCCGGATATACCTTAACTTCTCCGACCCTTGGAAAAAGAATAAGCAGGCGAAGCGCCGTCTGACTCATAAAAATTTTCTCGACCGCTACAAGGCAGTGCTTAACGAAGGCGACTATATATGGTTCAAGACCGATAATAAAAACCTTTTTGAATTTTCCCTGAACTCGTTCGCGCAGGAAAATTTTAAGCTTGAAAATATCACTCTTGATCTTCATAATTCAAATTTTGAGGGAAATGTAATAACCGAATACGAAAGCAGATTTATTGAATTGGGACAGCCAATTTACCGTTTGGAGGCCGTTTACCTCGGCTGGGAGGATAATAGACATAATGTCACAAAAAATTAACAAAATAAGATGAAATGTTATGTCCGGCTAACAACGGCATAGCTATGCGCTTTAACGGTGTACAGTGCTGCAAATGTGATAAAAGCTGATTTTTTTGCTGATTTTTTTCAAAAAAAAGTCTTGCAAAATGGATAAAAAAGTGATATATTATATGTTAACAGCGATTAACACGGCATACCGGAGCGCAAGTCGCCCTTGGGTAATAAAGTGCATAACGTGTATTTTATTTATATTGATTAAGGAGGTTTTTCCGATGAAATACGGAGAAAGAGTATTAGAAGAATTAAAGAAAAATCATGCAAGCGAGCCGGAATTTATCCAGGCTGCAACAGAAGTATTGGAAACTATCCAGCCGGCTCTTGACGCTCATCCGGAGTTCGAGGCAGCAGGTCTTCTCGAAAGACTCGTTGAGCCGGAAAGAGTTGTAATGTTCAGAGTACCATGGGTAGATGATAACGGCAAGGTACAGGTAAACAGAGGCTACAGAGTTCAGTTCAACAGCGCAATAGGACCTTACAAGGGCGGTTTGAGACTTCATCCGACAGTAAACCTCGGCGTTATAAAGTTCCTCGGCTTCGAGCAGATTTTCAAGAATTCACTCACAACTCTTCCGATCGGCGGCGGTAAGGGCGGCAGCGACTTTGACCCGAAGGGTAAGTCGGATATGGAAGTTATGCGTTTCTGCCAGAGCTTCATGACAGAGCTTTCAAGACATATCGGCGCTGACACAGACGTTCCGGCAGGTGATATCGGTACAGGCGCAAGAGAGATCGGCTTTATGTTCGGTCAGTATAAGAGACTCAAGAACGTTTATGAGGGCGTTCTCACAGGTAAGGGTCTTACATGGGGCGGTTCACTCGTAAGAACAGAGGCTACAGGCTATGGTCTTGTATACTGCGCCGCTGAGATGCTCAAGGAGCTCGGTACATCATTTGAAGGCAAGACAGTTGCTATTTCAGGTGCTGGTAACGTTGCTATTTACGCTTGCCAGAAGTGCCAGCAGCTCGGTGCAAAGGTTATAACAATGTCAGATTCAAACGGTTACATAATCGATGAAAACGGTATCGACCTCGCGGCTGTACAGGAAATCAAGGAAGTTAAGAGAGGCAGAATCAAGGAGTACGCTGATACTCATCCGTCAGCTAAGTACGTTGAGGGCGCTGGTCTTTGGAAGGCTGTTAAGTGTGATGTTGCTCTTCCGTGCGCTACACAGAACGAACTCTTCATTGACGATGCAAAAGCACTTGTTGAGAACGGTACAATGGTAGTTGCAGAGGGCGCTAACATGCCGACAACTCTTGACGCTACACAGTATCTCCAGGACAACGGCGTATACTTCATGCCGGGTAAGGCTTCAAATGCAGGCGGCGTTGCTACATCAGCTCTCGAAATGAGCCAGAACTCACAGAGATTGTCATGGACATTTGAAGAGGTTGACGCTAAGCTTCACAGCATTATGGTTTCAATCTACAATGCAGCCGCTTCAACAGCTAAGGAATACAACCTTACAAAGGGCGGCAAGCTTGACCTCGTTGCAGGCGCTAATATCGCAGGCTTCATGAAGGTTGCTGAAGCTATGATGCAGCAGGGTATTTGCTAATTATATTTACATATATAAATTTAAAGGGACGGGAAACCGTTCCTTTTTTTATGCTTGACCTATGCTTTTGAAAGTGGTATAATAAAAATATACAATATGGGGCGGTATTTTTAATTAAATATGCTGCTGACATATATAAATACGAAAGGAATGAATATTAATGAGTGAAGAATGTAATCACGACTGCGGAAGCTGCTCTGCGAATTGCGGAGAGCGCGATCCGAAAAGTATGCTGGAAAAACCGCATGAGCTTTCAAATATAAAAAAGGTCATAGCTGTTGTAAGCGGTAAAGGCGGCGTAGGAAAATCCCTTGTAACATCAATGCTGGCGGTGCTTATGAGCCGAACAGGCAAAAAAACGGCCGTTCTTGACGCTGATATAACAGGTCCGTCAATACCGAAGGCGTTCGGGATACACGAAAAGGCATACGGCTCACAGATGGGAATTATTCCGGTCACAACCAAGGGCGGAATAGATATAATGTCATTAAATCTGCTTGTGGACGATGAAACAGACCCGGTTATCTGGAGAGGTCCTATTATTTCCGGAACAGTTACTCAATTCTGGACACAGGTAATTTGGAATGATATAGATTATATGTTCGTAGACATGCCTCCGGGTACAGGAGATGTCCCGCTGACGGTATTCCAGTCAATTCCTGTTGACGGAATAATCGTTGTCACCTCCCCGCAGGAGCTTGTATCGATGATCGTTGAAAAGGCAGTAAAGATGGCAAAAATGATGGATATCCCTGTGCTTGGAATAGTCGAGAATATGTCATATTTCAAATGTCCCGACTGCTCAAAGGAGCATCATATTTTCGGAGAAAGCCATATCGAGGAAACTGCCGCTAAATATGATATCCCTCTTATTGCAAAGCTTCCGATAAATCCTGAATTTGCAAAGCTCTGTGACGAGGGAAGAATCGAAGACGCAGATTGTGACGCATTACAGAACATTATTGACAATATATAACTATAAAAAACTAAAATATGAAATTATTTTTTGTTTTTTATAAAAAACACTTGACAAATACCTCATTTTGTGGTATTATATTATCCGTGCTCAGGTGAGTACGGAATATGCACTATTAGCTCAGTTGGTAGAGCACCTGACTCTTAATCAGGGTGTCCAGGGTTCGAGTCCCTGATGGTGTATCCCGAAAAACGGCTTAACCATGCGGTTAAGCCGTTTTTTTGTTCTGGAAACACATAAACAAAGCGCGGCTTTTATTATCCCGCCGCGCTTTCTCCGTTCTTTTTATTCATCAGCTTTATTTTATACTCTGTCCCCCACTCATGATTTATCTCCTCCATATCAGCGTCAAAGCCGCCTTTCCTGACAATATCGAGAGCGCGCGTTATGGTATTCTCAAAAAATCTCATATCCCTTATATTTGTTTTTACAAACCGTTTTGCACAGCGGCGTCGTATATCGTTTGTTTCGTGCACTATGTATTCCGCCTGAGCCGGAGTTAAATGATTTAAGCAAATCTTCTGACAAACCTCCGTCTGCTGGTGCGGATTTTTAAGCTTCAAAAGTGCAAATGCATGTCCTTCCGTAAGATTATATTCGCGTATCAGCTTATGCACAAACGGAGGCAGTTCGGTTATTTTTAAATACCGGCTTATATCTGTAAGGCTTTTTCCTACGGCATGAGCCAGATCCTCACGCGTCATTTTATACTTTTCCATTATATTTTTATAAGCGTCTGCCACCTCTGTAAAAATAAGCTCGTCATTATGTATGTTCTGCACAAGAGAAAGTATAGCCGCCGCCTGTTCGTCACACTCGACTATAACTGCCGGGATCATCTCAAGACCCGCATTCACACAAGCTCTGAAACGTCTTTCTCCCGAAATAAGCTCATACTCGTCCTTTGCGGTGCGTCTTACCGCTACCGGACATATAAGCCCGTATTGTTTTATTGAGTCTGTGAGCGCTTCCATAGATTTTTCATCAAAAAATTTCCTGGGCTGCATAATTCCCGGTGCTATCTCGTCAGCCGGAAGCAGCGCTGTTTTTGTAATGCCTTTGATTTTCATTGTATATCTGTCCTTTACTGGTTTCTTAAATAAAAAATAACGGACGGCGGTACACGCCGCCCGTTACCTCGGTGGTGGAAGGTGTAAGACATTTTGGGGGTAGACGATGCCTTGGGGAAACATCGTTTTTTTAATGTACCTTTGAGATACCTTGTCTTACAAATACTATTATAACATAAATTTCCAAAAAAGAAAGCAGTTTCGTATGACCGAAACCGCTCTTTTTTTACATATAATTTTTATCTGCGCAAATTATAGCATTGTTCGATAGGATTTTTTGCCGCAATACCCGGTTTTCTCGGGAATCGCATCGGAGTCTGTCGCACTTTTTTTACTATAATTATCTTATGATCAAGCTCAGTGAATGGTATATGAGCCTCAAAAACATTTTCTACCTCCCCGCCGAGTATTGATATTGCCCTCTTTGCCTCATCAAGCTCGCTCTGCGCAAGCGGACCTTTCATTGCAAGAAAATATCCGCCTTTCTTTGCAAAAGGTATGCACCATTCAGAAAGAGTGCGCATATTAGCTACAGCTCTTGAAACAACACTGTCATATTTTGCCCTGAATTCCCTATTCATTCCGGCGTCCTCCGCCCTTGCGTGCACAAATTCTATCCCATCAAGTCCCAGTTCTTCTGCTACCGCTTTTAAAAAGCTTATACGTTTATTAAGTGAATCGAGCAATGTAAGCTCCATATCCGGCCGCATAATCTTAAGCACCAGCCCCGGGAATCCGGCGCCCGTTCCCACATCTATTACCTTTTTACCGATACATCCGGTAGATATAGCGGTTATGCTGTCAAGAAAATGCTTCTTTGCTATATCGCTTTCCTCCGTTATCGCGGTAAGATTCATTTTTTCGTTCCATTCAACAAGCATACGGGCATAAGTCACAAGCATATCCGCTTGTTCACCACTTATCTCTACCCCTATCTCATGACATCCGTTTATTATTATATCCTTCATATATCCATACCGCCGATCCTTATACTTTATATATATTATAATATATCCAAGCATTAAAGTCAATATTGATTTTAAACCGTTATTATGGTATAATACTCAATAACAGATAATAAATTCGGAGGTTAATTTTATGTCAGATACATTGGTAAGAGGCAGCAGCATGGACGGAACAATGCGTGTATTTTGTGCCGTTACAACAGACCTTGTAGAAAAAGCACGGGAGATACATTCATCATCAAGAGTTGCGACCGCCGCTCTGGGAAGACTTTTAACGGGAGCGGCAATTATGGGAGCGGCAGGGCTCAAATCAGATACCGATTCAATCACGCTCCAAATAGATGCGGACGGTCCGCTTGGACAGCTTATTGCTGTTACGGACAGTAAATCACGGGTAAGAGGATATGTTCAGAGTCCGAAGGCGGAGCTTCCGTTAAACGATAAGGGAAAGCTCGATGTAGGGCAGGCTGTCGGAAACGGATATTTAAGCGTTATACGAGATCTCGGCTTGAAAGAACCATATATCGGCAGAGTTCCACTTATATCCGGAGAGATAGCGGAGGATCTGACTGCTTACTATGCTCAAAGTGAGCAAGTGCCTACCGCTATAGCTCTCGGTGTTCTTGTAAGCACAGAGGATAACCATGTCATAGCAGCCGGAGGATATATGCTTCAGCTCATGCCGGGAGCATCCGACGAGGAGGCAAAAAAGCTTGAGGAAAATCTCGCGAAGATACCTCCCGTAACAAAGATGATAGAGGACGGAATGAGCGCTCAGGATATAATCTTTGCAGTGACCGAGGGCTTTTCAATGCTTCTCGAAAACAAGGAAGCGCATCCCGAATACCGCTGCACCTGTTCAAAGGAAAGAATGGAAAAAGCTCTTATTTCAATAGGCAAAAAGGAGCTTGAATCACTTATAGAAGAACAGGGTGAGGCGGAGCTTTGCTGTCATTTCTGCAACAACCGCTATACGTTCGGCAAGGCAGAGCTTGAAGAGCTGCTCAGGCAGGCAAAATAATAATGGAAGAAAAATTTATGCGCGAGGCTCTGCGCCAAGCAAAAAAGGCCGCTGCAATAGGTGAAACTCCTATAGGAGCTGTCATAGTTCGTGACGGCGGGATTGTATCTCGTGGATATAACAAGCGTGAGATCAAGAAAAATGCGCTGCTCCACGCAGAATGCATTGCAATTGACCGCGCCTGTAAAAAGCTTGGCGGCTGGCGGCTGCCGCGCTGCGAATTATACGTGACGCTGGAGCCGTGCCCGATGTGTGCCGGTGCGATTTTGAACGCAAGGATAGAAAGGGTATATTTCGGCGCGTATGATAGAAAATCCGGCTGCGGTGGGTCTATAGTGAATCTTTTTGATATGAATCTATGCAATTATACCGTGCCGGTGCAGGGCGGCATAATGGAAGAGGAATGCGCCGCTTTGCTTAAGGATTTTTTCAAAGAGCTGCGCAAAAAAAAGAAAGCTTAATTTACAGAGTAAATAAAAAGCCTAATCCAAGCAATAAAAAAGAGCTTTGGATGCAGCTTATTAATGCCGAAAGTGAGGAGGAGTTAGAAATGCTAAGCGATACTAAGGTTCCTGCTATAGAAAAAGCAGTTAATGTAATTATTGATATGAGCAATGACAGTAAGATTCGCGAAGAAGCACGTATACGAGAAAAAGCACTTCATGATAAAGCTACAGCATTGAAAACTGCTACGGACAGGGGAATTGCCGAAGGCATGAAAATAGGAATGAAAAAAGGCAGAGCAGAAGGCAGAGCGGAGGGAATTGCCGAAATTATAGCAAAATTACGTGCCAAAGGCTTTACCGAAGATGAAATACAGGAATTTTTAAAATAATCTTTATTAAGGCGCTGCCGCTTTAGAGCAGCGCCTCTTTCAATACAAATTCCCGTCCGTTTATATAATTCATAATCCCGGCATCGCTCTTAAAATCAAACCTTAATTTATAGCTTACCAGTTCATATTTCCCGTTTCCGTGTCCGCTGTATTTTTTATCATTCACCAGCGGATAACCCATAGCCGCAAGCTGCGCTCTTATCTGGTGTGTTCTTCCTGTCATAAGCTCTACCTCGGCTATCGTCGTATTTCCCTCATACGCAAGCGGTCTTGCCGATAATTGCGCATATTTTGCACCGTCAGAAAGCTTATCTGATGTTTTTACCCGCTTATCGCCTTTTATGATATACCCATTGCATTGCAATGAATTTTTCATTATACCCTCTACACGGCATTTATACAGCTTGTGTACTTCTCTTTTCCGTATTTTTTCATTTATTATCCTAAGCGCTGCCGCATTTTTCGCACCTATTACTATACCTGACGTATTGCGGTCAAGCCTGTTGCACAGCGCCGGTTTGAATCCATGCTCGCTTTTAGGGTCGTACTCGCCCTTTTTATATAAATAATATATAAGCTGTTCCACCAAGGTATCGGAAGTATTTTTATCATCCGCATGAACTACTGTTCCCCTTGGCTTGTTTATAAGTATAATATTTTGGTCCTCATATACGATCCCAAAATTTATCCTTACCTCTTTGATCTCAGTCTCTTTTCCATAATATTCTTCTCTGAAAAATAACTTGAGCTCATCGCCCTCGTTCAGCATATATCCACCGTCACGCACATGCTTTCCGTTCACTCTCACGCAGTCCTTCCTTAATCCCTTATAAAGCGCACCCTTAGGCATAGCCGGAAGATATTTTATAAGAAATTTATCCAGCCGCTGAATTGCGTCATTAGCATTTATCTTAACAATTCTCATAACAAATTCTCCATAAATTTTTTTGTCAAAGGTATTGTATCACAATTATTTTTATGTTACAATATATATTGATATTTTTTCGGCATATAGCCGTAATATTTTTGTGAAAGGATTGATTTTTATGGGTTTATTTCCTAATTATGCAAAGCCCGGACCGGGTGTTGAAAAAGATGCTCCCAAGAAAAAAGGTTTTTTTCTGTTTTGGGATATAGTTTTCCGCAAATTTTCAAAGCTGTTTGCGGCTAATGCAATGTATTCCTTATGCAGTATTCTCTGGCTTGTTTTTCTTTATATATTTGCTCCGGTGAATGCGTTGGTTGAAAGCTTTACGGAAGTAATGGTGGGCATTGAAAATGCAGAGGAGACAATGCAGTTCCTTTTTAGAGCGCTTTTTGCGCTTACGGTATTTAATTTATGGGGCTGCGCTCCGGTTGCAGCGCCGTATGCCTATGTGACACGTTGCCTTACAAAAGGCGAGCATACATGGATAATGAGCGATGGCTGGGATAAATTCAAGGCAAATTTAAAACAATCTGCTGCTTTGTTTATTCTGGATATCGTTATTCTTATAGTTTCCATCGCTGATTTGATGTTCTACAGCTCTATACAGGCCACCGGCAGTTCCCTTGATATAGTATGGCAGTTTTTAGGCGCGCTTGTCATAATGGTACTGATAGTATACACGCTCATGCACTATTACATCTACCAGATCATGGTTACATATGAGTGCAGCTTTGTGCAGCTTCTTAAAAATGCGGCGATCTGTGCGGTTGCGGATCTGCCTATGGCTATACTTCTCACTATTATAAGCTTCGGGTTTAATTTTATATTGTTCATGCTTATTAATCCCGCGGTTATAATTTTGTTTGACCTGATAGCCGGTCTTTGCATTACCCGCTATCCTATGGAATTTCATGCTGCAAGAATACTTGAGAAAAACATGGCAAGACTCGAAAAAAATGCAAAATCCAAGACCGGTCATGCAAAAATTACTTACTTGGAAGATGAGAATACCGAAAATCCCTATGAGAGCGAGGACGAAAACGAATGATACTTGGCGATTATGATATTGCCGTTATCGGCGGAGGTCATGCCGGATGCGAGGCTGCCTTAGCAAGCGCAAGGCTGGGAATGAAAACGGTTATGTTCTCTATAAGCCTTGACGCAATAGGCAATCTTCCCTGCAACCCGAGCATAGGCGGAACCGCAAAAGGACATCTTGTGCGTGAAATAGACGCTCTTGGCGGTGAGATGGGAAAGGCCGCAGATGCGACATTTATCCAGTCAAAAATGCTTAACCGCGGCAAAGGACCGGCGGTACATTCCTTAAGGGCGCAAATCGACCGCGGAAAATACCATCTCGAAATGAAACGTCGGCTTGAAAATCAAGAAAATTTATATATAAAACAGGCTGAAATAACAGATATTAAAACTGAAAACGGCAGAGTATGCGGCGTTGTTACCAATACAGGAACGGAATACTCCGCAAAGGCGGTCATTATCGCCTCGGGCACATATTTAAAAGGAAAGATACTCATAGGCAGCTATTCAAAAGAAAGCGGTCCGGACGGAATGTTCCCTGCAAACGAGCTTTCCGAAAATCTCCGCCGCATAGGTATTGAGCTGCGCCGCTTTAAGACGGGAACTCCTGCGCGCGTTCATGCTGATTCGCTCAATTATGATGAAATGGAAATCGAATTGGGCGATGAAAAAATCGTGCCGTTCTCCTTTGAAAATAAACGCTCCGATATAGAGCGCCCGCAGCTTCCCTGCTATATGGTATACACAAACGAAAATACTCATAAAATAATCATGGACAATCTCGAACGCAGCGCAATGTACGGCGGAATGGTCGAAGGAATAGGCCCCCGATACTGTCCGTCGATAGAAGACAAGGTGGTCAGGTTTGCGAATAAACCGCGGCATCAGCTCTTTATGGAGCCAATGGGCGACGGTACAAAGGAAATATATGCACAAGGGTTTTCCACAAGCCTGCCTGAAGATGTTCAGCTAACTATGTACAGGAGCGTTAAAGGGCTTGAAAATGTTGAGATCATGCGCAGCGCATATGCTATAGAATACGACTGCTGCGACCCTCAGCAGCTCTTGTCTACACTTGAATTCAAGCATATAAGCGGTCTTTACGGCGCCGGTCAGTTCAACGGTACTTCAGGATATGAGGAAGCGGCGGCTCAAGGGCTTGTAGCCGGAATAAACGCGGCGCTTAAATTAAAGGGAGAACCTCCGATGATGCTTGAGCGTTCGGACGGATATATAGGAACGCTCATTGACGACCTTATTACGAAGGGTACGAATGAGCCGTACAGAATGATGACCTCAAGAAGCGAGTACCGGCTGCTTCTGCGCCAGGACAACGCTGACGAAAGACTTACGCCAATAGGTCACAGAGTGGGTCTTATAAGCGATGAACGGTATGCGCGTCTTCAGAAAAAGCTTGAGATGATAAGCGAAGAAATGGAAAGAATCGAAAATACGGTTGTTTCTCCTAAAACAGCAAATCCCGTTATTGAACAATACGGCTCGACTCCTATAAAAACAGGAGTGCGTCTTGCGGATCTTTTAAGACGTCCGGAGCTGGATTATGAAAAGCTTGCTCCCGTCGATGCACAGCGTCCCGACTTGCCGGAGGATGTTATAGAGGAAGCGGAAATAAAAATCAAATACAAGGGCTATATCGACCGCCAGCTTGCACAGGTGCGCCAGTTCAAAAAAGCAGAGCAAAGGCTGCTTCCGGAGGATATCGACTATTCCTCTATTCATGGACTGCGCCTTGAAGCAAGACAAAAGCTTGATAAGGTAAGACCAAAATCATTAGGTCAGGCTTCACGTATAAGCGGCGTTTCTCCGGCTGATGTGTCGGTGCTTATAATTTGGCTCGAAAGCCGGAAATAGTATGCTGTTGCAGTTACTTTTTGCAAAAAAAAATGATGTCTAATAATTAGGCATCATTTTTTTGCAGTCCCCGGCTGATCAATTCATATTCAAATCAAACGAGCCTTTGCCCTATTTTATATGCTTACCCTTATTTCTGTTATTCACATCATCGCGTATCATAGTATAAGCAGTCGCCATAAGCGGAATAAATGTAAGCATGCCTACCACTCCCATCAAACTCGAGCCTATACTCACCGCCGCCAATACCCATATGGACGGAAGTCCTACCGAATTTCCTACCACCTTCGGATATATCAAATTTCCCTCGACCTGCTGGATAATGATAAATGTTATAAGAAAAATCAACATTTTGACCGGCGAGGTCATGAGCATCAAAAATGCCGATATAACACAGCCGACAAAACTTCCCACTATCGGAACAAGCGCCGTAAACGCTATAAGAACTCCTACCAAAAGCGCATAAGGCAGACGGAGTATAGTAAGCGCAAGCACGAACATCGCGCCTATTATTACCGCCTCAAGGCATTGTCCTGTTATAAAATTCTTAAAATTGACCGCCATAAGGCGCACTGTTTTTCTTATCCACAAATACGTTCTCATAGGAACATATGCGCACATAATACGCTTTGTCTGCGATATAAGGGTTTCCTTCTGCACCAGCACATAAAGCGCAAATATAAAAGCGATTATAGCGCGCACAAACGCATTTACCACTCTTCCCGCCGCATTTACTGTTGATGACATAAAGCTTCCGAATCCGTTCTTAAGAAAATCCACTATTTTCTCTACTGTACTTGCCCAATTTAACTGCTGTACATCAATCTTTTGCAGCTGCTCTATAACCCAAGGATATTCGGAAAATTTAGCCTCAAGCCATATCACCATACGCGTAACCGCGCTCGGTACAACTGAACCAAGATCCGTGACCGTCCTTACCAATTGAGGTATGACCACCGATATAACTATCGCTATAATCGCCAATATGACTATCAATGCCAAAATAAGACTCAGCGGCCGCGCGGAAGCACGCACCTTTTTGCTTTTAGCCTTACCGAAAAGCTTTTTTTCAAAAAAGTTCATTGGTATATTAATTACAAAGGCTACCGCACCGCCGGCGATAAACGTGGATAAAATACCTATAACAAGCCATATCATGTCCAGTATTTTGCCGCTGTACATTATGACGAGCACCAATCCGGCGGTCATAAGTATAAGATTACGTATCTGCCGTATTTTTACCTTATCAAAACCCATACTGCTCCTCCCTGTTAAAAAATAAATAAGGCAGCCCGGGGCTGCCCGAGACGGCTGTCCCTACTTTACTATAATATCGCTTATTTTTCTCTTAGGCACGCATACGTTTCCTTCATCGTCAAAATAATAGTGCACATCATCATCGCGCATCTCGAAGACGTCTCCCTCCTGAGCCGGATAACCCAAAGCAAGCAGATATACCACGTCAAGCTTATCCTCAATCCCAAGAAGCTTCTTTATCCCCTGACGGTCAATCGCTCCAAGCCAGCAGCTTCCTATTCCCAGCTCCTGCGCCTCCAGTATCATGCTCATTATGGCAGCGCCGCTGTCGCATTCGCTTTTTTCCGTCGGTTTTATTGAAGTATCGTTTAATACAGCTATATATGCCGTTGGTCTTTCATTCTCCGCCGGCTGCCATGCCGGAAGATAGCCCGCCCATTTGGTCATGGGATATATCTTTTCCAAGGCTGCCTTGTCGTCTATAATCATATATTTGAGCGGCTGCAGATTCGCTCCGAACGGAGCAAGCCTTGCACAGTCTATAATTTTTATAAGGTCATAATGCTGAAGCGGCTCCTGTCTGAATTTTCTTATTGTTCTTCTTGCCGTTATTGCTTCATATACGTTCATATTAATCCTCCATTCCGCCGCCTCCCGCGGCATTGATCTATTGATATTATACACTATTTTGATTTAAATTTCAATGTTTCCCTTTACAATCTTGATATTTTTTTATATAATATATATAAACATAGAACAGATATACAATGAGGTGACAAATATGGAAGCGCCTATTTATTCAAGGCTGAAAAAATACTTCGATTCAGATAAAATATCATTTGCTATGCCCGGGCATAAAAACGGACGCGGACTCAACGGGGATTTGCTTTGCTGTGATGTTACAGAGCTTGATTCTACTCTGAACCTTTTTTCCGATGATGAAACAATAACTCAGGCAAACTCTCTGCTCTCCGCTGCCTACGGCAGCGATAAAAGCTATATACTTACCTGCGGCTCCACCGTTGGGATACAAGCGATGCTTGCGGCCGTGCTTTCGCCCGGCGATACTCTGCTTGCAGCTTCGGACTGCCATATGAGCGTTATAAATACATGTGCGGTCTGCGGCTATAATCTTCGTCTTATACCTACGTCCATAGATCCGGAATTCTTTATCCCGCAGCAGCTTGCCGATATAGAACGGGCGCTCAACGACCTCAACGATATACGCGCCGTTATTGTGACCTCACCGACCTATTACGGAATATGCCGCGATATTGAACGCCTTGCGGATATATGCCATAAGCGCCGGATACCGCTGCTTGTGGACGAGGCGCACGGAGCACATTTCGCCGTCTCGGACCGTTTCCCCAAGAATGCTCTGCGTCTCGGCGCGGACGCCTGTGTAAACAGCGCGCATAAAACACTCAACGCCCTTACCGGAGCGGCATATCTTCATGTTCGCGGCTCTCTCATAAACAGACGCCGTCTGAATGAAGCAGTCCGTATGTTCCACACCTCAAGTCCGTCTTATGTAATAGCCGCTTCCGCCGATATAGCGAGAGCTGAGCTTGAAATGAGCGGTAAATGGGAAAATCTGTGCGATATGTGCACCGGCTTTCGTCAGAGACTTGAAGCGGTGACATATATACGTTTTCTGGACAACGATGACCCGACAAGGCTTGTTCTGAATTTTACCGCCTATGACACGACCGGCTTCGAGGTAGCAAGGCAGCTTTCACAAAAGTATGGTATTGATGTTGAGATGGCGGATATGGTAAATATTGTGCTGATCGCTACGGTTTCAAATACCGGAGATGATTTTATGACACTTTTTAACGCTCTCAATGATATTGTAGACAGCTTTTCCGTAAGACTCAAGCAGATAAAATTTTTGCAGCCGCCGGCTCAGGGAACTAAAATCTATCCGCAAAAAGCCTTTTATTCCGACAGCGGCATAATTTCTCTGAGTGCCGCCGCCGGCAGAATAAGCGCCTCAACGGTTACGGCATATCCGCCCGGAATACCTATAATATGCGCCGGAGAATCAATATCGCCTCAGCAGATCGTTTATATAAGCTATCTGAAAAGCATCGGCGCATCAATAACCGGACTTGAGGGAGATAAAATAGCGGTTGTATAAAACGTTGATCAACAACAGCATAACGGAAAGGAATGAAATCAATGGAAACTGTCACAGTTTCGGGAGTTGTCGAAGAAATAATATATTCAAACCAAGACAACGGCTATACAATCTGTGATATAGACTGCGGAGACGACGGGCTTGTTACCGCCACTGGAACCATGCCCTATCTTTCCGAAGGTGAAACTGTCACTCTTTCGGGAAGCTGGATCACGCATCCCGATTACGGAGAGCAGTTCAGAGTTATATACTACGAAACCCGCCGCCCCACCGATGAAGAATCTATACTGCGCTTTCTCTCCTCCGGAATTATACCCGGTATCCGCTCGGCAACGGCTCAGAAGCTTATAGCCGAATTCGGAGAGGAAACCCTCGATATACTGCTCTCCCAGCCCGACAAGGTGGCTAAAATAAAGGGAATATCCAAAGAAAAGGCTCATAAAATGAGCGAAGCATATGCTCAGCAGCAGTCAATGCAGTCAATCGTGATATTTTTGCAAAAATACAATATATCCCCGGCTACAGCAGTAAGGGTAAATACTATTTTGGGAACAAATTCAGTCTCTCTTATAAAGGCAAATCCGTATATTCTCGCTGACAGGGTCGAGGGAATATCTTTTAATACCGCGGATACGATAGCTTTCGATATGGGACTGCCCAAAAATTCACCGGCACGCATAAGCTCCGGCATAAGATATATTCTGCGTGACGCCGCATATCAAAACGGTCACACCTACCTTCCGCGCACCGTCCTGATTGACGATGCCGCATATAAGCTCAGAGTAACCGAAAACGAGGTCGACGGAGCTTTGTCGGAGCTTATTTCCAACAGAAGCATTATTGCCGATACGGTTCATGGCGAAACGGTATATTATCTCCACCCATACTATGAAGCGGAATATTACGTTGCGCGCCGCCTTGTCTCTATGGCAGGACACACGCAGAAGTATACCATGAGCATAGCTGACGCGGAAAAGGCTATTGCCGACTTTGAACAGCACTCAGAAATAACGCTCGCCGCCCAGCAGAAAAACGCCGTTATCTCGGCGCTTTCAACAGGGCTTATGATACTTACCGGAGGTCCGGGTACCGGAAAAACCACGACTATAACCACAATAATAGAGCTTTTAAGCTCCATGAAGCTTTCTATCGCCCTTGCGGCTCCGACCGGACGCGCGGCAAAGCGCATGTCTCAGGTCACCGGACTTGAAGCAAAAACTATACATCGCCTTTTGGGAACGCAGATGAACGGCGGCATGCAGATATTTACTCATGACGAGGAAAATCCATTGCGGGCGGACGTTATAATTTTAGATGAGGTCAGCATGGTGGATATACAGCTCATGTCGTCATTTTTACACGCCGTAAAATACGGAGCAAGACTCATATTATGCGGCGACAGCGACCAGCTCCCGTCTGTAGGAGCCGGGAATGTCCTAAAGGATATAATATCAAGCGGAGCGGTTCCTGTCATAAAGCTCGACCGCATTTTCCGTCAGGCGCAGGAAAGCCTTATAATAGTGAACGCACATAAAATAAACCGCGGAGAGCTGCCGGAGCTTAAGGTAAGAAGCAGCGACTTTTTCTTTTTGCGCCGATCAACTCCGGAGCAGTCGGCTTCTACGGTTATCGATCTATATTGCAATCGTCTGCCAAAAAGCTATGGAATAAATCCCCTGACCGATATACAGGTCCTTTCTCCTACCAAAAAGGGCATAGCCGGAACTGTTAATTTAAATAAGCTGCTGCAGTCACAGATAAATCCGCCCAATCACGAAAAGCAGGAGCATCGCTACGGAAACACCATATACCGCACAGGCGACAAGGTAATGCAGACAAAAAACAACTATGATATGGTATATGTACGTATCGATACCGGAGAAGAAAGCATGGGCATCTTTAACGGTGATATGGGTATAATAAGAACCATAGACAACAATGCAAAATCAATGACGATAATATTTGACGAGGATAAAAAGGTTGAATATCCGTTTACAAATCTTGACGAGCTTGACTTGGCATATGCGATTACGGTCCATAAGAGTCAGGGCAGTGAATTTCATACTGTCATTATGCCGGTTTGCATGTTTAACCCAATGCTGATGAGCCGAAATCTGTTTTATACCGCTGTCACAAGGGCAAAGAACATGGTGGTTCTTGTCGGGAGCGAGAAAACGGTTATAAATATGACGCTAAACAACACATACAGACAGCGATATACCAGCCTTGACGAGAAACTCGCCGCAATACATGCCATATCAGAGCAAAAAAATGAATAAACCGATACTTCTGTACCTATAAATACACTTAGCGGCTGTTTAAAACAAAAATTTCACTTGAAAAATTTCGGTAAATATAGTATAATATATTATGTAAAAAATACGGAGCCGTATTGCCGGACTCCTATATTACAGATACGAGGTGATTTTATGAGGGGCGCTATCTTTGATGTTGACGGCGTCTTGCTTGATTCTATGGGAGTTTGGCACAAGGTCACAGACCGCTTTTTTCGAGCCCATGGACTCACGCTTTCGGACGAGCAGGCAGCTTCTTATAAGGATATGACGCTTGAGGAAAGTCTTCCCCTAATAAACGAGAAGTATAATCTTAAAATGAGCTTTGATGAAATGTACGCTCAATTCCGCTCAATGGTCGCGGAGGAGTATAAGTATAATATAGCTCTCAAGCCGTATGCCCGCGAATACCTCAAATCTCTCCATGATGCGGGAGTAAAAATAGCAGTCGCAACCTCCGGCTATGAGGGAATGTGTGCAGATGCCTTTAAACGCACCGGCATAATAAATTATATCGATGCTTATACATTTTCGAGCGAGGTAGGCTGCAATAAAAGCAAGCCGGATATATATCTTCTTGCGGCACGGCGCATAGGGGAAAATCCCACATGCTGCACAGTCTATGAAGATATTGTACCGGGAATCAGATCGGCGTCTGAAGCCGGGTTTCGAACCTGCGCGGTCTATGACGAAACAAACGCCGACGAAACAGATGTGCTTAAACGGCTTTCCGACCGCTATATTACGGGGTGGAAGGAATTGCTGTAAGCAAATATTAGGCGGCGTAAAGCGCGCGCTGCCATATAAAAATAACGCGGGTGAATGCAAGCGCCCGCGTTATTTGTTTAGACTTTATTATTTAATCCATATCTACATCCCATGAGATGATCGTTCCGTCCGATGCAAGAATATCTGCCGAGTATTCCGTTCTTCCCTGTCTGAACTCAACATCATATACTCTTCTGCCATCGTCATATTCAAGCTTTACCTGCTCTATAAATACATCAGCTTCAGCAAGTCCGGCCTTTTCAAGCGCGATCTCCTTTGCTCTTTGATGGCTTATTTCTCCGTCCTGCGGCTCAAGTCCGGTATAAATATTTTTCGACGCGGAGCTTGATCCGCCTCCTGAGCCGGTGCTTGGTCTTGAAGTCGGTCTTGTCTCATTTGAGCCTCCCGACGGTACTATAACATCTGCATCAGTAACGGTAGTTCCCTCTGATTTAAGCTCTATCCTCTTATCATCCTCATACCAGTATACTGTTTTGCCCATAAGCTCGCCTATCGCTCTTACCGGAAGGTATGTCGTTCCTTCATAAAGCACCGGATATACTGTTTCACCGTTGGCATTCTTAAAATTCTGAGTTTTTCCGTCCACAACTACAGTAAAATCCGGACGGAGCTGTGCTTCTATAGACTTGATCACATCGGATGCACATGCTCCTACCGCTAAGCTCGCCGCGCAAAGAGCGCCCGCTGTCAATACAGTTATTTTTTTCTTCATCTTCATCATCTCCTGTCTGTTATATTTATTGAGATGATTGTATCATACTTTTTCCTACTTGTCAAGTATATTTTGTAGGAAATTCATAAAAATTTCATAACCATTATTGATTTTTTCTCTTCCAGCCATAGCTCTCCATTTCCTCAACAAACTGCGGATCGTATGCGCCGTAATATTCATAAATAATGTCGCCGCAAGTCGTAAAATACCATCTCTTGTATCTTTCTATCCATTCCTCGCCCGCCTGCTTTGACGCTGCATACATACCGTTAAGCTTTCTGCCGTTAACATAATCTATCAGACATATATCTGTCTTTGGACCGCCTCTGCCGTACTTGCCTATACCATTGTAATCAATACCGTAGGTGTACATATTCCGGTCAAGCGCATTGCAGAGCATAACCGCAAAATTCCCCCGGCTCACCGGCACTGATGCGTCAATACTTTCAATACCGTTGATTATCCACGGATAAATAAAAAGCATATTTTCTAAAGAAAGCTGTCCTTCCCAGTCTCCGCGAAGCCTTAAGGCTATTATAGACGCCGCTTCGGCAAGTCCGACCTCTCCGCTGAAGCCCTCAGTATAATCTGCATCATTTTTCATAAGCCGGTTAAGCATTATATTTATCTGTTCAAATGTTACGCTCTGATCAGGGTCAAATTTTCCTTCCCCGCTGCCGTTTACAACTCCCATATCATATAACAGTGATGCTGCCTTTGCTGCTATACCATCGGTATCGGTAAATGGATTTGTCTGCATTTGATATTCTTCAAAATAATTCGTTTCCCGCACTTCATCTCCCTTGATATCAAATTCCTCCGGTATTTTAACGCTCCTTAGCTTTTGTACCATGTCATCAAAAGCCTTGTCACCGTCAAGAATCCTGTCTGTTTCAAATTCAAAATAGCGTCCCAAGGGATATACCGTCCATGCCTCTAAGGTTTCATTGTCTCTGAATGGGTTCGTATACTCGCGCTCGCTTACCTCAAATTCGCCGCCGTCCGCCTTTATATAATAAAAATAACCATTCATGTGGCAAAGCTTTATATCGCTTATCCCTGTGAGTCCGGCAGAGTTTATCACCTCCGCAAGCCTGTCCAGATCAAAACTCAAATCCTCATTAGGGATACAGTTCATCTCGTGCATCGAATAATCCCTGCGCTCGCCATAAAGCATAACAGAAAAATACTCATGCGGTCTGCCCGGTATTTCAATATGATAGTCATCACTCCGTATTTCTGAACCGAGCTCGAAATAATCGAAAATATCTCCTTCCTTATAATCATAATAGGTGTTATAATCAGCAGACGGCGGCGGTATTTTAAATGTCTCAAAGGATTTTGTTATATCCCCAAGCTCCGTAAGCTTTTTTATGCTGCTGATATCGTCATTCTCAAGCGCTGAATAATCATATGACAAAATTTCATCTCTGTTTTCGCTGTTCGCTATCGACGACTTATACAGCAATTCTCTTATTTCTTCTCCGGTTATCCCCTCCGAAGCATATACGGGAGTGAATAACGATGAGATTAACGCAATCGCCGACAGTGCGGCTGTAAATCTTTTCATATAAATTCTCCTTTCCGCAAAAAATCATTCCCCGCTGATAAAAATACTGAAATTTTCTTCTTGTCCCCTCACCACGATATAGTATGTGCTTCCCTCCGGCATCTGCATAGAAAATGAGGGTGCATAGGAGCGGAATCCGTTATCATGCACAAGCTCTCCGCTGTCTGCATCATATACCGCAATCGCTGCATTCTCATATGCTCCGTATCTGACGGTAAGCTTTATATCCCGCGACGCATAAAAATTATCGCTCCTTACCTCATCACCCTTGCTTATATCCGGGTTGAAAATATATGCCGATTCGGGAAGAACAAAGGTTTGGGGCTGCGGCGCACTTTCCTGCTCTTCTGTGTCGTCCGCCGCTGTATTCTCAAAGCTGTAGCTTGGTCTGTCATCTGTTTGACTTTCCGCCGCCGCTTCATTTATAACTGCTTCCTCGGCTGATGTTTCGTCTTCTTCCATGTAATCCTCATAAATTTCGCTCTGCTCCGGCTCGGCTTCCGTATCAATGTCCTGTTCGCTTGGCAGCGGCTCATATGTATATACCGGACTTTCCGCGTGAGCCGGTACAACTGCATCTGTATCTGTACCTTCATCTATGACCGGAGCGGCGGTGGTCTGCTCTTCAAATTCCGCCTTTGGCGTTTCTTTAGGTGATTTACGTACAGCCTCTGCCATTTTGTGCGTTATCTGCGTCGGAACAGCCTCAGCCGCTTGGGTAAATCCAAACGCTGTAAGCGAGGTCACCGTGCATGCACATACTGCTGCCGCTCCCACAACCCTTACCGCTCTTGACGGCTTGCGGAACTCCACAATCTTAAGCAGCCGCTTTTGTATGCTTTCCTTCGGCGATGCCATTGCCGTTGTATATGCAAGCCTATTTTTAAGTCCGTCCTCAATAACAGAAATTATCACTCTTCCGTATTCCTTTTTATCCTCCGGCTCTAACAAATCAAGCACCGCCTCGTCACAGCAAAGCTCGCGCGTTTCCGTAACCGCAGTCCCGATAAGATATACGAACGGATTAAACCAGTGCACACACTGAGCCGCCGCCGCTGCCAGTGCGATCCACAGATCCTTATGCTTATAATGGATAAGCTCATGGGCAATTATCATTTCAAGCTCCGTATCGGTGAACCTTCTTGACGGAATTATTATTTGAGGCTTTAAAACTCCGAAAAGCAGCGGTGAATTTAAATACCGGCTTACCCGAATCCCTGCTCTCGGACGCACCGACGCCATTGAGCATACATTTAAATATGTGTCCAATATTCTCTCATCATATGATTCTTCCGTTACGCGCTTTAATATACGTGTGGTTTTTATATAATTTCTTACTACCCCTATCCCTGAAATGAGCGCTCCAAAAAGCCATATGAGAATAACAGCGGCAATTACAATGCTTTCAATATCCGCACCGGTCTCTACATTAGCGGCATATCCGGTACTGTATGATATTTGCGACGGCAGCTCTACCCTTACAAGCTTTGGCATAAAGCTTATCAGATTAAACGGCACAAGCATAATCACCGCCGCAGCCGCAAGCATCGCGTAACGCATCGCCGCATATTTTCTTCCCCGAAGCAATACGGAGAAGCCGTACATAACTGTTCCGGAAATACTCATTATAATAAGTTCACAAATAAATTTCATCATAGCGTCACCATTATATTTCCTCGAACCATTCCTTTATCTCCTCAAGCTCTTTCTTATCCGGCTCCTTTGCTCCGAAAAGCGCCGTCAAAAGACTCTTTACCGAACCCTTATGCGTTTCATTAAGAAACTCCTCCGTCTGCTCTCTTTTATATTCGTCCTCGCTTATCCTTGCGCTGTAAAAATTCGTCTTTCCCTCCTTCCTTACATCAAGCACTCCTTTGTCGCATAAACGCTTCAAAAATGTCTGTATTGTAGTCTGTTTCCAGCTTGTGTTGAGTCTTTGCGTGATATCCGCACAGCTCAGCTCTGAATCCGTGCTCCATATCACATTCATAATCTCCATTTCAGAATCTGAAATCTTCATTTTGTTACCTTCTTTCATTTACGCCTCGTCAGGCGATTTTGACCTACACTGTGTAGTTGTAATTATATTCTACACCATGTAGGTGTATTTGTCAAGTACTTTTTGCATATTTTTGCAGTTCGGTATAAAAAAAGACGCAAAGCGCTGCTTTGCATCTTTCTTATTATTAATTTTCCTGACCTTCGGGCTTTACCTGGATCTGGCTTATACGAACGGTCGAAATACTTCCTACCGTTCCGTCCATGTCATCGCCCATCATCGCTGTTACCGCTCTTGCAGCCGTCATTTCCTCCTGCACAACGGTACTGTTTTCAGCAGTGATATCCTCTTCATCAAAAAGGAGGATCTCTATCTCTGGTTTTTCAAATATATTTTTCATTCATCATTCCTCCTTCTTATTTCTTGAACTCATTATGTCCGGGTACCTTAACCTGATCTGTGTCTTCCTTTATTTTTTCTCTTTCCTTTTTAAAGTCATCGCTTGTTGTTATTCCCTCTTTGTTATACTCAAACTGCGCTGTAGCGTTGCGGTCATACAGCTCGTCAAGAATTATTCCAAAGTGTATCGACGCACCCGCTTCAAGTGAAATTTTGATTCCTAAGCTTTCATTGATAGTCCACTTTAATTGATTGTTTTTCCACTGTTCGCCACCTTTTGACCTTACAAGCTTAAATATAGCGTAATATTTTCCGTCAGCAGTATCTTGATACTTCGATATCATATGTACGCCGTTATTTATAAAGTTTTGATATTCGCCATCAGGCAGTGCACCTGCATTAAGCGTTCCTTCTTTACCATTGCCGTCATTTGCATAAAGCTCTATATCCTGATTGATTATAAAGAACGCCTGACCATTTTCATCATAAAGCACACTGTCCGGATCAAAGCCAAGGTTTTGCGCTACGGCGTCTATCCTCTCCGTTTCGTCCATATAATTGGGATCACCGCCCAGATCCTCGATCTCATCCTCTGCTCCAAGG
Source organism: uncultured bacterium (assembly GCA_905215805.1). Lineage (GTDB taxonomy): Bacteria > Bacillota > Clostridia > UBA1381 > UBA1381 > UMGS1958. The sequence goes on along the minus strand of CAJMRL010000005.1, from coordinate 62,623 downwards.
CTTACTTCCTGATCGAATGCTTCATCAACAAATATATCTGCCGGGAAGTCGTTCACATATATTACTTCATAGCTTTCTGATTCGTCAGCCCCAATTTCTTCGATAGTTTCCGGAGAAGCCGTGTACACAGGAAGCTTTACATATACGCCGTCCGGCTCGCTGCTTGCTCTCGGGTCGGTTTCCTCAATAATTTTAGACGATTTTATCTCCCAGCTTATGCTGTTTATCGTCTCACCGCCTGTACCTGCAGTGATCTTTGCCATAAATCCGGTAGCGATCGTGTGCCCCTGCTCTCCGCCGTATTGACTGAGACCTGTAAACTTTTCGCCGTTTATATAGGTGTAGTTTATTCCATCTTGCTCTACGTGGCTATCTCCGACTTTTTTTCCTGTATCAAGCTGACTGTTCGTCTCAGCGCTCACCGGCACATCCGCATAATACGGTCCCATTATATCAACGGTCGTTTCCTGCACAGGCTCTTGCGTTGGTTCCGGATTCATATCTATATTTGAGAACTGGGCAGTGTTGCTTTGCTTTGTCGCGCTCAAGCCTTTTGTCCAATGGCTGTAGTTTCCTTCGGCAATCTTGGTCATCTCATATTTCTTTGATGAATCCGACTTGTCAGTACCTGTCACAAGTATATTTCCATCGCCGTCCTCGCTGCCGTCTTCCCATTTAACCTTATCGCTCGAACGGTAATAACCCAGATACATATTATATCCCAAGCTTTCGTCTTGCTTTATCGGTACGCCGTTTTCATCGGTTTCGTAAATATAATAGGTCTTCTCTGTTCCTATAGCTACATACGGCAAATTATCAAATGTTATCTCTGCGCTTACCGGTCTTGCCGTACCGCCGCCGGCTGATAATGAAATCGACTGTACTTCGCCGACACGCTGACCGCCTTCATCACAAGCATTATCATAAACTGCAAAATAGAAGGTCTTTTTTTCCGTACTGCTGCTTACCCATGCTTTCTTTACACGTATCGAACCCATCTGAGTATCTGTCTGTGACAGACTTACTCCTACTGCTGCAGGCTCGCCTGCCATGTTCTTAGCTATTCCGGCACCTCCGCCTTCTTCATCATAGCGGTATGCAAAGCTGTTCCATGCGGTCATATCCATTTCTGAGCTTGCATATGGCAGCTGGGCACTATATTCCGCATATACAGTCGCTCCTGCCGGAAGCGTAAATTTATTAAACTGTATACGAACAAGCTTTGTTGAATCGTCATAGCCTGTCTTCCAGCCGTCTTCCGTCGCTGCGCTGGTCCAATCAGATGATTCTTCAGTAAAAGTCTTTTCCTCATCAGACGAATATGTAGTTACCACATAATTCTCCTCGGAAAGATCAGTTCTATTGCCTGAGCCGTCTATATAGTAAACGCTCAAGGCGTCCTTATATGTAACCTCAAATTCCGAATTGCGCGCTCCCGAAGTAAGCACTCCGCTGTCGCCCTCATACGGCAGTCTGTTTATAATTGTGAGGTTTGTAATACCCTCCTCGCTTTGACTCTCATTTGTTACCTGCATTGTATAGGTTACTGTTTCACCGCCTATACCGCTGACTGAATTAGTCGCTGTACCGCCTACAGCTGTGCCGTTAGTTCCTTTTACGGACATCTGCGAAGACGTAACTACAGAGTTTATCGAGAAGCTGTCGCCGTCCGTAACTCCGCCGCCGCCTGCCACGCCGGCGCTTATTGTGTCCTCATAGAGCTTACCTTCTACCGTAAGCTTTGCGTTGTTATAGTATACGCCTGATTTGTATTCATTAGTCTCAGGTTCTGTTATGACAAGGAACTCGAGGTATTCGCCCGGCTCCAAAGTATATTTAGAATCGTCAAAATTCCAAGTTACTGTTTTTGAAACTTCTGTCGGTGCAAGATAGTCTAATTCTTCAGTAGATTTATTAGCCTTATGCTTTATCATTTTACCGCTTTTAAATTCGTTATTTAAGTTGTCCGGATATTTTGTACCATTGCTGTTTGTATATGTTTGATCCGTAACATACTGATATCCGTTAGGAAGAGTATCTGTCACGGTATAATTAGACATAGCACGTCCGTTGGTGCTATCACCCGCGTTTTCTATTTTAATTTTCCAGATAAGACAATCGCCCGGCATCGCACCGTTTTTGCCTTCCTGTATCGCATTTGCCACCGGGAAATACGCATAAGCCGTCTTTGTAATACCCGGATGTACTGATTGCGCTCTTACCTTTACGGTTGCATTGTCAAATATTGTTTTTACAGAGCTTCCGTCAATATTGATGAAAGATGTATCGCCCGTAAAATACGCTGTATTGGTAAGCGTGCACGGAGTAAAGTCGAATGTTGGACTATTACTATTTATTTCGCTCTGAATCTTTGAAACTTCTTCAGCCTTCGCCTTTACTGCATAGGTCACAGATATGAAACCATGAGCCGGTATTGTTAATGGAGTAGTCCCATCCGTTAAATGAATAGCCAAAACATTTTCCGGATACCCATATTGATCTTTATATTGAGCGTTATACTTAGAATAAGCCTCTTCATTTGTTATCCAGCCACTCTCTGAGGTTGAATACTTATCTGCAAGCCTTACTGATTTTATCAAATTTGTATAACTACTCCATACATTACCGCTGGATTGTACTTTTAATCCCCAGCCCTCGGGCAAAAAGTCTACAATTGCCGCGTCCGATGCTGTATAAGGAGTATATGATTCATTTTTTACTGTTACTGTATAATAAAATTCTTTTCCTCCAACGCCGTCTGATTCTGTAACAATAATCTCGTCTACCAGATTCGATCCATAATATTTATCTGACACCGTTTTTTCAATGGTAAGCTTAGACTGATTTTCCGGCGCGGGTGATTCTCCCGGAGCTGCCACACTATATGACACTTTACTTTCCGCACTATTGTTTATCTTTACAGTATTGGAACCTTTTGTAAATGACTGTTCAGCAGTCTTTACCTTATATGTCAGAGCTATATGCTGCCCCGCTCCAATCGAAAACCCTGCATTTGAATAAACAGAATTATTATTTCCTCTGGTTGTATCATTCGTAAATACAAACGTAGTTGTTCCGCCCTTCATAACACGTTCATATGTAGAGTCCTCATTTATCCATTCATACGACCCCGATTGATTCTGGTTATTAAGATAGCAGCTGTCATTATTCAATCCACTTGCAGTCGAATTTGCAGTATCAATATCCATATCTACAGTGTAAAATATATTGTCATGCGCAAGATAATATCCGTCTAATACATCACTTAATATAAATTGTGTTACGGGTTCTGTACCGTTATTTGTAACATTAATATGGAAAAGCAGTTCATCACCCTTTTGAATTTCTCCGGTCGCTCCTGCCGCTATTGTTCCTGCATTTTGACCATTTCTGATAATATCCGCACTCTTTTCCACTGCAAGAGTACTGCTTTGAGGGAATACCTCTACTTTGCCCGCCGTAGAAGTACCGGTGCTGCCATTTCCTCCTACCGCATAAGCCGTGTTTGAAATTGAACCGATAAAATTATCCTTAACCTTAAACGTAACCTTAATAACAGCAGTACCTTCTCCGATAAAGCTCCATCTTACATAATTTCCGCTTACCTCTGTACCGGAACCCTGTGCGGTATATCTTTTTAAACCGCCCTCTTCAGTTACTTCAGATCTGACATATTCAAGTCCGTTAGGTATCTCATCCACTATTTTAAGCGGCTGAGACGCGTCAAACTTTGCGTCGTTTGTGTCTACATTAATAGTATATTCGATCTCCCCGCCGGGATTTGCTGAAGTGCTTTCAGTTGACTTATTGACCTCAACATACTGAGCCGGGTCTATTCTTGTAAGCTCTGCGTTTGCTTCTTTTGTTTCACCATTATATACCGTCTGAGCAGTATTTATAATGGTATCGTCCTTTACGCCGTTCTTGATTTTACCGTCAATCGTAACTATAACGCTTTCTCCTGCGGGTACTGTAAGGTTATCCCATATATATGTTGTTGTGGTTTTCTTGTCTTCTTCCGTATCAGTTGACGAAACATCGTCAGTAGTATAAGTCTTATCGCTTATTCTATCATGGTTAGTTTCAATCCAATCTGACGGGAAAATGTCCTTAAGTGTTACGCCCTTTGCATCAGCCGTACCGTTGTTGGATACTTTTATAGTATATCTTACGGTTTCATTAGCATCTGATTTATAGTTTGCAGTACCTTTTGCATCACTGCCTTCAGTAGTGTTTTCAACAGATTTGCTTACCGAGATATTTGCCTTTCTCGGCTGCTGATTGATTGAAGCAGTATAGTCTTCACCGTTTATTGTTACGATGTTTGTCCTTGTTGTCTTATCTTCTACGTTGCCTGTAACCTTTGCAAGGATATATGCTTCAAACGTTTCTCCTGCATTAACGCTTACATTACTAAATGTAACCGTCTGTCCGCTGACAGAAGCAGTTGCAGTACCGCTTGTCACCCATGGACCATTATAATTGCTTGATTTAATAAGACTATTATACAAATCTTGGTTCATAAATTTACCAAGTACATTTCGATAATTATCGCCTGTAATATCTTTTGCAGCCGTAAGTCCCGCCGGAAGAGTATCCGTTATTGTCGCGCCTGTAATCGGAGTTTCTCCCGAATTGGTAAACTCAATTTTATACAGTACATAATCGCCCTCTACGACATAAGCGTTTGAATCCCATGAATTCCATGTGCCGTACTGATCCGATACATCCGCAACGCTCTTATTTGCTCCCGCATATGATGCGTCTTTAGGACGTCTTACCGTTGTATCGGCTGAGTCCTGTTGTACCGGTACTGAAACGTTATGTATAGTTTGAGCAGTGGTTGACACGGAATTGGTTATTTTCTTGTTCGCATCCGTATCTTTAAAGCCATCAGCCACCGTTACGCTGCTGCCCTCAAGAGTAAATACATACTGTGTATCTTGGATCTGCTCTGTACAAGTCCCGTCAGCCGAGTTGTATTTATCATTATCTACCGTATATGTAAATGTAAAGCCTGTTATTTTTTCTTCAGTTCGCACGATGTCTGTGATAGAATAATTTACTCCTGCCGGAGCTGTCAAGGCGTTTCTTATAGCCTGCTCCGCATTATCACCTGCCGGTATATATACATTTCCTTCAAACTCTCTGAAGCTAAGCGTATCTGTAACAGTATAGCTTTTTATAGGAGCTTCGCCTATTCCGAACCTTCTGTTTTTAGTATCAAGCTCACTTCCGCTGTAGGCCGAAACAGTATATTTGATATCTCTGCCCAAGGTCGTTTGACCGTTTACTTCGCCGAGAGTAAGACTCTGAACGTCCGCCGACTTTGTGTTATTGATCTGCGCTTCAGACTTCGCTTTAACGCTTATGGACTTATTGGCACCTGTCATTTCCTTTTCTGTTTTAGTACCGTCCGGAGTTGTTGTCACCTTCACAAACTTAAGTGTAAACGGCCATTTTGCTCCATTTTCTGCCGACGCATCAAAATGAACGTTAAGACTTGCCTTAAAGGTGTCTCCGTCCTCCCAATCTACTGTTTTATTATTGACTGTATCATACTTTTCTATATGAATATACTTTTCTCCGGTATTAGCATCCTGCTTTACAGTATATTTAATACCGTCCGCTATATATTCTGCTCCTATGACCTTGCCGCCTCCGGTAATATTATCGAAGGTTTCGGTTTTCATATCGCCAATATAAAGCCGGGCTTCATATCTTGTATTCTCTTCCCTTTCACCGCTGAAACCACCCGAGAAATTTACGCTCATTATCTTATTGGTTTCAACAACAGCTTCATCAAGAAGTTCTTGATTCCCGCTTTGAATTTTCAAGTCAGGGCTGCTGATCTCCATTGCAGCCGAAGCCGCAACCTGAAACACGCTTGAAAACGACATCACGCAAGCGAGAATCAGCGCAAGCCATTTATTTTGAAAGATATAATGTCTTCCATATCTTTCCATAAAAATTCCTCCTTTGAATAATAAAAAATTCTGCTTTTATATATTAGCATAATTTAACAGTAAAGTCAATAAAACCATGAATATCTTTTTAAATTTTAAACAATCATACAAAAAAAATATAAAATTTTGTTTAATTTCACCATGGAATTAAGAATAAATCTCAAAAAAATTATCAAAAAACGTTATAAATATAACAAAATGGAGTGTGTACACCAAAAAAATAAGTGCAAAATATTCTTATTTTATAAAAACTCCCAAAAATTAGAACTACTGTTTTTTTGCCAATATGCTTAATTTTTTTGTGCATATTTTTTTTCATATCAATTCCAAATATAAAATAAATTTATGTATAAAACGGCATTTAAAACTCAAATTATAAATGTTTTACTAATTTTATGTAAAAAAATGCTTATATTTAATTGACTTTTTGAAATTATTGTGCTATAATATCATAGTGGTGAAGTATTTTAAAGTTATTTTTGGTGAGGTGCGTTATGAATAATTTGACAGAAGTTATTACCAATGAGATAAAAAGACAATATCGGAGCGTACGGCAGTTTGCAATAAGTATCGGTGTACCACAGACCACTATTGTAAGTGCTTTAAAAAAAGGCATAGATGGAACTTCATATGTAACGGTTTTGAAAATTCTCGATGCCCTTAATATCGAGATCACAAACGATAAAACTCCTATTGTTGTGGATGACAGAGCGGTTGAAATCATAAAGAAATATAACAAGCTCGATGAATACGGCAGACATACTGTAGAAACTGTTGTAAATATGGAATATAACCGCTGTACTGACGAAAAAGACCAATAATCAAAAAAATGCCGGCTTTACGCCGGCATTTTTTATTTATTTCTTATTATGATATCCTCTCTTGCAGGACCGTTCGATACAATAGTGATCGGTACCTCAAGCTCTTTTTCTATGAACTCAATATAATTTCTGCAATTTTCAGGCAATTCATCATAATTTCTTATACCTCTTATATCGCACTTCCAGCCCGGGAGCACCTTAAGTACAGGCTTTGCAATATCAAGCTTATCCGTAGTCGGGAAATCACGTATAACCTCGCCGTTTACCTCATAGCCTACGCATACAGGTATCTCGTCAAGATAACCTAAAACGTCAAGCACCGTAAACGCAACATCCGTTGTTCCCTGAACGCGGCAGCCATACCTTGAAGCGACACAGTCAAACCATCCGACTCTTCTCGGACGGCCCGTAGTAACGCCATACTCTCCGCCGTCACCGCCTCTTCTTCTAAGCTCTTCTGCCTCATCTCCGAAAATCTCAGAAACAAATGCGCCTGCGCCTACAGCCGAAGAATAAGCCTTAACAACAGTTATTATCTGCTTTATCTCATACGGAGGCACGCATGCGCCTATAGCTCCGTATCCCGCAAGCGGGGAAGAAGACGTTGTGAACGGATAGATTCCAAAATCCGGATCCTTCAATGAACCGAGCTGACCCTCAAGAAGAATCGTCTTTCCTTCCTTAACAGCCTTGTGCATATACTGAACACTGTCAACGACATACGGCTTAACAATCTCCGCATATTCCTTGCAGGTATTGTAAATTTCCTGAGCATCCAACAACGGCTTATGATAAACATGCTCAAGTATAAGATTCTTTACCTCAAGCACATTTTTTATCTTTTCCATAAGCTCTTCATCCCTGAACAGTTCCCAGACCTGGAAACCGATCTTTGAATATTTGTCCGAGAAGAACGGCGCGATGCCTGACTTTGTGGAGCCGAACTGACGGTCGGAAAGTCTTTCCTCTTCGTACTGGTCAAAGAGCTTGTGATACGGCATAAGTACCTGCGCTCTTTCAGAGATCAAAAGCTTTGGCGCCGGAACATTTCTTGAAATAATCTCCTTAAGCTCCTTAAAAAGCTCCGGTATATCAAGAGCCACACCGTTGCCTATCATATTTACCACATTCTGATTAAACGAGCCCGACGGAAGAAGATGCAAAGCAAATTTTCCGTACTCATTTACTATAGTATGACCGGCGTTAGCGCCGCCCTGAAAACGAACGACAATATCCGCATCACATGCAAGCATATCGGTAATCTTACCCTTGCCCTCATCGCCCCAGCAGGCGCCTACTACTGCTTTTACCATTTATTTTTCCTCCATTTAAACGTTTATTTCAACCTGAACGCCCAAAAGCTCTTTATTCTTTTCGAGCATAGGATCCACATATCCGTCAAGGAAGTCCTCGACCTGCTGCGGTGCGCGTCCGACAAAGTTTTTCGGCTCAAATACTGCCGTTATCTCATCTATCGTAAGTCCGAAAGCCGGATCTGCCGCAATAAGCTCGGCAAGATTATTGTCCTTGCCCTCAACCTTGACTCTTCTGCCGGCGTCCATCGAATGCTGTCTTATACGCTCATGAAGCTCCTGTCTGTCGCCGCCTTTTTTGACTGCGTCCATCATAATATTCTCCGTTGCCATAAACGGTATTTCTCTCATAAACTGCTGATGTATGACCTTGTCATATACAACAAGTCCGTCAACTACATTTATATAAAGGCTGAGTATTGCGTCCACGCTCAAAAATGCTTCCGGAACAGAAATACGCTTGTTCGCACTGTCGTCGAGAGTTCTCTCAAACCACTGAGTGGAAGCTGTTATAGCCGGATTTAAAGCGTCTACTATAACATATCTTGCCAATGAACCTATTCTCTCGCTTCTCATCGGATTGCGCTTGTAAGCCATAGCCGACGAACCGATCTGTGATTTTTCAAACGGCTCCTCAATCTGCTTCAAATGCTGGAGAAGGCGTATATCATTCGAGAATTTGTAAGCGCTCTGTGCAATAAGGCTAAGAACGTTTAACATCTGAGAATCAAGCTTTCTCGGATATGTCTGTCCGCTTACCGGGAAAGAATCACCAAATCCCATCTTCTTTGCAATTTTTCTGTCAAGCTCCTTGCACTTTTCATGGTCGCCCTCAAAAAGCTCCATAAAGCTTGCCTGTGTTCCTGTCGTACCCTTGCAGCCGAGAAGCTTCGCCTTTGAAAGCTGATAATCGACATCCTCCAGATCCATCATAAGATCCTCTATCCATAAAGTCGCGCGCTTGCCTACTGTCGTGGGCTGAGCGGGCTGGAAATGAGTGAATGCCAGAGTAGGCAGATCCTTATATTTCCTTGCAAACTTTGCAAGCTCGCCTATAAGGCACACAAGCTTTCTCTTTATAAGGTGCATAGCCTCGGTCATTATAATAATATCAGTATTGTCACCGACATAGCAGCTCGTCGCGCCGAGATGAATGATACCCTTTGCCTTCGGGCACTGAACACCGTAAGCATATACATGCGACATTACGTCATGACGTACTTCCTTTTCGCGCTCTCTTGCCACGTCATAATTTACGTCATAGATGTGCTCCTTCATTTCAGCGATCTGCTCGTCTGTTATATCAAGTCCAAGCTCCTTCTCACTTTCCGCAAGCGCAATCCAAAGTTTTCTCCATGTTGAGAATTTTTTGTCCGGTGAAAAGAGATAGAGCATCTCCTTTGACGCGTAGCGGGAATTGAGCGGGCTTTCATAAGTATTGGCAGCCATAAGTTACCTCCGTAAAACCGACCCCTCTGCCGTCAAAGACGTCAGACGGATCATACTTGTTATCTGTTAATTTATTCTTACATAAGTCCCATTCTCTTTGCGACCTCGATATATGCCTCCTCGACATCACCGAGATCACGGCGGAAACGGTCCTTATCAAGCTTTGCATGAGTTGTTGCATCCCAAAGACGGCATGTATCCGGAGAAATCTCATCAGCCAATATAATCTGACCATCCGGAGTTTTACCGAACTCGATCTTGAAATCAACAAGCTCTATATTTATTGAAGCAAAATAATCCTTAAGGAAATCATTTACCTTAAATGTAAGATCCGAAATAACCGCAAGATCCTCCTTAGTAGCGGCGCCTATAGCGGTGATTTGATAATCGTTTATCATCGGATCGTCAAGCGCGTCATCCTTGAGGCAGTATTCAAGTGTCGGATTAAGCAGAGTCTTGCCCTCTTCAACGCCGAAACGCTTTGAAAAGCTTCCCGCAGCAATGTTTCTGATAATGACCTCAAGCGGAACGATCGTAACCTTTTTAACAACTGTTTCTCTGTCGGAAATTTCCTCGACAAAATGTGTCGGTATACCGGCGTCAGCCATTTTTGACATAAGGAAGTTGGACATCTTATTATTTATAACGCCCTTGCCCGCGATCTGTCCCTTTTTTTTGCCGTTAAATGCGGTAGCGTCATCCTTGTAATCAACGATATATAAATTCTCATCGTCTGTCTTATAAACCTTTTTTGCCTTGCCCTCATAGAGCATTTCCTTCTTTTCCATTCTAAATCATTCCTTTCATGCACTTTAACGCGTCAATCATATCTGACACTAATAAACATACATACTTATTATATATTAAACGACCGGAAAAATCAAGAGAAAACAAAAAAAATATAGCAAAGATTGAAAACTTCTTTACGAATCGCTCGTTTTATGTTATAATACTGACAAAAGGGGGCATGATTTTGCTTTATTCAGAGAATATAAATAAAATATGTGCGGTATGCCGTTTTTCAGAAAAAGCGGCCGGCAGTGACACTCATCTTCTTTGCTCGATTCATAATGATTACCGTCCGCTTAACGGCTCCTGCACGGATTTTGTTTATGATATATTTAAGAAGCCTACACGAAGAAGACGCCGTCTGAATACCAAATTCAGTCCGGAGGATTTTAGGCTGTAGACGGAAAGGAGTAATATATGTATTATATAGGTATAGATCTTGGGGGAACAAATATTGCAGCGGGAATAGTTGACGAAAACGGAAGTATTTTAGTCAAGGATTCAACACCCACTCTTGCACAGCGTCCCAACTCTGAGGTCGTTGAGGATATGTGCTCACTATGCGAAAGACTTGTAAAAAACGCTGATATAGATATGGATGATATAGGCGCAATCGGCATAGGCTGCCCCGGCACGGTGGATACACGAAACGCCGAAGTGGTTTTTGCGGCAAACACCAACATGGAAAAGCTTTATATAGGAGATATGATCAAAAAAAGGCTTAATAAGCCGGTTTATGCCGATAATGACGCGAATGCCGCCGCCTACGGCGAATACATTATAAACGGCAAGGGCGCGGAAAGCTTTGTCCTTATAACCTTGGGAACAGGAGTCGGCGGAGGAATCATAATCGATAAAAAGCTCTATCATGGCTTTAATCAAGCCGGAGCAGAGCTGGGACATATAACCCTTGTTTCCGGCGGAGAGCAGTGCAGCTGCGGAAAGAAGGGCTGTTGGGAGGCTTATGCCTCGGTAACGGCGCTTATCCGTCAGACAAAACAGGCAATGGAGGAGCATCCCGAAAGCGCGATGCATAAATGGACCGACAATTACGGAAAGGTTAGCGGAAGAACTGCTTTTGAATGTGCAAAGCAGGGAGACGCCGCCGCAAAAACAGTGGTTGACAATTATATAAGATATGTTGCCGATGGGCTTGTAAGCATATTGAATATATTCCAGCCTGAAAGGATATGCGTGGGCGGAGGAATAAGCAAGGAGGGCGATTATCTTATGAATCCGCTCAAGGAGCTTGTTTATAAGGATGATTTTAACCGTCATATGCCAAAAACTGCTATTGAAACAGCTTCGCTGTTTAATGACGCCGGAATCATCGGCGCGGCTCTTGCGGCAAGAGATTTTGGCTGATAATTACGAAATCACGAGATAAATGAGATAATATTCAGTTAAGATATAATTTTTTCAAAAAAATCCTCAAAAACCCTTGACATATCGCTAAAAAGCGGATATAATAGGAGAGGTGTCTAAATTTTATTTTGGAATAAAGACGATTAAACGGAATCGTATAGGATGCAGGGAGGTGCAATTTATCTATGAAAATGACATTTCAGCCGAAGAAGCGTCAGCGCAAGAAGGAGCACGGCTTCAGAAAGAGAATGGCTACTAAATCAGGCAGAAAGGTTTTGGCTGCAAGAAGAAAAAAGGGCAGAAAGTCTTTGACTGCGTAACTTTTATGGAAAATAAGGCAAAAAGTGCAGATATATCCGCCTTTTTGCCTTTATTTGTAGTCTGAGCAATATTTCGGACATTGCAAAAAACAGGAAAATATGAAAAATACTCAAAGCTTAAAGCGAAATAATGATTTCCGCAGAATATATTCACGCGGGAAAAGCTTTGCCGGCGGCTATGTCGTGGTATACGTTTTAAAGAACCGGTATAGGTTTAACAGGCTCGGAATAACAGTTTCAAAATCCACAGGCAACGCCGTTATGCGAAACAGAGCAAAGAGAGTGATACGCGCGGCTTATACAAATCTTGAGGACAAGCTTCCTCAGGGCGGATTTGACCTTGTTATAGTCTCAAGAAGCCGCGGCGCTCAGAAAAAGGAACAGCAAATCAGAAAAGACATGGAATATGCTTTAAGAAAGCTGGATTTATTAACGTGAACGGCAATGCCTTGATATGCTTCACGTTGTGATTTATGCCGCCGCATGGCGGAGGAATGGAAATTATGATGAAAAAAATACTTATTTTTTTAATCAATCTTTACAGACACCAGATCTCGCCGGTAAAGGGCGGGGGTTGCTGCCGCTATATCCCCACCTGCTCTCAATACGCCTTGGAGGCTATAGAGAAATACGGCGCTCTCAAGGGAAGCTATCTTGCGGTGCGCAGGATTTTAAGATGCCATCCTTTTCATAAGGGCGGCTATGATCCGGTTCCCTGAGAGGAATAAGGCACAGAGAGGAATACTTTAATAATGTTTGAGTTTCTTATTACGCGGCCCATGGGCTGGATAATCCAGCAAATTTATAACCTGGTCGCAAACTATGGTCTTTCAATCATAATCTTTACGGTGTTGATTAAGCTTATACTGCTGCCGCTTAATATCCACTCGCAAAAGGCCATGAAAAAGCAGCAGAAGGTACAGCCGATAATAGCGCAGCTTCAGGAAAAGTATAAAAACGACCAAGAAAAGCTGCAAAGAGAAATGATGAAGATATATAAGGAAAACAATATATCCATGACGGGCGGCTGTCTTCCCATGTTTATACAGTTTCCTATACTCATCGGCTTGTATCAGGTCATTCAGAAGCCGCTCTCATATCTAAAAGGCGTTGACTGGATGCAGCAGGCTGTAATTGACAAGGTATACATGCTTCGCGACGCTATGGCTTCATCAATAGGCTCTTTGGCACAGCAGACCGAGGAACAGCTTGCAAATATGTCGCAGATACAGCTCTCAAACTGGGCGGGAATAGTAAACGGACCGTCTGATCCTTGGGTAATTAATTTCAATTTCCTTGGACTTGATCTGTCCAATGTTCCATCGGAAGCGTTTGGTTATATCATGCGTCTTGATTTTTCGGATTGGAGCAAAATCTTGCTTCTGCTTATACCCATACTGGCAGTTGTATCATCGCTTCTTACAAATAAGATCACAATGCTTCAGACAGGACAAACCAAAACGAATGACAATTCTCAGGCAAGTCAGATGCAAAAAAGCATGCTTTGGATGATGCCGCTTATGTCCGGTTTCTTCACGCTTACTCTTCCGTCAGGTCTGGGCATATACTGGATAATCAGCTCGGTTATGCAGATAGTACAACAACTCGTATTAAATTACTATTTCGACAAGAAAGGGGAGGAAATAGTTGTCAAAATTCCCGAACAAAAACAGCTCCACGGAAAAAAGAGCAAAAAACGTAAATGAGGCGGTTCTTGCCGCTCTTGAAGAACTCGGCGCAACGACCGATGAGGTAAATGTCGAAGTTGTGGACGAGGGCAAAAAGGGTCTTTTCGGAATAGGCTCAAGAGACGCTGTCGTTCGTGTTACATTAAAAGACAGCGTTATGGAAAGCAGGGAAAAAGCCGCAGAGGCTCAGATGCCTCCGGAGGTCAGAACCCCTAAAAACAGTTCATCACAGAAAACACAAGCTCCAAAAAAGGAAGCTCCCAAGAAGGAGCAGCAGCCGACAAAAAAAATAGATAATTCCGAGGTATTCAGACAGCCGGAAATGCGTCATACAGCGTCAAAAGCAGAAAAGCCGGAAAAAGCAGAGAAAGCTCCGGCGAAAAAGATAGATAATTCCGGTGTATTTAAGCAGCCTGAAATAAGACATGCCAAAAAGCAGGATGCTCCGAAGCCAGCAGAAGCAGCCGCTTCAAAGCCGGTAAAGCAGGAGGAGCCGAGAATCTGGAAGGACGCGGAAGGAGAAGCCTCCGAATCAGCGGTTAAATTCCTTTCCGATATTTTCAAGGCTATGAATGTAGATGTGGAAATAACCGCTAAGAATGATCAGGACGGCAATATCATGCTTACTCTTGCAGGCGATAATATGGGAATAATTATCGGAAAAAGAGGCGACACGCTCGATTCACTGCAGTATCTTACCTCACTTGTGGTCAATCAAAAATCAGAGGGCTACATAAAAGTGACAATAGATACGGAAAACTACAGAGAAAAACGTTCCGATGCACTTCTTGCGCTTTCTAAGCGTCTTGCGGAAAAGGTTACAAGAACAGGAAAGAAATTTACTCTTGAGCCGATGAATCCGTATGAAAGAAGAATTATTCATTCAAGTCTTCAGGACAGCGAGACTGTAACTACTTATTCGATAGGCGTAGAGCCGTACAGAAAGGTCGTTATAGCTCCTAAAAACACAAGACCCTATAAGAAGGGCAAAGGAAAGGCGCCGCGCAAGAACGCAAAAAGCCGCGCTTCACGTCCGGCTTACGCTCCGACAGCGCAAAAGCGCGGAAACTATACTACGACCTATAAGGCTAATTTCAAGCCTCAGCAGCATAAGGCAGAGTATAAAAATTTTGAGGATTATCTCGCCGGTCACAGCGAGGATTAAATCGCTTGTACCATATTTTATATAAAAATAGTCAGCCGATTTATTATCGGCTGACTGTTTTTTTTATTCAAAATGGCATTATGAATTTATCTTGAAAATTTTTATCGTATAATATATAATAAGTATATAAAATTCAAAGGAGATGATAAGCGTGAAAAAAAGTATCAAAACAGCAATTTTATGCGCAGCTGTCGGCACAGCTTCGCTTTTATCCTCCTGCGGTACACCCCCTGCAGACACAGCAGAGGAAGTAAATGTGTTCATAGCTGCAAGCCTTAAGAATGCAATGGAGGAAGCTGAAAAGGTATTCGAGTCTGAGAATCCGGGAATTGATATTATCTACAATGCCGACTCATCGGGTACACTCCAAAAGCAGATAGAAGAGGGCGCGGACTGCGATATATTCTTTTCGGCAGCAAAGCAGCAGATGGACGGGCTTTCGGCACAGGGATATATTGAGGAGGAGCGCGACCTTCTTGAAAACAAGCTTGTGCTTATAAAGCCAAAAGACGCGCAAACAGAGGTTACAGGCTTTGAAAACGCCGATAAAGCCTCAAGCATAGCTTTGGGAGGAGAAAGCGTTCCGGCGGGAATGTATGCCAGAAAAGTATTTGAAAAGCTTGGGAATCTTGACAGCGTAATGTCCGGAACGGTGAACGAGTGCGTAAATGTAACGGCGGTGCTTTCGGCTGTATCGGAAGGCGCTAACGAGATCGGCGCGGTGTACAAGACAGACGCTGCATCGGCAGGCGACAAGGTCGATATAATCGCCGAAGCCGCGGATGATATGCTTGACGAGCCGGTAATATATCCGGTCGGACTCGTAAAAAATAAGATTACCAGTGAAGAAGTATCGGAAGAAGCAAGAAAATTCTATGAATTTCTTCAAACAGATGAGGCTTTAAGACTGTTTGAAAAATACGGCTTCAGCGCGGCAACAGGAAAATAGGACATGACTGGGCTTATCGCACATATGGACTGGAGTCCGCTTTATATAACACTTAAAACCGGACTTATCTCCACATGTATAATATTTTTTATCGGAACTGCCGCAGCATACGGGGCAATGCGTCTGCCCGAGCGCGCAAGATGGATAGCCGACAGCGTGCTGACCATGCCGCTTGTGCTGCCGCCTACCGCAGCGGGATATTTGCTGCTTTTACTGTTCAGCCTTAACAGGCCGCTTGGAAGAATGCTGTTTGACGAATTCGGCATAAAGCTTGTACAAACGCAGCTCGGCTGCATTGCCGCGGCAGCGGTAATAGCCTTTCCGCTTATGTACAGGAGCGCGAGAGCCGCATTTGAGCAGACGGACGTAAATTTGATATATGCAGGACGCACTCTCGGAATGAGTGAAGCCTCGATATTTTTCAAGGTGCTCCTGCCCAACGCAGCTCCGGGACTGTATTCGGGAGGAGTGCTGTCTTTTGCCAGGGCGATAGGAGAATACGGCGCGACCTCAATGCTTGCGGGAAATATTCTCGGGAAGACGCGTACCATGGCGGTTGCGGTCGCGGCAGAAACAGCGGGCGGTAATTATGCGGCAGCCGGAATATGGGTTGCAGTAATAATCATAACAGCTTTTATAGTGGTTCTCGCGGCGAATATGATAACAGGAAAAGGCATGAAAGGCTCTGTGAGGTGGAAATAATGGCGCTGTGTATAAAAATAAAAAAGAAACTCGGCAGCTTTGAGCTTAATATCGACCTCGAAACCGATAACCGGTGCATAGGTATTCTCGGCGAATCCGGAGCCGGAAAGAGCATGCTTTTAAAATGTATAGCCGGAATCGTCACTCCGGACGAGGGAATAATTTCAATTGATGGGCGTATACTCTACAGCTCTCATAAGCATATAAATTTAAAGCCCCAAAAACGAAAAGCCGGATATATGTTTCAGAATTATGCCCTGTTCCCTAATATGACGGTAGAAGAAAACATAGCGGCTGTTTTAAAAAAAAGCAGCAGAAAAAAACGTGTATATGAGCTTATAGAGCAATTCAGTCTTAACGGAGCCGAAAAAAAGCGTCCCAATGAGCTTTCCGGAGGACAGCAGCAAAGAGCGGCCCTTGCAAGACTTATGGCGTCCGAACCGGAAATAATCATGCTTGACGAAGCATTTTCGGCATTGGACGCTCATTTAAAGGAGCGTCTGCAATTGAATATGCTGGATTTTATAAGCAGCTATGCCGGAATAGTTATAGACGTCTCGCATGACCGTAACGAAATATATAAAATAGCCGATTATTCAGCCGTTATACACAACGGAAAAATATCCTCTCAGGGAAATGCACACGAGCTGTTCGAAAATCCCCGCACGGCCGCCGCCGCAAGGCTCACCGGCTGCCGGAACATCTCGCCCGTCAGGATAATCGGAAAAAGGCGGCTTTATGCCTGCGACTGGGGATGCGAGCTTGATACTGAATGCGATATACCGGATAATATTACAGCAGTAGGAATACGCGCGCATGATATATATGAGGGCTGCGGTGAAAATTCACTTGTGCTTTCAGGCTTCAGTGTTCTGGAAGAGCCGTTTGAGGTAACATATATTCTCAGACCAAGCTGCGGCAAGGGTGAAATATGGTGGAAAATCCACCGAAGCAGCCGTGATGGATTATTCAAAAACGGCTTTCCGAAAACAGTCGTACTTCCAAAAGAAAAGCTGCTGCTGCTTTGTGAATAAATTTTGAATAAAATAGTATTTGACAATCTTATTGTTTTGTAGTACAATATAATAAAGACAGGAGGGCTTTATTATGAATAAGAAATTTATTGCGGCTGCTGCCGCTGTATCTGCCGCTGCCTCATTGATGGCTCCGGCATATGCCGATAATGATATAAAGGTATTTCTTGACGGACAGGCGATAGAATTTGACGTTGCTCCGATAATAGAAAATGACAGGACTCTTGTGCCTTTAAGAGCTATTTTTGAAGCTATGGGCGCGGAAGTAGAATGGGACGAGGATACCCGCACGGTTATCTCGGCAAAGGGCGATGACTTATGCGTTTTCCAGATAGATAATGAAAATATGTTTGTAAACGGTGAAGCAAAAACTTTAGATGTTCCGGCAATGATAAAGGACGACAGAACTCTTATACCCCTGCGCGCGGTTAGCGAGGCTTACGGCTGCAATGTTGAGTGGGACGGCGATACATACACCGTTACTATAACAAGTCCGACAGAATAATACAATAATGAATAAAGAAGAAATTCTTCGTTTACTTGGTGATTTCGGCACTTCGGTCCTGGATGCGCTTAAAGTTGCCGGAGCGTTTATATGGGAACAGCTCGGAAATTTCTTTTCCTGGGCTGTTGAATCCATATCTGTATGGCTTTCAACTCTGACTCTGCCGATGCTTCCCACGTTTATGAAGATATTTTCAAACAAAAGCATAAACAAAGGTATATTTTTTGTTGTTGTAGCTTTTCTTGTTATAATGAATATATGGGCGTTTATGCTCTACGGCATAGATAAAAAGAAAGCGGCAAGCAAAAAATACCGGATACCGGAAAAAAAGCTTATGAAGGTCTGTTTTTGGGGCGGAGCTGCCGGAGGACTTATCGGCATGCTTATTTTCAGGCATAAGACCCAGCATAAGAAATTCACCGTCAGTATTCCGGTAATGTTTGTGATACAGCTCGTATTATACAGCTTTATTTTAGGCTTTTTAGGCTTTTGGGCATTTTTTTAAGAGAGAGAGAAACTATGGATATAAAGGATATATTAGCAGACCGGCAGCTTGACTCCGATTCAAAGCTTAGGATCATACAGGAGCTTGTGCCGGGAAAACAAATAACTCTTGCGCATATAATCGCAAGTCCCGACCCGATAATGTATTCCAAGCTCGGCTTGGATCCAAGGATCGATTACGGAAGAAGCGCGATAGGCATACTTACGGTAAGTCCGGCGGAAACAGCAATAATCGCCGCGGATATTGCAACAAAATCGGCAAATGTGGACTTGAGCTTTGTTGACCGCTTCAGCGGCACATTGATAACCACAGGACTTGTGTCGGATGTGGAGGCCGCAATGAACGCAATTACAGATTACTGCCGTGACACGCTTAAATTTACAGTTTGCAGCGTGACAAAGACATGAAAAAAATAATACTTGTAGGACGCAGCGAGACTGGAAAAACTACGCTCAAGCAAGCGTTAAGAGGCGAAAAGATACATTATCACAAAACTCAGTACGTAAACCGTTTTGATGTTATAATAGACACTCCGGGAGAATATATACAAAGCAAAAATCTTGCGGCAGGGCTTGCGATGTACACGTTCGAGGCAGATGTAGTGGGAATCCTTATAAGCGCGGTGGAACCGTTTTCCCTGTTTTCGCCCGCCTGTACTCCGGTGTGCAACCGTGATGTTATAGGGATCGTCACAAAAATAAATTATCCCAACGCAAGGGTCGATATGGCAGAGCAGTGGCTCAGGCTTGCCGGATGCAAGACTGTGTTCAAGGTGGATTCAAAAACTGGCGAGGGCGTATGGCAGATACTTGAATATCTACGCGAAGACGGAGACGTGCTCCCTTGGGATAATGAAAAAAATGAAGATGAAAAAAAAGAAACGAAATGATTCCGTTTCTTTTTTTATATGCAAAAAGACGGCGCACTCACGCCGTCTTTAAATTCACAATTATTCAGCAACGAACGGAAGAAGAGCGATAATTCTTGCACGCTTGATAGCTGTTGTAAGCTGTCTCTGATGCTTTGCACAGTTACCGCTGATACGTCTTGGAACAATCTTTCCTCTTTCTGAAACGTATCTTCTGAGCTTTGCTGTATCTTTATAATCAATATGATCTACTTTATCAACACAGAACATACAAACCTTTTTCTTAGGTCTTCTTGCTCTCTGAGGTCTGTCATTTCTTTCAGCCATGAGTATTCTCCTCCTTACAAATTTTTATCATTGTCAGAACGGCAGGTCATCCTCTGAACCGTCTATATCCGAAAAGCCGCCGTCGTCAAAGCCGCCGCTGAACGGATCGTCGTTATTCTGCATTGGAGCCTGTCCGAAGCCTCCTCCAAAGGCATTATTAGGAGCCTGCTGCTGCGGATATCCTCCGCCAAAGCCGCCGCCCTGAGCGCCTCCGTAAGGCATCGCTGATGAGCCTGTATTCGTTTCAGCCTTTGAGCCTGTAAAATATGCTTCATCAACTACTACTTCCATAGCGTACTGCTTCTTACCGTCCTGTCCTTCCCAGCTTCTTGACTGGAGCTGTCCCACAACGGCTATCATTGAACCCTTGTGGAAATATCTCGCTATAAATTCACCTGTCTGCCTCCAAGCGGCACAGTTTATAAAGTCAGCCTGCTGGTTTCCTTCCCTTGCGAAACGTCTGTTTACAGCGATCGAAAATCTCGCTACGTTCACGCCGGACGCCGTTTGACGCATTTCTACATCACGGGTCAAACGACCCATTAAAATCACTTTGTTCATACTACGCTCACCGCTTTCTCTTTATGAACGATTATTCCTCATCCTTTTTGATGATTATAGTTCTGAGAATGCCGTCGGTAATCTTGTACTGTCTGTCAAGCTCCTTCGGGAAATCCGGTTCAGCCTTGAAGCTTACGAGAACATAATAGCCCTCTGTTCTGTCATTAATTTCATAAGCAAGTCTTCTCTTGCCCCACTCGTCAACAGCCTCAACAGTACCGTTTGCTGTGATAAGGTTTACGAACTTATCCTGCAAAGCCTTTACGTTTTCCTCGTCGAGAGTAGCATCAATGATAAAAATTGTTTCATAGCTGTTCATGATTTTTTCAGCCATTTCATTGCACCTCCTTATGGACTTTAGTCCCGGAAACCTGATTCCGGGCAAGGATGCCTGCGTTTTTGCAAGCTATACTATTATATAACACAAAGCCTGCTTTGTCAAGTGTTTTTCAGAAAAAAATTGTAATTTTTTTCTGAAATTGTTTTGGCAAGTGTAAAAAAACGGCTGAATTTATCTTAAACCCTTATTTAGCCTCAACTGCTCTCATAAGCATTGTACACCATCTCAGATCCTTATCGTCAAGGTTAAGTCCGTTATCGTCTCCTTTAACAATCCCCCTGTCCACGCACCACTGCACGCCCTCACGCGCCCACTCCGGCATATTATCATCAATATAGTTGTAGATCATCTTATGCTTTATCTGCGCAACACCCTCCGCCGCAATATCAGCAATATTCACCGCCGCGCCTATCTGCGTCTGCAAGCCTTTTATAAGCTCTTTTAATTCCTCATACTGTGTCAATGATAACTCCTCCCTGCTGTTTAAGATATCTTTATAATTTTTCAATTCATCAAGCGGAAAATTTTTTCCCGGACAATCGCTTTCGCCTATCTCGCCATGCCCGACAATTTCCGCGTCCGGATAAAAATTTGTCTTTAAATAATCCAACAGCTCCGCTATAGCTGTTTTCTGTGCTTCGGGCATTGTTTCGGTCATATACGCACCCTCGGCGCATATCCCTATCGCACGATCATTTTTCCCCAATACATGCGCTCCCATAGCCCAGATCGGTCTGCCGCGGTAAATAGTACCGTCCTTTCGCACGAAAAAATGATACCCTATCCCGCTCCAGCCGTTAGCCTTGTGCCATTCATCTACTTGCGCCGCCGTACAGCGCGTGCACTCCGCATGATGAAGCGCTATGTAATCTGTTCGGCTGCGATTAGAAAGTCCTCCGTTCCAGTCCCATTCCGTTTCAATTATGTTCATTTTGCTGCTCCTTTACAATATCCTTATATTTATCGCCTTCGATAGCGGCCTCGGTAAAGCTGTTGTTCTTCCACCATGCCGCTAATGCCGAGCCTATCGTAAATGCAATTGTAACAAAATCGTTTATCTGTCCGTCCTCTATTGGTATTATCTTATATCCCAATACCGACAATACCTGATTGACCAGCGCCAAGATCAATACAACAGTTCTCGCTATAGTCCCCGAAGATATCTTCATTTCCCTTCCTCCTCCAAATCATGTACTTCTATTCTGTCTTCCCGCCTGTTGGGCAGCTGCATATAACGTTCGCGTATACCATCCATAACTCCATTCAAGCCCAAGGCGTGATAATTCTGCCACATATTCTCAAAATTATCTTTAGCATAAATCTGTGCATACCCCTTATCCTTAGCTTTATTGAATTCGCTTATCATCTGCGCCCTTAATAACGCCTGTATACCCTTTTTTGTTGCTTTTGACTGGGCGTCGTTCTCCTTCACCCTCCTGAACAGATACGTCCACAGCAGCACACATATACTCGGTATTCCCAATAATAATAATATTTCATACAAAGTCATAAAATTCCTCCGTTATGATATTTTTACAACATCGATATATCCAATAATTCGTCCGCCGAAATCTTCAACCTGTCCGTGACATTCCGGACGACTGCTGTTGGAAAAATAAGCAGATTTACCTTTCATATATATTGGCATAAAGCACCAATTATCCATATCATCGCTGCATACAAGACTTACGCTAAGAACCTTATAATCTTCGTTGCCCATATTAAAATCCACCAAATAATCATCTATGCTGAAAGCCATTTCCGAATTTGTGCTTGATATATACATATATTCGCTATTTTTTACATCAGAAATATTCACATATAATCTTATTATCGGCGTACCGTCCGCCCAAGTCCCAATCTGCACCGGCGTCGCACTATAGCTGCTCATTTTCTTCAACGGCGCCACATCCTCCGCCACTGCCGTAACATCATGCTTAAATGCCAGCTCCACCCATCCTACCTCTGTGCCGACAGTGCCGTCAGGCTGCAGTGAGGAATCCGCAAGCTTGTCGTTGTATATATAGAGATGGTCCGTCTCAGGCTCATAGCTTAAAGTATTATATAAATACCTCATGCTTCCGCCCTTGTACTCTTTTCCAAATTCCTCAAATCCCGTAGCCTCAAACTCCGGAAGCGTATCCATCACCGCCTTAAGCGTTTTCGGAGTGATGGGCTTGTATTCGTCCGTTCCGTCATTGACCTCCGCCTGTGTTGCGGCGTTTATACCTATCTGCCCCGCTCCGTCACGCTTTATCCCTCTGTCGGGACGCACGTTCACAGCCGCAGAGCCGTCCTCAAACACGACAAGCCCGCTGTTATTCGTACCTCCTCCCGACGCCGCAAGCTTTATTACTCCGGCATTGGTCGTACTTGCATAGTCCGTCTTATTGACCTTTTGGTCAAGCTCTGTATCAATATTTAAAATTTCCGTCTTTATCGCCGAAAAATTATTCTTGACCTGCTTCCACCATGCACTCAGCTTTGTCGCCGCGCTGTAATTTTCATCTAAATTCATTCCTGTCCCTCCTCGAATTTAAGCTTTTTTCCGTTATAGTACAGTCCATCGCTCTTCGCGAATATATCTCCCGCACCGAGCTTTAATATGCTTCCGGATATTTTTGCGCCGTATATCTTACCGGAGCTGGTGCTTATATTCGCATACCGCTTGGCAAGCGCGCCTATCTGATTGAGATAGAAGAACATATCCTTCTTTACTCTGCCGATAGATACCGTATCCGGTTCAGCTTCAAACGGATGACGGCTTATAGATATTATCCGCTCATAATAAAGCTTGCCGTTATACATAACATTCACCCTGTCCCCCAGCTCAAGCCTCTGCTCTCCGGGATAAATCCTCGACAAATCCGCTATCTCACCGGTTATATTGACCGACGGTACATCTATCCTGTCGGGATTCTCCTCATCGAATTCCCATAACGCGCGCTCATAAAGCTTATCGGGGTCGTAATAATCGCTGTAATCCCGGCAGCCTTCAATATAGAACCTGCGTCCTCCGGCGGGTATCTCCTTTATTTCCGGGCTGTCTATATACACCGTCTTATCCGTGTTCTTGTCGGCTGAAGCGATCGTCATGTCGTCTTTTCCATACGGATAAAGTCTTGTCACCATATCGGAATTATCAATATCCACCGTCACCCTGCGCATATTCTTAGCGGGATTTATACATATATCCCTGTCTGTTCCGAGCCTTTCCACCAGCGCAATCTCAGTATTGTTTACATAAATTTCACCGCGTCCGCAATTCTCTATGACCTGCATCATAACATCATACGGGGTTGTCTTGTCAACCGATTCAAAATCAATCAAGAACCCGTCCGACGCTCCTACCCATTTCATTCCGAGCTGCTGAACCTTTTCATAGCTCAATACTGTAAACGGCGTACCTTCAAATGCTGAGTTTATCACGCTGTACGGGCTTACTCCTATCGTATCACTTGTATCCGTTGAGCCGATATTGGGGACATGGAATCGCTTTGCGTCGCAGTTGAATACATGCAGGCATGAGATCTGTGCCATCTGTGCCGATTCATACGATATCCTCATGATACGGAACAGCTGTCCCTCGCATTTTACTATACAGTTCACCGCTATCCTTTCAAACAATTCCGTACCTGACGGGTATTTGAAATCAAGCGTATAATCTCCGTTTATCTCCCTTGATACCTTAACGTCCGCCGCATCAGCAAGCATGCCCAAATGCCTTTGATATACATCTGAATTGCTTTGATTGTCTATCCTTACCTCCGCATCATAAAGATCAAGCATCCGCGTCCCCTCCTATGCTGTAATCGGCGTTATAGACAAATCGCGGCACATACGAGACCGAAACGGTATAGGTCGTTGAATTCTGCATAGCAAACTCAAGCGTATTCTCCCCGGGTGCAAGCTCAAAAAAGCTGCCGCCGAGTATCCCCGTTTTATCCGTTTCTTCCGTTCCCGCAAGCAGCTTGAAATTCTCCATATCTACCACCGCCCTGCTGTCGGTTATACCCTGAATAATGAGCGATTTTCCTCCGCATGAAATAGTAGAATATCCTATCTGCCTGTTTCCCGATATGGTTATGACCGGACGCGCATAAGCCGTTCCGGCATTAACAAAGACAAGGCTGCCGTTTGCTCCGGTAAAACTCTGTGTCATCTTTTCATCAAGTCCAATAGGAACTCTTGAACCGAGAAGTATATCATCGCCTAAAAGCACGCCCCTCGCAACATCTACCGCTCCTCTTGCAAACGGCTCTGTTTCAAAATTCACCGTTATTATCGCCCTCGTTCCGGAAAGCTCCGGAGCGAAGTCTATCCCGTTCACCGCCGAAGCGTCCCATATCGCAAGCGGCATATCGTCAAATATCAGCTCGCCGCGTCCCGAAAGCCAGCGTGCCGTATCGGATATCTTATTTTGCAGCTCTATTATATCCTCCGCCTTTATAAGCAGGTTCATTGTAAACGTACGCTTTTCATAAAATGCACGACTGTATTCGTTAGCGTCCGTAAAATCTATATTTCCGTCACGAAGCGGCACGTCCACATACGAGGTGCGCACCGCCGGAAGCATCTGCCTTGACTTTGTAGCCGCGCTCACTCCCATCTCGGAGGTATGTATCCCTTTAAAACTAAATCCTATCCTGATAATTACCGCCCCCGTTTTAATAAATAAAATCCGCCAATCCCGAAAGCACAGTACCGTTTATTATCGCTCTTACGGAATTCTCACTGAGTCCCGATGAAACATTTATCGTCCTGCTGTCGTTATAGGTCTGTGAGTTGCCTGCGCGTATTCCCAAAACATTCTTTATGCTGCTCAACAGCTGATAAATATCCTCCAATGTATTAAGCGTAGAATCCGCCGCCGCGCTGTACTGTACGCCTATCGCCGCCGCAAGAGAGCGGATATCGTCTGCGGTATCAGAGATATACGCGTTTGACGACGCTATGTCATCACCCGTCATTCTGAGTCCCGAAAGCGCTGCTTTCTTATTCTCCTCCATAACGTCATACTCGGTTCGCAGCTGTTCAAGCACCGCATTATTCCTTACCTGAAGCTGATAAAGCTTTTCCTCACGCTCAAGCTGCTTTTTCTGTTCAAGAAGATCCTTGTACTTCTGTCTTCCCGTATCGGTGACGGAGTTATCATATATAGCCAAAAGCCTGTTTACCTCGTCAAGATCAGCGCCCCTGTCCTCGACATCCCAGCTCGTGCGCAGCTCCTCCTCCTGCTTAGAGAATTCCTCCTGCATTTTATTGATGTATTCCGACTGCTCCGCGAGCATCTCGTCATATTCATCAGACGCCGCTTTATACATCTCAAGCGAGTATTCGAAAACATTATCATGATAATCCTGCCAGCCTATAATCCCTGCTTCAAAGAATTCTCTTTGCCGCTCTATCGCTCTTGCATACGACTGTGAAAGGCTATCTCCGACGTCCTCCCAGTCGCCGTATACCTCGTGCATTTGTGTCCAGTTCTCAAAATCGCGCTCCCAAAGCTTAAATTTTTGGCTGTTTAGTTCCAGCCGCATTGAGGATATATCATTTGTCAAGTCCCGGATTTCCTCGGTATTTGCAATGATTTTCTGCTGATATTTCTGTATATCATTGAAATATGACTCCGCTTTGTCCTGCTCCTCCTGTGTGGAAAGGGAATTCAAAAACGCATAATATTCCTCGGTCGCATTGCCCAATTCGTCCGTCCATGACTGTATGCCCTCATATCCGCTCGAATTCTGCAAATATTCCATTTCATTGCGCATTTCGGCGTTTGCCTGATTTAATGCGTTTACCCTTTCAAGCCTTGTGTCTATCAATGTAGACGTATGCGAAAGCACATCTCCGTAGGATTTTTCCTGCTCGGCAAGGTCGATATATCCTTCCAGAAGCTCTTCCTGATTCGCAATAAGCTCCGAACTGAGATTCATGCGGTCAATTGCCGCATCTGTAGGATTGTAATAGCTTGCTTCCGTTTCAAAGTTGAGTCCCCATCTGTTTGCAAAACTGCCTTCAAGCTCCTTCTTTTTCTGGTCGAGCTTTTCTCTTATTAAGCTCTCCTTCTCTGTTTCGGACAAACCTGTAAAATCTGTATTTTCAAGCGCAAGTACAACCTGACCTCCGTTCATAAACATATGATCATTGCCGTACATCCATGTACTGTATTCCTCATCGTATAGCCTTTGGACTATCTCACGTATATCTTCCCCTATAAGAAACTGAAATTCCGGCGGATAATACCCGCCCGCAAAATGCGGTATACCAAGCCCCGACATTATCGCCTTTGTCTGTGATGCGGTATATACTCTTGCATGACGCGGAATAGGAGCTATTACATTTCGCCCCTCATACATATACGCCATCCCGTCATGAACTATAAGCTCCCTTGGATCGGCTATGCCGGTCTGGTCGTTTACCATCGCAAGTCCGCCCTCAAAATCACGCGTGCCTTTTGCGATTTTCGGCACCGAGCCATTTGTGACTATATTAATAGTCACAGTTTTTGAAGAGGGAATCGACTCGATCGCCGCTGCAACCGACGCGGCTGTTGCGGAAGCATTATCAACTGCATTTAAATCCGTATTATGAGACAAAGGCACCGCATTCACCGCCGCCGCAGCCGCCATCGCCTGCATTGTAACATTGTCCTGAGCGTTTAAAACCGTATTGTGGTCAGCCGGCATAGCCGACAATGCCGCTGAAGCCGACTCTATCGCCGGAGTTGCATTGTCGGTCGCCTCTATTGTGATAGAAAGCGCCTCCGAGCCAAGGCTTGAACCGAGAGATGAAAGCTCGTTTAATGCGGCTGAAGCCTCAGCCGCAGCGCTGACCAGTCCCGATGCATCACCATCAATCGTAACCGTAATTCCGGCAGCCGCCATATATCCCATCTCCTTTCCGTATACTATAATCCGTAAAACATTTTTTCATGTTCGCTCATATTTTCTCCGTAATCCTCATTTTGACTACTCAAATCGTCAAGCATTTTAAAAAGAATAAACGGGCTTTGCTTTGCCACCTCACCGGGCATTGTGCCGCGGCTCTCAAAAAGAGATACATAAATATCTCTAAGAGAACCGCCGCTCTCACCCGGCTTTACGCGTTTTTTTCCGGCACAGCCTCGCAGTAAAACTCCCATACCTTTAAGCAAAGCTTCGTTCGAACGGACACATCAAGACCGTCTATCACATCCTGAGTGGCGTCCGTTCCCTCGAACATATAATCCACCGCGTTGCGGCAGATATTGAGCGGGCCGCGCTGCTTCATGGAATTATGCGCATCGTTGACTATACACATAGCCTCAAAGTCAAACGGTCTTGAAACATATTTATTTCCGTCAAATTCAAAATCAAGTATATGCTGCATTTATTCCACCTCATTCTTTAACAGTTGTAATTTTAACATCGTCCATAAGTGCGCCCATATCCGAGAACCACGCTTCTTCAAACTCTTCGATCGTTTCGTAATCATCGCCCGTTTCAACATCGCTCTGATCTATGTACATATAGATCATATCGTCGTAATCTCTCTGTACGGCGGTATAATTAGCCTTTGCTGTCTGCTTTTCAGCTGCACCTGTCGATGGTCTCGTCTTTCCGCCGAGATTTGACGCAAAGGAGTACGAGCCTTTGAAATACTTAACATATCTGTATGTACCGTCGGTCTTGAGCAATCTCCAAGCCACTCCGAAATACACCGTTCCGGACGGCTTCCCTACAACAACAGCTCCGTTTTTCGCCTCAAGTCCTCTCCACATAGCGTCAACCTCCGGAGTTATGTCGGCATTTTCTATATCATGCCCCATCTTTTCGATATAGGTTTCAACCTCATATGCCCCGTTATCGGCATCAAAGGTATCCGCGCCGCCGTTGTCGGTCAGAGATATCTGCACCGTTCCCTCAAGAGAATACGGTACGCCATAGGACACGCCCTCCGCTCCGTCCGAATTAAGCTTAAAAAATGTGTACTTATCCACACCAATCGTAGGTATCGGTTTCTTTTTCATATATTTATATCCCCTTTCATATCACCCGCAAGGTCATTCAGGTCAAATCCCCAATTATTTAATATAAAACGATTTTGTAAATCGCATGGTTTTATGAAATACTCCGTCCGTATCGTCCGCTACATCCATCGAAAAATCCCGTCTCCAGCCGTCATTTTCCATGCAGCCGTTTACCCGTAAAGCAAGCTCTCCGCATTGAGCCGGAGAATGCGCGAATATATCCACAGCTATTGTCCCATCCTGAAACCATGCCTCATCATCCGCCCCAAAGCTTCCCTTTTCGCTTATCGTAAAAAAACTGACTACAGGCATAGTCTCCTTGCTCTGCGGATACTGAAACACTATATCCAAACCGGATTTCAAAAGGCTTTTCTGAGCCTCAGCATTTATATCTATCATAGCAATCCTCCCAAAACCGACTCTATCGCCGCTATAACCGCTCCCTCAGAGGAATACAGTCCCGGGACCATAAACGGTCTTGCCGCCATTTTATAAGTTCCAAATTCCACATACCCCGCATAGGAGCAATTTGCGCTTATTTCGGCGTGCGTTCCGGAGCATTCGGTTTTTATAGAGCTTCTGAGCGCTCCGGTACGAACCGGACACATTCCTCTTGCAGCCTCAGCGGCAATCTCCGCTCCCTGACTTATCCCTTCCGCCAATGCTCCGTCCGCGTCCAAAAGCCTGTTCACAAGAGCCAGCGCGCCGTCTACTCCGCTTACTGAAACACTCATTCAAACACCTCCTCCGCTATTGCCATCATCCCCATATTACGCTTCTCAATATAGATGATTCTGTACATCTTGCCGTCTATCTGCGCCAGCGCTCCGCCTTTTATCAGGTCATTATCCGGACAAAAAAGCTTTTTTGTTGCAAACGGAGACAATCCGTATTCCGTCTTGTTCATTTTGTCGGTCGTTCCGGTCTTGTAGGGCTGCACATCACAGAATATGCTTCCCCTGCTTACGCGTCCCGGCTTATCTCCGTAAGCTCTTAGCGGATTTTCATCAAAGAATTCCACAAGCCTGTCGTTAAACACCTCAAACATCGGCATTCACCTCCGACGGCAGTCTTGCCGCCTTGTTTATAAACGGCTTTAGCCTTTCGGAATAAACCTCCATAAACTCCGACAAAGCGCAGTATCCTATCTCCCTGTCACCCTCCTTTATCAGGCTTATATCACCGTTTTTGTTTCTTCTGTACATTCCCGCCGTCATATTGGCGGCGATACCGCATAGCTGAAGCGGCATCACCTCCAAATGGCAGAAGGACTTTATATAGCTTACCGCGTCAAATACATACACCGCCAAAAGCGAATCGCTTGAAGTATCTGAGATCCCAAGAATAAGCTTTGCGTCATTTAAAATATCATCACGGTAATCCTCCATAATCAAAATCCCCCTTTCTTAAAATTTAGTTTCAGCTCCGACATGAAAAAGAAGCGAGATGCGCCGCTTATTTTCACTTCTATACTAACGTGAAAAAGAAGCAAGCAGGTCGCTGTCTAACGAGGCGACGGCGTATTGGTATACTCCGAGCCTCGGCGGGCGGCGAGATGCGCCGCTTATTTTCACTTCTATACTAACGTGAAAAAGAAGCAAGCAGGTCGCTGTCTAACGAGGCGACGGCGTATTGGTATACTCCGAGCCTCGGCGGGCGGCGAGATGCGCCGCTTATTTTTCACGTTAAGCGCTCTTGTGAACGTAGACTCCCTTCTTTTTATTCGAAAGCACAAACGCGTCATAATAAACTCTGCCTTCGACAAGCCAGCCGTTTATACCGGGAGGATTGTCATGAATCTTGTATTCCGAAAGCTTAACGGGAGAAGTAACTGCATTTTTATTTACGACCATAAATTCAACATTTGCCGGCAGATAAGACGAAGGAACTGTAACAAGCGGTATCCCGTCAACGGAACCTATCTGCCCCTTTAAGAGCATATTCTGCGAAAGGTCGCCGCTTCTTATAAAGCTTGAATCCTCCTTTATGCACTTGTAGAACGCGCTCGACACAAACGCCACACAGTCCTCCTGCGGAACATTGTTATCTATAAAAGCCGCGGTAGCTGTAAGAAATGAGTCATAAGCATTTGACGAGGTGATCGCCTTTGTAGCTGTCGCGCCGGCATTTTTCGCCATAACGCTCAAGCGGTAGGTATCTATCTCCGGGATAACCACCTCACGCAGCTGACGCTGCAAAGCCATGCCGGCGGTATTCGCCATCTGAGTATCGGTGAAATTACCGCGGTCGATCGTAAAAGTAAAGCTCCTGTCCTTTGAAAGAGTAAGCTCCTGAACCGTATTTTCAAGCTCCGCCGGAGTACCGTAACGGCTTGAGCCGCTTCTTGTATAGTCGTTCATGGTTGCCGTAGGGATAGAATAAACGCTGACCGTCTTTACCCCCACAAAATCATAATCATTATTCACCGCCGAGCCGGTAAGCGCCTCGCGCGAGAATCTTTCGTCAATTTTCTGGGCATATTTGCCCGCATAATTAATAGCCATATTTCAAACCTCCCAAATTAAAATCCAAATCCTCTAAGAAACGGGTCGCTGCCGTCATCCTCATCTGTACCCCCGGTCTTCGGCTCGCTGCCCTTGAGTCTTTCAGACAAAGTCTTTTCAACCGCCTTAAGAAACAGCTTTTTAAACATCGCAACATTTTCCATAGTTTCCTCAACATCTGCTCCCGCAAGCATCGGAGCAAATTCAAGAGGAAGCTTCTGCTTCATAAGCTCCTTCTGAGCCTCGAACTCCATTCTCTCAGTATTTAAATCCTTGTCAGCCTCTTTTTCTTCAAGGTCACCGCCGTTATCCTCTTTTTCATATGCCCTTTCCTTCTGACTATCTTCATAGTCACTATTTTTTACCCTATCATTTTTTGCGATTTCCTTTTTTTCGACCTTTTCATTATCAGACTTTTCCTCATCAAACTCTTTTTTATCAAATTTTTCTTTATCAAATTTTGGCTTTCCGAATTTCACCGCCAATCACTCTCCTTCCTTTTATTCATCCCTGACATCTCTGTACAGCCTTCCTATATCGACATGCCCTCCTCTCTTTCCTTCCTTGCAAGCTCAGCCTCCTCCTTCGGGTCGCTGACAAACGACAGCCTCGAAAGCAGCGTTTCGGAGCTTGCAATACCGCTTAAATTATTTATCATTTCAGAAATCTCCAGCTCGTTTACCGGAAGATTTCTTGTAAACACAATATCGATCTTATGAATCGGCACTCTGTCCATGCTTCCCTTAAGGGAAAGGAAATTATTATACAGCTCAAATCGCCTCCTGAGCGATTTTGCGAACGCACGCTCCTTATTTCGGATATGCTGTTCAAATCCCATAAGCTTGTACTTTATCGCCACGCCCGACAGGTTTCCGCCGAAGCTCTCGTCCGACAGATCCGGCACCATCGCAAATCGGTGAATATCTTTTTTTATGCCCTCGCACAGCACCTCAACGTCATTTTCACTCATGACCTTTGAGAGATACTGGGCGCTCGCGCCGTCATAGCCCATAAGTATGCGCTCCTCACGCAGCTTTTTTGCCTGCTCGCTGTCAAGCTCAATGCCTGTAAGGAACAAAAACGCATCAACAAACTGCTCCTTATCGTTTATTCTGTCGCTTTGAAGAAGATTGTAGGCATCTATGAGCGGGATAAGCTGTTCGAAATCCCCCTGTCCTTCATCGTTGTTGCGGTATTCTATAAACGGAACTCCGCCGAAGAAATGCGGCTCCTTTTTCACAAGCTCCATATTATAATAGCTGTCGGCGTCATTCTGATAAGTATAAATGTACCGCCCGTCCGCCGCGGTGCAGCATACGCCGGTAACCGCTCCGCGAATATCCCTGCGCCTGAAGTAATGCACGCCGAAAAGCGGCTTTTCGTTTACTCCCCTTGCGTATACCATAAATGTATTCACAGGGCTGAGTCCGGCGCTCTTTGGCATTGAATCCTCATCCGAATATATCAGCTCATAGCTCTTTCCGAATATGCTCATATTCTTTTCCAGCTCCGCGTCCAAAGCCGCAATATCCTGAATCAAATAGCAGTTTTTCAAAGCCTCTATATCGCATTCCTCGCCCGCTGAATATGTGACCGGATTCCCGACAAGATAGCTCTGCGTCATATCCACAATATACTTTGCATGGTTGCATACCACCCTGTTATTGACCGAAGCATTGCTTTTTCTGCTTCGCGCCAGTATATCATGCCTGCCCAAATAATAATCCCTGAGCCTTCTCATGCGGTCAAGCCCCTGCTCGTGCCTGTATATAAGCTCAGCAAGTATCTTTTCGTCAATTCCGCCGCTTATAAGCTCCTCATCTATAACCAACAAAATCCCCCCTATAAATTCATTTTACCGCGTTCTATAACTCTTGCCCTCTTTCTTGAGGAATCCCTCTCCAATGCGTAGCGCACTGCGTCTATCGAGTGGTTATTCTTATCGGGATATCCCTCCCTGAATTCACCGTCGCTTCCGCGCTCAAGCTCATA
This sequence comes from uncultured bacterium, assembly GCA_905215805.1. GTDB lineage: Bacteria > Bacillota > Clostridia > UBA1381 > UBA1381 > UMGS1958. The sequence goes on along the minus strand of CAJMRL010000005.1, from coordinate 29,449 downwards.
TGAGGTAAACTCTCTTGCTGTTTCCGGGCATCTTGACGGGTCGATAACTATCTCATCAAGGCTCTGCAAAAATTTTATGCCGTAGCTGACGCTGTCGGGGCCTTTTTTTGCTCCGACGGCATTTATACCATACTCCCTAAGCTCGTTGATGCTCTTAGGCTCTGCACTGTCGCATATAACACTTACGTCAAAGCCGCCCATATCATTTATCATCTCGGCGGCGCGCCTGTTCGAAAGTCCGCGCTTATAAATCTCGCCGAAAATATAGAGCCTTCTTCTATGTGAATCATAATTACATATCACATACACGAACGGGTCTGCGGCATATCCGAAGTCAATCCCGCGCCTTATCGAGTCAAAGCCGTTTATTTCCTCATCGCTTATCTCTCTCAATGTAACGCACTCAAACACCTCGCCGCCGCTTCCGGTAGGAACTCCCATATACTCATGCTCATACAGCCTCGGATGCGTCTTTTTAAGATGATTTGCCTCCTGAAAGAACACCTCGCCCAGCCATTTCACCGGAACATCAAGATATGTGCTGTGATGAACGAGCCTGTCATCTCTTTCAAGCTGCGCCTCAATATTGACCCATGACTGAACGCTTATAGGAGGATTATACGAATAAAACACATCAAATTTTTCGCCGCCCCTCATAAGCGACTGGTTTATTGAGCGTATTTCCTCCATACCGCCGAATTCCGCAAGCTCCTCATACCAGATATATCTTATATACCCCTGCGCGACCTTGGTCGATTTAATCTTTTGAGGATCATCCGCTCCGCGGAAAAGAATTTTTTGTCCGGTTTCTTCATATATAAGCTCGAGAGGACTGAGCTTCGCGCTCCATTTGTCCGATGCTCCAAGCATATCTATCGCCCATAGCAGCTGGGCATAAATGCTGTCCTTTATCGTTGCGCCTACCTTGCGCAGCGCGACCGCACAGGTCCCGGGATTTTTCATAATACCCAGAATGATTTCAATGCTCACAAAGCTTGATTTTGTACTTCCCCTTCCTCCGCAAAGCCAATAATGCGTATGGGCGCCGCTCATAATATCCTTATGAAGTCCGTGAAAAGCCGGGGCAATAATCTCTGCAAGACATATACTATCCGTCCCTGTCCTCCTCCCTTCCGATATTATCTATAATAATAACTCCGCCGGAGGACATATCCTTCTTCTCAAGCATACCGAAATATTTTATAAAAAATTCCGCCGCCTTGAATGAATCTGCACTCTTAAAATTCTCATCCTCTCCGCGCAGAATCTTAGTATAAAACTCAATTATCTCCTCCGGCGTGACCTCGCCTTTATTAAAGCTCATACACCTCGTGCACGCATTCGCTGCATCCGACGCAATGCCCCTCGTCATTTATGTAAAATACGTCCGAATCATACGTTCCGCATATGGGACAATAATATTCCCTCTCGGATATAGTATCCTCACAGGATATATATCTGTCATTTGCAAAGCGTATATCGTAATCGTCATTGCAGTAAACCATTTTTTACCTCCTTTCGGCATGTTTTGTATCTTTTTAAGATATATGTATTATACCACTGATGTGCCAATATGTCAATAAACTTTTAAGATATTTTTTTGATATTACTATTGACTTTTTTAATGATACATGGTATTATAAAGATACTAAGGAGATTAATTTTATACAAATATAAATTTAATGAAAGCAATAAAAGGAGGAAACATCATGACTTCAATACCGGATTCAAAAAACGGGATACTCCAAAGCGACCCGAATATAACAGGAAAACGCATAAGAGAACTGAGACGTTCCCGCGGCATGACGCAGGAGGAGCTTGGGAATCTTATAGGCATAAAAAAAGCTGCGGTCCAAAAATATGAAAAGGGAACCGTCAAAAATATAAAGAGAGCCTCGCTTATAAAGCTTGCCGATTTTTTTAACACGACAGTTGAATATCTGCTCGGAATAGACGCGCCGAAAAACTCCACCCCCGCCGATCTGTCAAATCTTGTGAACATACCGGTGCTTGCGAGCGTATCTGCCGGAATGGGCGCATTTGCCGACAGCATGAATAATCTTGCCATAGGCTATGAGCCGGTATTGCAGGATGATTTAAGCGGCGATGGAGAGTATGTATTCCTCCGTGTCACCGGCGACAGCATGTACCCGATATTCATGGAGGGAGATCTTGTGCTTGTACGATGCCAAAGCATCGTTGACAACGGCGCATACGGAGTAGTTATGATAGATAACGACAGCGGCGTTATAAAACGAGTGATTTACGGAAAGGACTATATCGAGCTTCAGTCTGTAAATCCTATGTATCCCCCAAGACGCTTCGAGGGAGTTGAGACCGAAAGAATAAGAGTGTTCGGAGTTGTGAAGGAAGTTAAAAGAAAATTCTGACACATGTGTATAAAATCTGTCTTGCGAGTTAAAATAAGAGCATAATCAGCGGCACAAACGCCGCATATATGAAAGGATGTGCTTTTATGAAAGCTTGGGTCGATGAAAATGAATGTGTAAGCTGCGCGCTTTGCGTTGACCAATGCCCGTCGGTTTTCAGATTTAACAGCTCAAATAAATCTGAGGTAGTCGTCGGTACAGTGCCCGACGATAAAACCGAAACGGTTAAGCTTGCGGCATATGAGTGCCCCACAAGCGCGATAAAATTAGGATAAAGCAACCGCCTGCCATCCCAAATTAAGACGGCAGGCGGAAGAAGTATATGTACCATTGCTGTTTTTAACACTTTATTTCTTTAATACTTTATTTTTTTCCTCAGCATCGCTGTGTCTTCTCGACGCCTCCTGGGCATACGCTTCAAGCTCATACTTTGACTCATGCCTGTCAATAAGCTTAGAGCTTGCATTAACATCCACAAGCTCCGGATGTTTCGCCTGATACTTATATATAAGCTTAAGCAAAATCGGCGTTATTATCGTGGTTGCCACAACTACTATAATAATAGGCGCAAAATACCTATCCTGCATAAGTCCCAATGCCGCGCCCTTTGTTGCAACTATAAGCGCGACCTCGCCTCTTGAGATCATGCCAAGACCAATTTTTGTGCATTGCAGATTCGTATATCCGCACATTTTTGCTCCAAGTCCGCAGCCTATAATTTTTGTTATCATCGCTACAACCAAAAGCACAACGGAAAACAGTATCATCGAACCGCTCATGCTTCCTAAGGTCACCTTCAGTCCCACGCTTGCAAAAAATACCGGCGAAAGCAGCATGTATGAAGCCGTATCAAATCTGTTAAGCATAAACGCTGTTCTTTTGTTGTTTGAAAGAATAAGTCCCGCAACAAATGCGCCTGTAATATCCGACACACCAAAGAACGTTTCGGCACAATATGACATTATCAAGCAAAACGCAAACGCAAGCACTACAAAACGGCGAAGATCCTTCTTATATCCGTTTATCCATGGAATAGCGAATTTATAAAACACAAACGCCACAAGAATACAGAATGCGAAAAATCCCAAGATCTTCAGCGAGCTCATGCCTATGGAAACCGTTTCATCGGCAAAGCTTGTTATAATCGTAAGAGCGATTATGCCCAAAACATCATCTATCAAAGCGGCGCCCAAAATAGCGTTTCCGGAATGAGTAGTAAGCTTGCCGAGCTCTTTGAGCGTTTCAACAGTAATGCTGACCGAGGTTGCAGTAAGAACAACTCCTATAAAGATATTCTGCAAAACCGTCATCTTATCCGCGCCCGGATTAAACACCGCCATTACCGCATATCCTCCGATAAGCGGGAAAATAACACCCATAAGCGCAATAACGAATGATTTCAATCCTGTACGCTTAAGCTCTCCAATATCTGTTTCCATGCCGGCTGTAAACATAAGCACAATAACCCCGACTTCAGCGATATTGGAAATAAAATCCGTGTCGCCTATCCAGCCCAAACATGCCGGACCTAAAATAAGTCCCGCCAAAAGAGCACCCACGACCTGCGGCAGCTGAACGCGGCGGGTAATCAGTCCGAGGATCTTTGTTGAACACAGTATAAGCGCGAGGTCAAGAAGATATTTGCATGATTCCATAATGCACCTCCGATAATAAATATATGTTAAATACGCCCATAAATTTCATATAAAACACAATATTATTTTACTACTTTGACAAAAAAAATACAATATATTATAGCAACAAAAAAAGCCCTCCAAAGAGAGCTTTTTTTGTTATTATTTGTTAGCCGCGCAGAACTTACCGTCCGCAAAATCAACTGAGATCTTATCGCCGGATTTAATATCTCCGTCAATAATCTTCTCGGAAAGCATATCCTCGATCTCGTTTTGGATAGCACGTCTCAAGGGTCTTGCGCCGTATACCGGGTCAAAGCCCTTCTTTGCAATCTCCTTAACGGCATTGTCGGTAAACTCAGCCTCAATATCGTTTTCCTTCAGTCTTGTCACAAGCGAATTAAGCATCAGTCTTGCAATAGCCTGAATATTCTCCTCTGACAGTCTGTCGAATACGATTATTTCATCGATACGGTTAAGGAACTCAGGCTTGAATGCCTTTTTAACCTGCTCCATAACCTTATCCTTTATCTTTTCTTTTTCGGTCTTGTTCTTATCCTCTTCCTTATCCGCGGAGCCGAATCCGAGCTTAGAGCTTACATTGCCCAGAATATCCTTTGCACCGAGGTTAGAGGTCATAATTATAACCGTGTTCTTGAAATCTACCCTTCTTCCCTGAGCATCGGTAAGAATACCATCGTCAAGAATCTGAAGCATAATATTAAATACATCCGGATGAGCCTTTTCTATCTCATCAAAGAGGATTACCGAATACGGATTCTTACGGATCTTTTCGGTAAGCTGACCGCCTTCCTCAAATCCTACATATCCCGGAGGCGAACCGATAAACTTAGACACTGCATGCTTCTCCATATATTCCGACATGTCGATACGGATAAGTGCATTCTCACTGCCGAACATAGTCTGTGCGAGAGCCTTTGAAAGCTCGGTCTTACCTACGCCTGTAGGTCCAAGGAACAGGAACGAACCTATCGGACGCTTCGGATCCTTCAAGCCTGCTCTGCCTCGTCTTATAGCCTTAGCTACAGCCGACACAGCCTCATCCTGACCGATAACTCTTGCATGTAAAGTTTCCTCAAGATGACGGAGCTTTTCTGTTTCCTCTTCTTTAAGTCTTGCCGCCGGAATCTTTGTCCAGTCCGCAAGAATATCAGCTATATCGTCCTCGTCAACAACAAGTCCCGACGACGAGCCGCTGCCCTTCCATTCCTTCTTGAGCTTATCCACCTCTTCTTTGAGGACCTTTTCACGATCACGCAGCTGGGCTGCCTTTTCAAAGTCCTGAGCAGTGATAGCTTCTTCTTTTTCGCTCTTTAATTTTTCAAGCTCACTCTCCTTAGCCTTGATGTCTGCCGGCTCAGTCTGTGAGCCGAGACGTTTCTTTGACGACGCCTCGTCTATAAGGTCAATCGCCTTATCCGGCAGGAATCTGTCGGTAATATATCTCGCCGACATTTTAGCCGCCGCATTAAGCGCCTCATCGGTAATCGTAACACCATGATGAGCCTCATATTTGTCACGGATACCCTTTAATATTTCAACCGTTTCCTCAACTGTAGGCTCTCCTACCGACACCGGCTGGAAACGTCTTTCAAGAGCCGCGTCCTTTTCTATATATTTCTTGTATTCCTTAAGCGTGGTTGCACCGATTATCTGCAAATCGCCTCTTGCAAGGAACGGCTTTAAGATATTTGACGCGTCCATAGAGCCTTCGGCGCTGCCTGCTCCGACAATGGTATGGAACTCATCGATAAAGAGAACCACGTTCTTAGCAGCCAAGACCTCGTTTATTACCTTCTTTATTCTTTCCTCGAATTCGCCTCTGTACTTAGCGCCCGCAATCATGCCGGAGAGGTCAAGAGAAACCAGTCTTTTAGTCTTAAGCGGCTCCGGAACATCTCCCGATGCAATTCTCTGAGCAAGTCCCTCAGCGATAGCCGTCTTACCTACACCCGGTTCACCTATAAGACACGGATTATTCTTTGTACGTCTTGAAAGTATCTGAATAACTCTGTCAATTTCCTTAGAACGTCCGATTACCGGATCAAATCCGCCTTCCTTGGCAACCTTTGTCAAATCACGGCCGTATTCATCAAGAGTCGGAGTCTTAGCCGATGCTCCAGCACTGCCGTAGCCGTTATGTGCATAGCCTTGAGGGCCCTGAGCTTCTGCGCCTTCCTCAACGGAGTGAACCGCCTGACCATAGAAGCTTGAGAGGTTTATTCCCTCCGACATAAGTATTCTTGCCGCAACGCCGTCACCGTCACGAATTATAGCCATAAGTATATGCTCCGTGCCCACATAGCTGTGTCCCAGACGCATTGCTTCCTGAGCGCTCATTTCAAGTATACGCTTTGATCTCGGAGTAAGCGGAAGCTCTGAGCTCTTATCGAACGGTGCGCCCGCGCCGGTAAGCTCGGCTATCTTGTTCTTTACTCCGTCGGCGGTCAAGCCCGCACCCGAGAGCAGCTTATAAGCAACGCCGCTGCCCTCACGAATAAGTCCGAGAAGAAGATGCTCGCTGCCTATATAGTTATGTCCCAGCTCACAAGCGCTGTCGTGAGCCTCATTTATCGCAATTCTTGCTTTTTCTGTAAAACGTGAAAACAACATAATAATTACCCCCTTTAATCCAATATAACTTTAAATTTATAAATTTTCTCTGAGCATTTTTGCTCTTTCTATATCACGCTCGCGCGGTGAAAGCTCCTTTCCGCCGCTTATCATTGACGGAGTGGATAAAATCATACACTCGAGCGGAGTTTTCTTGCCTTCTGTTTTTATTATACCCATATTCTCGCCGAACATAACATCCGACAACAGTCTCTTTGACTCTTCAGAGGTCATGAGTCTGGCATATTTCAGGCTGCCATACGCTCTCCAGATCGTATCCTCAAGCGCATCGAGATTATCTCTTTTAAGGCTCTGCCTTGCCTTTTCCTCCGCCTCGCTTATTTGCTTTACAACATTCTTGAGCTTGTCAATGGTTTCTTTTTCGGAAAGTCCCATAGTCACGCGGTTGGAAATCTGATACAGGTTTCCGCCGGCGTTTGTTCCCTCGCCGTAAAAGCCTCTTATCTCAATGCCCAAGCCTGTTGCGGATGCTATGATCTGACCTATATTTTTGGTATAAACCAATCCCGGGAGGTGCATCATTACCGATGCTCTCATACCGGTTCCGGCATTTGTCGGACAAGCCGTAAGATAACCGAATTCCTCGTCAAAAGCATAATTAACGCCGTTTTCGATTATGTCGTCTATCCTTGACGCCTCGCTGTACGCCTCATCCAGCTTCAAGCCGCCGTAAATCACCTGAAGTCTTATATGGTCCTCCTCCATAAGCATAATGCTTACGGTGTTGTCCTTGTTTAAAATAACGCCCTTATTTTTGCCGTCAAGCATCTGCGGGCTTATCAAATGCTCCTCCTCGAGGGAAAGCCTGTTAAGCTCCGAAGCGTTGTCTAAATCAAGGAATACCATATCATTTGCAAGCTCGCTGCTCTTGACCGCATCCCTTATTTTTGCGACCACCGGCGCTTTATCCTTGAGAGCTGCCGGAAAAGGCACGCCTTCAAGATTTCTCGCCAGTCTTATTCTTGTTGAAATGACTATTCCGTCATTTTTATCCTTATACCAAATCATGACAATCCCTCCTTTTCCATAGCTCTTATCTTTTTATGCAGCTTTGCGGCTGTTTCATAATCTTCATTCTGGACCGCAATCTGAAGCTGCGCCTTTAAAGTCTCATATTCTCTTTTCTTCTTTACACTCTCTCCCGACTTGGAAGGAATTTTTCCCACATGCTTTGTGGTTGAGTGAATCTGTCTTAAGGTTGACGCCGCCTGAGGACGGAATGTATTATAGCATTCGCCGCATCCAAAGCGTCCGGTGCGTCTGAAATCCGCCCATGTATGTCCGCATACAGGGCATTTTTTTATACTCTCACTTTCAGCCGGCTGCATCATCGAATCCAGCGCGCTGAATAAATCCGAAAAATCCGAGAAAAAATCATACATAATTAAACTCCCCTTTCTCCCAATAACCATAGCTCTCAATTACCGAACCATAAAAATCTAATAACTGCTCAGCTCAATGCTGTAAGCATATTTTTCAATATATTTGCTCTTACAATGTCTCTCTGAGGCTGCGAAATCATTATGGAGCTGTCGCTGAGCGCCGCCGCCATAACATCCGCTGTTTTTTCATCGATCGCCCGAACCTGTACAAGTCCCGATATATATGCTCTGGCGTCCTTCTGTGTAAGCGAAGTACCAATATCGGTTATTATCCTGTAAACCGGATTTGTTTTTGCGGTATCTATTCTGCGGATTTTTATGAACCCGCCTCCGCCGCGTTTTGATTCAACCTCATAGCCATGCTGCGGATTAAATCTTGTTGAAATAACATAATTGATTTGCGAAGGCACACAGCCGAATATCTGAGCCAGCTCATTTCTTTTAAGCTCCAGCCAATCATTCCCCTGCTCTTCTTCCAAAAGCGCTGTTATAAATGCCGTTATCCTGTCGCTCACTCCCATTCCTTTCACCTCTTTGACTTTGACTTTCTTTGACCTTTTGTTTATACTTTTATTATACTCATTTTTTTGGCTTTGTCAATGAATATTTTGTGAACAATGTATGTTTTTTTGGTTAAATGCACTTTCTTTGATTTTCTTTTTATAGGCATTGATTAAATGCAATCGACCCGCAATCAGGCACTATTTACCACAAATTTCTCAATATCTCTTTAAAAATTGGTTGAAATATCTGTAAAACTATGTTATAATAGCAATAGTGTTTATGTAAGCAGCGGCTTACATCAGTTATTTTCAATAAGGAGATCATCATGAAAAAAATAATGCTTGTATTCGGAACACGTCCGGAAGCTATCAAGATGTGTCCGCTTGTGAACGAACTGAAAAAGCGCCCGTCCGTTGAGACAATCGTTTGCGTAACGGGTCAGCATAGGCAGATGCTTGACCAGGTGCTTGAAGCATTCAAGGTCGTTCCGGATTATGACCTTTCAATAATGAAAGACCGTCAAACGCTTTTTGACGTAACCACAAACATACTCAACAAGATAAAATCGGTGCTGGAGGAAGTAAAGCCGGATGTTGTGCTTGTGCACGGCGACACATCCACCACATTTGTAACAGCTCTCGCCTGCTTTTATATGCAGATCCCGGTGGGACATGTCGAGGCGGGACTAAGGACCTATAATATATATTCCCCATACCCCGAGGAATTTAACCGTCAGGCAGTAGGAATAATAGCAAAATACAATTTTGCGCCGACCACCTTATCCCGTGACAACCTCATTCGCGAGGGAAAGGATCCGTCAACGATATATGTAACGGGAAACACCGCTATCGACGCGCTCAAAACAACAGTGCGTCCGGATTATAAAAACGAGCATCTCGACTGGGCATCGGATTCCCGCCTTATAATGATAACGGCGCACCGCCGCGAGAATTTGGGAGAACCGATGAAGCATATGTTCAGGGCGATCCGCCGTATAATTGATGAGCATCCGGATATAAAGGCAATATATCCGATACACATGAATCCGGCAGTGCGTGAAACGGCTAACGAGATACTTGGCGGCGACGACAGGATAAGAATAATCGAACCGCTGGAAGTCCTTGATTTTCATAACTTCCTGTCAAGGAGCTATCTTATACTTACCGACAGCGGCGGCATACAGGAGGAAGCGCCTTCGCTCGGAAAGCCGGTGCTTGTAATGCGCGACACAACAGAGCGTCCGGAGGGCATAAAAGCCGGAACATTAAAGCTTGTCGGAACAGAAGAGGACACTATATATTCCACCTTCAAGCTTCTGCTTGAAAATAAAGAAGAATACGAAAAAATGAGCCATGCCTCCAACCCATACGGCGACGGCCGCACAAGTGAACGTATCGCCGATATATTAGAGGGCAAAGAGGTCAATTATTAATGGCAAGGGACGAATGGACAACTATCATCCGTCCGAAGACAGGCTGGTTCGACCTAAGGCTCAAAGAGGTATGGCAGTATCGTGACTTAATATATATGTTTTTAAAGCGTAATTTCAACAGCGCTTACAAACAAACCATATTAGGTCCGCTGTGGTTTTTGATAACGCCCTTAATGTCGTCGTCAATGTTTACGATAATATTTGGGCAGATCGCAAAAATATCCACCGACGGAGTTCCGCAGTTCCTGTTCTATCTTGCAGGCAATACCGCATGGGGATATTTTTCAAGCTGCCTGACATCTACGGCGTCCACGTTTACATCAAATGCCGGACTGTTCGGAAAGGTATACTTCCCGAGGCTTGTAACTCCGATAACCACAGTGATATACGCGATGCTTTCGCTGTTTATACAGATAGCGCTCATGCTTGTGTTCATGCTTATATTCCATCTTCGGGGCGAAGTAATAAATCCGAATATGCACCTTTTTCTTCTGCCGCTTATAATAGTACAGATGGCGTTAATGGGCATGGGCTTCGGAATCATAATTTCATCGGTAACCACGAAATACCGTGATTTGAGAATTCTCGTAAGCTTCGGAGTTTCGCTGTGGATGTATGCAACGCCGGTCGTTTATCCGGTATCGCAGATCCCGGACAGCCTTCGCCGGATCATAATGCTTAATCCAATGACGCCGGTAGTAAATAATTTCCGAAACGCCTTTTTGGGCAGCGGTGTTTTCGAATGGAGATACTGGGGTATAAGCTGGATAGTAACAGCTGTGGTGTTGTTTTTCGGAATACTGATATTTAACAGAGTTGAAAAAACCTTTATGGATACGGTATAAAATATGAATGATACGGTTATAAAAATAGAGAATGTGTCGAAGCAATACAGACTCGGCACAATAGGAGGCGGAACACTCAAGGGTGATTTGCAGAGCTGGTGGGCAAGAGTTCGCCACAAGGATGACCCGAACCTAAAAATAGGTCAAACGGCTTATGCAAAAAACGAAACATTCATGGCTCTTGAGAACATAAACCTTGAGATAAAGCGCGGCGAGGCGATAGGACTTATCGGAGGAAACGGCGCGGGAAAATCCACAACATTAAAACTGCTTTCAAGAGTGACCGCTCCGACAGAGGGCAGCATATATATAAAGGGCAAAATCTCGAGTATGCTCGAAGTTGGAACAGGCTTTCACGGAGAGCTTACAGGACGTGAAAATATCTATTTAAACGGTGCGATATTGGGGATGTCGCGAAACGAGGTAGACAAAAAAATAGAAGATATAATCGACTTTTCCGAATGCCGTCAGTTTATTGACACACCGGTAAAGCGCTATTCCTCGGGAATGTTTGTAAAGCTTGCATTCAGCGTTGCGGCGCATCTGGACAATGATATAATGCTTATGGACGAGGTGCTTGCCGTCGGAGACATGGCATTCCAGAAGAAATGTATAGACAAAATGCTTTCAGTAATACATGATTCCCAGAAGACCATTATTTATGTAAGCCATAATATGCAGACAATACGGCAGCTTTGTTCAAGGGGAGTAGTGCTTGAAAAGGGCAGGATCATATATGACGGCGATGTCGAGCATGCAATAGGTCTGTATTTGCACAGTGAAAAAATGCAGAGCAAACTGTCGTATGATTTTACCGAACGCAAACGTCTAAAATTCCTGACCGATAAGGTACAGCTTGATTCAATGCGTGTAGTAGGACGTGACGATCTGCATATACAAGACGGCGAACAGCTTCGTTTTTGTCTGCGCTGGCATTGTCTTGAAGATGTATCGTCTTTAAGTATGCGCATGATGGTCCATAATAACGACCAAGGCGTAATCGCCACAGCTGTATGTCCTGCGTTTATGTCATGCAAAGCAGGTGAGGTCTATGAAAGAGAATTTGTTATGAATACAGATGTTCTTTCTACAGGTACGTATAAAGTTCTCACTGTTATGTTTGAAACAGATGAGCTTGGAAGTGTAATCGATGCAGATGCAGTATATCCCGGACTGATTTTTGAAAGGGAAAAAAAATCATCGCTTAGCTGGAAGTCCAATTTATTCGGAGATGTTGAGCTTCCCGAAATAAAAGTTGTAGCAGAGGAGTGTTCTACATGATAAAAATGACATTCGAATCTAACTCATCGGACGGAGTAAATTCTTGCGCTCTCGCCATCCCGGCCGGCTGTGCCGGAAAAACGGTAACAATAGAAACCGGATCCGAGTATCTTAAACTATTTGTAGGAAACGACAAAGAGGGAAAAATTATTCATACTCCCTCAGGTAAATATATTTACACTGTACCAAACGAGTCTTTGTCCGATTCGGACAGCGAGATAGTCATAATAGCAGAGATCGTTCAAAACCAAAAAGATACAGAAAATTAAGCTTTTCAGTAAAAGGGTTGCCGCATTAAAAAACGGCAACCCTTATTTGTATTATACCATAAATTCATTCCTTCAAGATCAGCGCTCCCTCCAATACTTTCCTTTCCTCTATCTAATGTCCAATAAATTACCCAGTTTACAAAAAATCAGGTTTAAATTTCTTTAAAGTGCATTTTATAGTATTGACATTTGTATCTTAATATGATATAATCCTCTCAAACAAACACAAACATATGTTTTAAGGGGGTATTATATGAATACAATATCAAATGAAACCATTACTATTTCTGAGGAGCTTCTCAAACGGGACACGCTTTCAAAGACAAGCCTGATAATCTATGGTCTGATAACCAAGCTTGCAACGGATAATAAGTGCACGATATCAAATAAAAGCCTCGGAAACCGGCTTAATCTCACAAACAAAACAATTTCCAGATGTCTTGCTTCTCTTGAAAGCGAAGGGCTTATAAGACGCGAAGTGGTGCGCAATTCCGACAAAGCCGTAATTGCACGGAATATTTATATTATATAACTCCGCAATTTCGGATAAAACGGCATTTCTATAATATGTACAAAAATATGAGCTGCCCAAAAGGGACAGCTCATATTTAATATTATTTACAGAAATTATAAAGCATCTTAGCAGCCTGTGCTCTTGTTGCATTAGCCTGAGGAGCGAATGTTGTTTCGGTCATACCGTTAATAATTCCGCCCTTCTGGAGTGATGCAACAGCATCAGCAGCATATGAAGCTATATCAGCAGCATCGTCAAATGTAACAGCCGCATTAACTTCTTCAACTGTCTTTCCTGTATATTCAACAGCTCTCATGATCATAACAGCCATATCCTGTCTTGTAACAAGATCATTTGCACCGAAAGCGCCATTGTCATAGCCTGTAATGATACCGTCCTGAGCGCAAGTCATAACAAAGTCATAGTACCAGTCACTTGCATTCACATCAGTGAAGGAAGCTTCCTTATCACCCTTAGCTGCATTCGCAAGATCAAATGCGCCGTAAAGCATCTTTGCAAACTCTGCTCTTGTAACATTGTCGTTAGGAGCAAAAATTGTTTCGCTTCTGCCTGATACAATGCCCTTATCAGCCAAAGCATTTATAGCTTCAACTGCCCAGCTTACATCCGCTATATCAGTAAAGCCTTCAGGTGTTTCAATAGGAGCAGTAGTTGCCGGAGCTGCCGGTGTAGTACCTCCGATTGAGCCAACTATTGAACCCTTATACGAATTTCCGCCGCCGCTTGAGCTACCTGACGAGCCGCCGCTTGAACCGCCGGATGAACCGGACTTTGCAGGAACAGTCACAGTAACAGTAGCTTTATCGTCACTGGTTACGTTATTATACGTAAATACAGCCTCAAGAGTTACATTTTGTGATGAGCTCAAGCGTGTTACCTTAGCTTCATCACCTGAAATCTTTATCGCGCTTACATTCTTCGACTGCCATGAAATTGTTGAACCAAACTCACCCTCTGTCGGGAGCTCAAAATTCTCACTGGCTCTGCTCGGTATAGATTCCAAATTCTCTTTGCATACACTGTCAAATCTTGCTTTATACTTATCATATTTTGTATCTTCACTTGCAACATCGTCAGCAGTAAACTCTACTTTTACATTATAAGTATATTCCTTAGAGTAAAGCGTTGTTCCATTCACAACGTAATCGATTTTCTTTGTAAGTTTTACATCGTGAGCATCTGTATCTCCGGTATAAATCTTCCATACATTTGAGTTATCGTCAGATTTCTTAAGATGATCCTCATCGCTTGAAGTCCATGTGATCTTAACATTAGAATAACCGTCAACACTTGTAGGAAGGATTATATCATGCTTAAGCGCATCTGTAGAAGTAAGATCAAAAGTCTCTTCTTTATTATCCGCATTTTGAACCTTAACAGTAGCTTCATTGATCTTCTCTACATCATACGAAGATGAAGCACCCTCAAGATTAAGAGCAAAAGTCTTTTCCGATGTTGCTGCTCCGTATTTAGCTGAAGCAACAAGCTCATATGTGCAGCCCTCTTCAGCTTCGCCCGCAATTATACCGGTCTCTCCCGAAATCAATATTGTTTCATCATTTTCAACTTCATTTCCGGAAGCATCCTTCTTTACAAATTTCCATTCAACATCAACGCCGTTTATCGTTGCAGGCAAATGGAGATTATCAAATACAAGGTACTTGCCATCTTCCATTTCAAGAGATGTATATTCTTTGTTATCATCCAATATATTGCTTAAAGGAACAAGAGATTCAATTGCCTTATCCAGATACTCTTTTTCATTAGCAATAGTTACTTCAAATTCTTTTTGAACTGCATTCTCTGTATCCTGATTATATACACATTCCGCTACGAGCTTAACATCAGCATTTTCAGCGCCGAAAGAAACCTTTCCGTCCGCACTGATTTTATCTGACTCAACCCATTCGCCATTCTCACCAGCCTCATAACACTTCCATGTTACGACCTTAACACCTTCACCTTTATCAAGGTCAAGATTACCCATTATCTTATTATCAGAAACCGCTGTTCCATCAGTATGTTTAAGAGTCACGCCGTCAAGATACTTCTGAGCCAAAGCCTTTGAATCCGCCTGTTCTACAGTAAGATGCACCGGATATACCTGATGTGTCTGGTTTCTTATGCCATCTATATATGTATCTATATTAAATGTATACTCACCGGCCGGAAGTCCGTCACCTATAAGAAGTCTCTTCTTTTCAGCGTCATAAGTAATATAATTCGAAGCGCCGTTCGAAATATTTGTCAATGCTGTAACCATACTTACCGTACCTGACACGTCAGTATCACCCTGATACGGAGCCGCTGTCATATCAAAGCCATCCTCGGAAAAATCATGTACGAGCTCAGCAGTTTCTGTCGTAACCAGTTCCTTGCCGTCCAAATTAACTACTGTTCTGTCAGCGGCACCGTCATTGACCGTCATATTGCTGATTGAAACTATCGGCTGAGCCTGTCCGTATCTCTTATCGGCACAATAACCAAACGCCATACCATCTATAGCTACAGACGAACCTGCATTGCTGGTATCTGTAAGATTTCTCTGGTTAACATCTTCATCAAGAACAATCTCGCCTGTCTCATTATTCGTTATTGTAACATGACAAGTCGGAGTTCCGTTAGCGCCCATAGCCGCATCTGTCCATGCATACTTAAAATTATACGATACTCCCTGCTTTATTTTGAAGAGCTGAGTATAATTTGAATTTACAAGTGCAAACTGTGCATTGCCGTTAGCATCCATTGTTTCAAAAGTAAACGCACTTGCGACACTTGATCCCGCTTTAAACTGAATATAAGCAGAAGTATTAGCTCCGCCTTTTGACTTGTCAGGATTATCTACAGGGCGGCCGAGTAATGTATAATCAAAACTATAAGAAAAATTGCCCGACTTTGCACTGTCAAAGGTATATGTCTTTGACTGAACAGTAGTGCTTGAAGCCGAAAGAATTTCTTCTTCATCAACCATCGTCTGATTATTTATAATAATCGCCGACTTATCTTCATTATAATAATCAGCGCTTGCCATCGGCATAGTTAATGATATTGACATAGCCAATACACATGCAGCCGATACAATCTTTTTAAAGCTGTTATTAAGCATTTGCTGCTTTCCTCCTTTTTTCATTCAGAGGGAAGAATATTATCTTCCCTCTCAACATATTCCCAATATATATTAGTCCTCAAAACGGAAGAGAATAACTTCCTGAAGAGTACCCTTATTTGCATATCTTACGAATGCAAAATCACCTGTATTTGTTTCTTCATCATAATCAATTACATCAGCAATTGTCGAAACATTAGCCGAGTCAACCTCGATAGAGCCGTTAGCGCTAACCACTACTGTATCCATAGCTCTTGAATTATCGAATACGCACTTATATCCTGCAACTGACATAATAGCATTTTCGCCCATATCGCTGTCGGATACCATACCCATATAAAGGTTATCACGAGATGACGAAACACCCGGATTCTGTGAATTATAGAGTGTAGGAATCGATCCCGACTGAACTCCTTCAACGAACTCAGAAGCATCGACCATCATCATAAGAACTCTGCCGTTGTCCTTAACACCGATAACGTCTCCTTCACCGATGAAATCTATAAATTCCTGATCATTTGCATACATTGAAGGTCTCTCATCTCTTGCGCCGTTTACCGCATCCCAAAGCGGCGTAGAATTATAGTCACGCGAACCGCCAAATGCGCTTGTCATCTTAGTGAGCAATGTATTCTGAGTTGTAGTATAGCTTACTTCACCGCCGTTTGTATAACCAACGATTGTGTAAACAGGCTCAAGATCCTCATCAACACCGGTCATAACTTCCTTTACAACCATTACAGGGTTATTATCCGCTGTACCGTAGTCAGTTGTTAAAGCAGCATTAGTAGAAGCGCCCTGGTAACGTATTACAACTGTAGGATATGTCTGGTTGCTGTCAGAAAACTCACCTACTATAAAATCTTTACCGATCGAATTTTCTTTATTTATATATGCAGACGCTGTAGTTGTTCCGGCGCTGTAGTTTGAAGCGTTGCTCATATCTTCGTTTGTGTTAGGAACAACAAACTCAAGCATTCCGTCAGACATATAGTAATCGCCGTTCATATTTCCTGTTGACGTCTCATTTGTAAGGTTTGTATTAGACATTACAAGTGCCTTCTTATCGTATGTTTTTGCACTGTCGCTGTATACAGAATCCTTCTTATATCCGTCCGGAGCAATAGTTGCGCAGTAAAGCTTTGTGATCTCATTTCTGCTGTTCGCGCTGTATTTTACGAGTCTTATATCAAGGCTTGTTGAATTAGCGCTTACAGTATTGTATTTTACATACGGAAGCTCATCTGCTATATCTTCCTTTGAAAGAGTTACCGCTTCTGTTGCATTAGGAGCCCAGTAGCTTACATTCTTTGCAAATGTATATGTTTCAGACTTGCCGTCCTGTGAGTATATAGTTACCTTATAATCATCACCGCTCTCATCCATATATGAATTTACAATCCATCCATACTTTTCTGATGAAGAGATAACGGTATCCGAATCAACATAACCTATTCTGTTATACTTATCAAGATAGAAAGTTCCTTCAATACCTGATGTACAGTCATTTACAGCGTTAGCATCAACGATGTATTCTGTTCCGTTGATCCTTGCCTTTGACGGAGTATCTTCATTTCCGGCTCTTACGCTTTCAACGCTTCCTGTAATTGACTCACCGGTAACCTCAAAGGTCATGATATCGCCATCGAGGTTTCTAAGGAACGATGCAACATCATTCTTCTTAAGATTCTTTGTTTTAACCTCGTCGCCTTCCTTGATAACCGTAATAGTTTTATCCAGTGCCTCATTGTCAACATCTATTGAGACAGCGGCATTGTTGATTTTACCGGTTACCTTAGTATCTGTAGCTGCTGTAATAACCAAATTTTCCGAAGATGTAACAAAGACAGCATCATACTTTCCATCGGAATTATTATCAACAAGCTTTATTGTACCGCTCTTAGGCTTAAGGAATTCATCAAAGCTCATTGTTCCGCCGATTTCTTTACCATCGTAATCTCTCTTGGCAAATCTTTCTCTGTCATTATTTACAACAGCGCTGTACATAGCCGCATCTATAACGTCACCGTTATAAACTATATACGCGTCAGAAACCTTATAATTTCTGTTGCTGTAAGTCTTGATTGTACCTGCTGAAGTGGATATACCCGATATTTCCTCAATATCATCGGCATCAATCTCAACAGTATCAGTTTTTCCCGAATCCGGAACAACTGCTATCACCTTAGGATCAGCCTTACCGTCATCTATATAATAATATGTAATATTCTGTGAGATATAATCCTCAAGACCTGTAAGGTCGCAAAGATATGTTTCTCCGTCAATTATAATCTGACCTTCTGCCGGCTTTGTATTTGTAACAGAGGTTTTGCTTGTAGCTGTAAGCATACCCTTTTCCTCTATAACATCGAACTTAGCCTTTGCAAGAGTCTCATTTGACACATAAGTCGGATTTCCGTTTTCATCTGTTCTGAACTCATTATAAGGTCCCATAAGAGCATTATAAGCAAGCTTTATAATAAGACCTCTGTCAGCAACGCTTCCTATTGAAGATGTTGCGCTTGTGAGAAGTGAAAGGTTGTTTGAAGCAACCGCAATATATCCATTCGGATAACCGCCCGAAAGCTCAGCCTGATCGCCGAAGTTCATAGCGCATACCAGCATTTTTACAGCCTGTTCATAAAGAACGTTTCCATCCGGATTAAATGTTCCATCGCCCATTCCGTTTATAACGCCGGAATCGGAAGCTGTCTGGATAGTATCAGCAGCCCAGTGGTCAGCCGATACGTCTGTGAATAAATTACGGTATGTAGTTGTCGACTTAAGATTGAGAAGTCTCAATACAATTGCCGACATCTCTGCTCTTGTAACATTTGACTCCGGCTGAATGCTTCCGTCGTCATAACCTGTTATAATTCCAAGCGCTGAACAAAGCGCCAACGCTTTCTTGTAATAATTGTCATTATCATACTTACCTGACGGTGCAGCAGTTTCCTCCGGCTCCTCGGTAGCCTCTGCTTCTTCAGCAGGAGCCTCCGTTGCGTCAGCCAAATCCGCCGGTGCCTCAGTTTCAGCCGCAGGCGATGCCGAAGCCTCAACAGCAGCCGAAGCAGCATCTGTATCAGCAGGCTCATCAGCTATAGCCATTATACCCGAAGTCGAAATCATTGCACATGCAAGCAAGCCGCAAAGCAGCTTCTTAAACTTCTTACTCATGTAAAAATCCCTCCATAAAGTTTTTAAATATAATAAAAATTGCGCAGACAATTTTATTAACTGTTAAATACATATCAGCCGGCATCAAAATTCATTGCTCTGACCAGTTCCTTGTATTCGACCGGAGAAACACCGGTATACTTTTTGAATACCTGGCTGAAATACTGTGAATTAGAGCCGTATCCTACCTTCTCCGCAACCTCGTATATTTTATCGTTGCGTCCCTCGAATATAAGCTGTTTGGCAAGCTCCATTCTTTTCTCCATAACATAATGCGAGAAATTCTTGCCCACTTCCTTTTTAAACAGCTTACCGAGATAATCCACATTTGTATAGAGAATACTTCCCGCAAGCCACCTAAGCGAAAGCTCCTCATTCCCTATATTCTCATCGATAATCTTTACTGTTTCAGCTATAAGCGCGCTGTAGATCTTATTTTGAGCAGGAGAATTCGCGGATACGATTTCTCTTGCTTTTTCAAATATGTACCGTTTTATTTCCTCAAGAGAAGCAAACTCCTGAATCTTAATGATACCCTTCATATAATGATCTATCTTATCCGCACCGCAGCAGCGTATTATACATACATACAGTTCAAGACAATAGGTTTTTGCTATAGCCGGAGCAGGGCGGCACGACGCCATATTCTCAAAAAATTCTGAAATAAGCGTCTCTGTTCTTATAAGATCTCCGCATTTGACCGCATTTTCTATGCTCACATAATTTACCTTTACAGGCACCGCCGTATTTTCTCTTATCTTTTCCTCTCTGAGCATGTCCTTTTTGCCGGTATAAAAAGCATATCCAACACATTTTTTCAAGCGCTCATATACCTCCACGCCCTCGTCAAGCCGCACCGGTACGCTGTAAACTACTTCAGTTTCACATCCAAAGCATTTTGAAATGATCTCTTGGATCGTCCTGAGCTTCTTTTTTATTTCCTCCGCTTTTATAATATCCGTAACAAGAAGCACATGATCGCCCATAGGTGTACAGCATAAATTATGATCCTTTCCTATATGCTTGGCCGCTATGTTTCTTATAAAGAACAGATCTTCATATTCCTGCTTGTCAGCCGGGCGCATAATAACAGCTCTTATCGAAGCTTTCCGATCCGCCCCCTTTGTCATGCAATAGGTCTCCAGAGCCTTGTCGTTATCGCACGGGGCAAGCAAATACTCCTTATAAAGCTGTTCAGCAAGAATATCCTTTATTTTTTCCTCATCATTATCCATAAGCCCGAAAAACTCTCCCTTACTTTTTTCGGAGCTTTTGTTTGTGCTCTCAGGTTTTATAACACTCATTATTATCTCTCCCAAATATTTAACGCAAAACCCACATATATATTATATATTCTTTTTTATCTAATTGCAAGTAAAATATTTTGGAATTTACAACTTTTTAAAATAAAACCGTATATAAAACTACATATTGTTGCACAATGCCATATACCAACTGTATATAGTATATTCTTCGTTATATTTTAAAACAGAAAATTGCCGCTTCACGGCAATTTTCTGTATATAAAGCGAAAAAACATTATTATTTTACGCTGTATGGATTCTTATCCTCTGTTGACTTGTCTATTGTAACATTGGTAAGATCGTAATCATATGTATTGCCTCTGATGTATCCGAAGCACCAGGTTCTTACATTTTCACATGCAGCCTGCTGATATCCGCCCTCTTCAAGCATGCCTATAATTTTTCCATCCATATCGGATATGGAAATGCTGCATTCCTGAAGCTTATTATTGATCATGATCTTAACCGTATACCATGTATCGGGGCTGATACTTGCAATCGTTTTTCCCGAAGAGCCGTCATATGCCGAAACGCTGTCAGTTGTAAATGTAATGGTATTGGCAAGATAATCCGTACTTGATGTAGCGTCTGTAAACGAACCGAGCATAAGCGCCATCTTGCCCTCGTGCATTCTTATGTCAAACTGACAATATCCAAAATTCTGCTGGAAGTTAGAGGTGGTATCTCTCTGATATACATACATTGAGCCCGCGCCGTCGTTTGAACCCGACTTATCGGAATTCGACCAGAAGTTAGCGTAATTTACGTTTCTCTCGTCATCGTGCATAAAAGTTTCATAGTGAAGGCTTGCGGAACCCTTCTGAAGCCACGGCGAACCGTCCATAATAATTCCCAGTCCGTAATACCCCGTTCCTTTTGCTCCTCCGACCGAAACATCGTTAAAATCGGAGTTGGTTATATACGTAGCGCTTGCCTCAGCGCCCGCGATGACCGGCAAAGCCGCGCCCTGCACAGCAAGAGCTGCCGCAGCTATAAAAGAAATAAATTTAGTTTTCATTGTTCTCTCCCTTTCTCAAATACATTCCTCTGCATTATATATACTACTTATTATTTTACAATTTTTTTTGTAAAATTTACATATAAAAATCAGATAAATTCGTTTAAAAAACAGTCAAACGACAATAAGCTCAACATCGTTTTTCTCAAATTCAGCCCGCCATGTTTCATCAAGCTCTATATCCGTAATAAGCCTGTCTATCTCCTCAAGTCCCGATATTCTCGGTATCCCGAGCTTCCCCAGCTTATTGCGGTCGCACAGAAACACAACGTTCTCGCTGTTTTTAAGCATCGCCTTTTTGATTTCCGCTTCCGCCTCTGTAGAATCGACCAGACCTCTGCTCAGAGTAACTCCTTTACACGAAAAGAAAAACCTGTCTGCAAAATAATTTTCACGTATATTCTCCTGCGCCATTCTGCCGGTAAACGACATATTCCTCGGGTCAAGCTCTCCTCCGGTGCTCACTATGCTTATCCCCTCGCAGCCTCCAAGCTCCGTTATAATCTTATTGGAATTTGTTATGACCGTTATTCCTTTTCTGTCCTTTATACATCTCGCAAGATGCCATGCCGAAGTACTCGCGTCAAGAAAAATGGTATCGCCGTCGCGTATCATCTGCGCCGCCCTGTGACCGATGCGCCGTTTTCCCTCGTAATTGACGGTATCGCGCTCCGAGACCGCAAGCTCAGGCTCGCTGTTTCCGGCAAGAGTAGCTCCGCCGTAGGTACGTATAAGCACACCCTGCTTTTCAAGCTTGAGCAAATCTCCGCGTATGGTCTCAGCTGTAACATCAAACTGCTTGGCAAGATCCACTACCAGCACGCTTTTATTCTGCGTAATAATCTTTTCAATTTCATTTCTGCGCTCAACTGCAAGCATTTTTCTTCTCCTATTCAAATAATCATAAAGCAGCCGCTCTATATTCTCAATCGCTTATAAATAGTTAAAGTATAATAATACCAACATTATAGCACGTCCGCCGCTAAAAGTCAAATAATTTATTGCCATACATAATCGCACAATGACTCTTGCATAAAGGCGGCGCAATTTGTAACATTGCACAAACTTTAGCTTGAATTTATATTTATTGCGCTGTTTATGCGAATTTTGTGTTATACTTAAACGGCATTTGCATAAAAAAATCAACCCCAAAGGAGCTGACATATAATGATACGATTTATAAAATCACATAAATACTGTCTATGGCTTTTATATTTTGCCTTTTATTTCCCGGCGTTCTTCTTGCTTGAGCGCTTTAATGAAGTAAAATATATAATAAATTTTGCACCGGACCGGCTTATACCATTTTGCGAATGGTTCGTTTTTCCGTACTTCCTGTGGTATATAACCATGCCCGGTTCACTGCTGCTGCTAATGGTACGGGACAGGGACGCATTTTTAAAGCTGTGCTTTATGATGTTCGGCTCGATGACGATTTCGCTTCTTATTTATATTATCGCGCCAAACGGCATTGATCTGCGAGTTCCCGTAACGGGAGACAATATCGCCTCGTATATATGCCGCTTCCTGTATTCGGTCGACACCCCCACGAACGTATGCCCGTCCATTCATGTTTCGAGCGCGCTTGCAACAGACTTTGCTGTTCGGCACTCAAGTCTTTTCAAGGATAAAAAGCCGGTGAAATATCTTTCATTTATAATCGCATGGCTTATAAGCATCTCAACGCTCTTTATAAAGCAGCATTCTGTTGTAGACGTAGCGGCAGGCTTTGCGCTGTGTCTGATCTTGTATATCGCCGCATACCATACGCCCGTCACCAAGATCTTTGTGCAGCGCCGGTCTACAGCAGCTTGACCGCCGCAAGCACTATAATAAGCCCCGCCGCTCCGCACATAAGCCATATGCCTATTGTCCTTGCGCGGACCACATAAATACGCATAAAAAGACCTCCAATATATGTATATTGACACAAACAATTGCGAATTTCGTAATTACCCATCAATATATTATATTCAGAGGTCTTTTATTTTATTACAGCTTATCTCAAATAGAGTCGCCCATTTGCATTTTTACCGCTACAGCGCTAAGATTATCGCTTCCGGTTTCAATTTTGGGCATTATTTTGTTTAGCATCTTTTCCAGCCAAGCCCTCGAGGAAAACGAAAAACGCAGCGCCTCCTCCATTTCCGTTTCATAAATATTCTCCCAAAATCCGTTTGTACACATCAAAAATGAAAATCCGGAATTGATTTTCACCAGATCGGAAATATCCGGCTCATAGCTCACCTTATCGCCGACAGCCCGTCTCAGCCTGTTTCTGCCGCGGCTCTCTCTTATCTCGCCATATTCTATATCGCCCTTTAAAAAGCTTTCAAACGCTGTCGTATGGTCATCCGTAACCTCGATTATTTTTCCGCGCTTAAACACATACAGCCTGCTGTCGCCCACATGCGCCCAGACCGCGCTTGTTCCGTCCGTCATAAGCATGACCGCCGACGCCGCCATATCCTTGACCTCCGGACTTGCGGTACGTCTTGTTGTTATAAGCTCCTGAGCGGCATCCATACATAAGCGCGCCTTTTGCGGGCTAAGCTCCGGCTCCTTTTTGAATTCGGATATAATTGCCGATACTGCAAGCTTTGACGCAAGGGCGCCGCCGTTATGCGAGCCAAGACCGTCCGCCGCGGCAAAGCAATAGATACCGTTTTCAAACGCGCTGCCAACGAAATCCTCGTTATCCACGAGTCCTCCCTTGTCCGAAAACACAGTAAACTTCATATATTACCCTCCGTCAAAAAAATTATTTATTCTGCAAAAAATTCCGCAATTTCAGGCATTATCGTGCTCGTCTTTATATCCTGCGGACAGACTCTTTCGCAAGAGCGGCATTTCATGCATTTATCCGCCTTGACCTCAAGCTTTTTATACATTTCCATAGGCGTTTCCTTGTGCATTGCCGCCGTAAGATTATAAATCTCATAAATAGCCGGGATATCCAGACCATACGGACACGGCATGCAATAGCCGCACTTTGTACAAGGCACCTTAGACATTGTTTCAAATATTTTCTTTGCCTTTGAAAGCATAGCAAGATTCTCCTCGGTAAGCATTCCGACCTCTGCCTTCTGAGCATACTTGATATTATCGCATACCTGCTCCATCACGCCCATACCGCTTAAGAGCAAGCTTACCTCCTCACGGTTCCACAAATAATCGAGCGCCCATTCAACAGGCGTTTTGGAGCTGTCCAATACCTTCTTTACGCTGTCAGCCGGATCGGCGAGCTTTCCGCCCAAAAGCGGCTCCATAATTATAACGTCAAGTCCCTTTGAATGCGCATATTCAAGCCCCTCGACTCCCGCCTGATAATCAATATTAACATAATTATGCTGTATCTGACAGAATTCCCAATTAGGATTCGAATCCACGATTTTCTTAAACGCATTCACATCATCATGGAATGAGAAGCCTATATGGCGTATTCTGCCGTCCGCCTTGGCTCTGTTCATATGCTCAAGCAAATTAAACTTCTTAACTATATTCTCAAACCTGTTATTATCGAGAGCATGCAGCAGATAAAAATCTATATGATCCGTATTTAATTTTTTTAGCTGTTCATTTAGAAGCCTGTCAAAATCCGCCTCGCTCTTTACCTCCCATGTCGGAAGCTTTGTAGCTATTTTGACCTTTTCTCTAAGTCCGCCGCTAAGTACATCGCCCAAAAAGCTTTCGCTTTCTCCGTTATGATAAACATACGCGGTATCAAAATAGTTAACTCCGCTCTCGATAGCCTTCTCTATCATAGCCGAAGACTTGTCTCTGTCTATTTTTCCTTCCTCATTTGTCGGGAATCTCATACATCCGAAACCCAATACCGATACATCTTCTCCCGCAAGTGTTCTGTAACGCATTATTTTTCCTCCCTTATCCGAATCATAAACCTGTCATTATTCGGCAAAATTCTTTTAACAATTTGTTAACAATTTGTTAATTATGAACCATGCCCAAGCTATCCATTTGACAAATCCCTTTATTTATAGTATAATATATGTCATACTATTAGTATATTTCAACATCACGGAAAAGTCAATAGATATATTATGAATTTTTATTTGGAGGTAGACATGAAAAAATTATTATCTGTATTGTCCGCCGCGGCTATCGCCGTTTCGGTTTCAGTCGCTCCGGCAATCACGGCGAACGCGGAGGAAAGCTGGCGGGAAGCGTTTATAACGCGTATAATGAAGCTTATGTCCTCCGACCCAACTCACAATGAAGTTGCTTTGACAGATCTTGACAAAAACGGAGTTCCGGAATGCTTTGTGTACCGTTCGGGCATAGACGGCGGAATTTCAGAAGGCTTTACTCTCCGCAATTCTTCGATTACATCTATAAACGTACCGGGAAATATCATAGGCGAATGTCTTTCGGATATAACGGTATACGAAAAGGAAGGCAGATACATATTCGTCGGACGTGAGGTTCCGCGCTACAGCTCGGAGATCCAGTGCTATAAGCTTGAGTACGATGGTGAATCGCTTACCGCCACAAAGATCAATAAGAGCGATGTAAGTTCCTATTCAACCGTTCCGTATAACGATATGCACGGCGATTCATTTTTGTCAAACGGGTATCCGAACAGGTCTCAGATAGAAGCTTTCGTTAATTCATATGACGCGGTCAACAGCCTTACCGCTCAGACGTCTTTTGCTGCTGTAACGGTTGACGGAAAGTCCGTAGATGTCGAAGGATATACGGTAAACTATTCCAATTATTACAAGATAAGAGATATTGCAATGGTTCTGCGTTCAACTGCCAGCCAGTTTAACGTAGGCTGGGACGAGTCTCTCAGCGCAATAACTGTCTCGACAGGAGAGAAATACCAGATTGTCGGCGGTGAACTTGAAAGCAGCTCAATAAATACAACAAACGATATACAGGAAAGCACCGCCCCGATATATGTAAACGGCATACAGCATGATGTGACATGCTACAACATAAACGGATATACATACTTTAAAATAAGAGATATTGCCGATATGGTAGGCTTTGAAGTAAACTGGAACGAAGAACAGCAATTAGTCGAGATTATTACAGGATAAAACGCTTACAAATAAAAAAATTCTGCAAAAAAACTCAGCTCCTATAACCGAAAGCTGAGTTTTTTTATGCTTTGATTTTTCAATATACCGATATCCTGCTTATAAGCGCGGCTGATTCGGCGCGGGTTATGCTTGAGCGCGGACGGAACGAACCGTCTTCATAGCCGTTTATAACGCCCCTTTGAGAGCACATACCGACATAATCTCTTGCATATCCCGATATATCCGCCTCATCGGTAAAATTCGCCGCCGCAGAGCCTGAAAGCCCCAAATATCTTCCTATTATTACAGCCGCCTGTTCCCGTGTTACCGGCATATCGGGCGCAAATTCCGATTCGCTTATCCCGTTTATGATACCTCTTGAAACAGCGGCATTTATATATCCCGCCTCATAGCAGCCGGCGCAGTCCGAAAACGGAGTTATCCTGCTTCCCTGTTCTATACCGGCGGCGCTGCACAGCATCATAACAAATTCTGCGCGTGTTATCTTTGCGTCCGGTCTGAAATACCTGCAAAAATAAATATCAAGCTGATTATTTTGAGCAAGTGACACAATGGTATTCCTTGCCCAGTGAGCATCAATATCCCTGAATTCCATGCTTTCCGAAACCGGATATATACGAACGGCCGCTCCGCCGTTTTCATTCTGCTTTATATTTATGATATCACCGCTCTTAACAATTGCGCATTTTTTTGCGATCCCATCTTCGCCGTCAGTATAAATCTCCGCCATATATTCTCCTGTGCCGAGGAAATCGAGCCTTATATCCTCATTTCGTGCAGCGGTGCATATTGAGCCTATATAATACTCATCTTCATTTCTCCTCATCATAACGACGCTTTTTCCCGCATCGCCTGACAGAAGCCTTGTTTCGTCCCATACTGCCGGAAATCCTTTAAGAAAATCATAAAGCGGGCTTTGCCTGTACCGTTCGGGCTTATCTGAAAAGCACTGTACGCCTGATTCAAATATGACCGCAAGCGCCGCCTTATGCGCATCTGTAAAATGGCTTTCGTTATAATCGGATATAGCCGGAGTGTAATCCATCGGACCGACAGCATTTCTTGTAAACGGAAGTATGCAGTTATGCTCGGCGGTAGGTCCCCATCCTGCACCGCTCAGGAAATGCTCCGTACCGTACACACCCTCGCGTGTTATAAGATTAGGGTATGTGCGTCGTTCTCCGGAGGGCTTGTTGCAGCCATGTAAATTTACCATGAGCCGCAGTCTTGCGGCCTCCTCGGTTATCTCATCGCAAAGAGCAAGCGTTTCCTGAGTTTCGCTGTTAAAGAAGTCTATCTTAACTCCCTTTATACCCATATCCGCCCACTCGGCAAGCCGCTCACGCTTCTCATGGAATTGTCAAGAATCGTGCAGTCTAAAAAACACCCAAAATTCCTTATCGATTATTGTGCAGTTTGCCGATTGCAATCGCTGTAACTGCTCCTCACACATTTTCGGAATACTGTCAAGCTCGCCATAGGCGCTTGTTTTAAGCTTGACGATATTTCGAAAATGTGTATACTCTTCGTCAGCGATTGCAATCGGCATTACGCCACGCTCGCTGTCGGTTGCTTTTCATACCATTCCCGATATTTTACAGGCGATAACCCATCCGGATTAGCCGTATTAATTCGTAGCCTGTTATAATAGATCGTAATATATCGGAAAATGATGCTCTTAACTTCTTCTCGTGTCATTCTGTATGTAGGAATTCGGTATAATTTTTCCTTTTTTAATGTTGCAAAAAAGCTCTCCATTCGTGCATTGTCGAAGCAATGTCCGGTGCCGCTTAAGCTTTGGATTATCCCATGTCTCTTCAGTTCTTCTCTATACGCCTCACTCGTGTACTGACTGCCTCTGTCAGAATGCAATATGACATCCTGCAATCTGCCGAATCTGTTAACGATTTGCCTTACCGTATCTATGCACAGCTCTTTCTTCATGTTGTCATGCATTTGAAATGCTACGATCTCTCCATTAAAGCAATCCAACACTGCCGATAAATAAAGCTTCCCATCAGCGCAAGACACTTCTGTAATATCAGTGAGCAACTTTGTCATGGGTGCATCCGACTTGAAATCTCTTTTTATTAAATTTTCTCTTTCCTGAGTTTCCGTCGTTGCCTTTGTTATGCCATGTGGCTTTCGGTATTTATGAATATATCCCCCAGCTTTCATTGCTCTGTACACTGTCCTTACGCTGACATGAATCCCTCTCTGTGCCAATGCTGTGTGCATACGGCGCGACCCATAGTTATCATTATCCGGATACTCTTTAAGAATTTTTCGGATTTCGACCAGAAGAAGCTGCTGCTTTGTAGACTTATCCTTATTCTTTAACCAGCGATAGTATCCCGACTCGCTGATATTAAGAGCCTTACACATTCTGTTAACAGGATATTTGCAGCGATAATTGAACACGAACACATGACGTTCGCTGCCCCTTACTTCTTCCGGTCTTTTGCGAAAAAACCGAGCGCATCTTTCAATATCTCATTGGCTCTGCGCAATTCAGCATTTTCCTGCTCAAGTTCCTTCATTCGCCTGCTCACTTCCGTACTATCTGATACGCTGTTCGATTTAGCTCTTTTTCGCAGCTTGCGCCAGTCAGCAAGCGTGTAGTAAGACAGCCCAAGCTGCTCCGCGGCTCTTTTTATCCCTATTTCGTCAGAAAGCATCAAGGCTTCCTCTTTAAATTCCTTGTTGTATTTTACCATGCTTTAACACCCTTTCGTCTCTTTTTATTATATCAGATTTTTGGGTGTTTGTCGACTCTATTTAAATTATATCACTCCACATTATTAAGATTTTATAAGTACAACAAGTATACCAAGCACAATTCGATACCAAC
>CAJMRL010000004.1 GCA_905215805.1 uncultured bacterium | reverse complement strand
AAATAAAATAAGAAAAAATGGTTATTTTTTTGGAAAAAGTGGTTATTTTATATATTTCTGCTGTATTTTTATACATTAAAAGTATTACATCAATTTAAATGCTTCATAAAGTTCCCAGTCCGTCATATGATTATCATTGACCAAAAGCGTAAGCACTCCTCTGTCCTCGGGCAAATATACTGCTTCACGATACCATTTATCATGACGTGCATTATCCCCCTTTTCACGTACAAATCCCATCATTTTCTTAATCATATATGCCGTATGCTTTATATCAGCAAAGCAATCATTAAAATAAAAACCTTTCCATACACCATATTCTGAGTCACGCATAACACTGTCTGCCTTATAAAATTGTTCTGCGCTGTTTCCAAAACACATAAATGACTCCTTGAAATCTTCATTAATATAAGCTGTATATCCATCATCAAATAAAACAACACCCTTAGTACAATAATAATGAATCGATGCATGCAAAAGAATTGTCGAGTCAAATAAATTCTTGTTATCGCCTTCAAGTGAATCACTTATATCTATACACTGTTGATAAAAGGCTTGTATTTTAGAAAGATTATTTCTGCACAAGCTGCAATAACTCTTTATTTGCTCGTTAAGGGGTAAATCTCCTACAAGCCACCTAACTGCCGGCGTTCCATCTGTTTCATTATTAAAAAATGCATGTACAAATATTCTGATATTCTCAGTATAAAACTGCTCTCCGGCATGCTCATCCTCATTGCTTCCATAAGGAAGCATCGCTTTATGATAATCACAATAAGCCTGTGCAACAGATAAATTTCCATTATAATACGTTTTTGAAAATTCTACACTATGTGCCTTGTCGCTGATATCTTTTCCAAACCATTTTTTTCGTATTGCATCCAAATAATATGTATGGGGTCTGATATTTGAGCTGTTTATGATCCAATAATCATTTGCATTTTTTTCAATAACATTTGACAGCTCTTTATTGACAAAATCAACCGAATTCGGAAGCATAGTAATATGATTTGCTGCCTGTAAATCATAAAAGGAAACATGATAATAAATTCCTCCGTGTTCTATTGGATTTTTTGGCAAAGAAGAGATACGAACAGCATGATTGTCTCGTCTTCTTGTAACCATTTTTCCATAACCGTTATCAGCGCTGATCTTTATTATATCGTCTGCAATATCTATATATCCTTCCTCATATAATTCCATTATTTCACCATATAAATTCGTGCAAAATACTGGATTTTTTACGTATTTATTTACCAGCTCCCTCTGAAGCTTTATAATATCACTTATTAGCTTACCCCTTTTTTCCGGAGTATCAAACTGATTGCTTGAATCATGGCTCCAAAACGGACAATCTCCCTGTCCTCTAAATCCTAAGGTCCATATTACCTTCAAATCTTTCTGTGACTTTATTCCATCTTCCCATAACTTCATAAACAGCTCTGAATTTTCTATATAGTCAGGACTTATATTTGGATAAGCTCTCGCAAACATCTCTGCTCCAAGAGGTTCTGCATGATGGTGAGTTATCCAAAGTCCCATATCCGACGCCAGCTGTCTGTATTTTTTTGAATTTTTATCTGTCCCCGGAATGACCATATTACCACCGCATCGCAGCAAAGCTTCAAATGCCATCCTCCATGGTTCCTCAGTATCACCGTCTATATTCCATTTCATAATCAAAACTTCATCATTCAAAAACCATCCGCGATATTTTATAATAGGTTTTACTGATTCATATCTTCCATATTCAATATTGATCTCATCTGTTTTTTCAATCTTTTGATCCATCCAGAACCAAAACGGCTTTATATCAATAAATTTTTCACTTATATATAGCAAACCATATATAAATCCCAATTCATCATAAGCATATATAATTATTCTATTTGTTACATCAATAAAAAACTCTTCATTGTTCATACTATTATCCTGTTTTAGTATGATTTCAGTTTTTAGACCATCGGTTTTATTAAATTTTTTTAATATATCTCTCCTTAAAATATCAACAGCATTTTTAACAGATTTCAAATTTCCATCATAAAAAATAGATGTGTTATAATTTAATTTAAAATTCATTATGATTCCCTCCCGCTATTTTCTATAAATATAATATCATAAAATTATTAAATATTCTTTTAAATTATTATAAAAAACATTGCAAATATTAATAGATTATAGTATAATATATATTAGTTATGAACGGAGGTAAATTATAATTATGGCTCGTCAAACAGTAGAAATATTTCAAAATAATAGCTTTGGGATCGTACATGATATAGATGAAAAACCTAACAATATAAATTTTCAGCTTCACAATCATGATGATATATATGAAATTGTACTGTTATTAAAAGGTGACTGTGAATTTTTTGTTGAGGGAAATTCATATAAACTTCAGCCTCATGATATAGTTTTTACACGGCCGTTTGAATTTCACCATATAAAATGCTTATCCGAAAAAATATATGATAGAATCATTTTATATATCAAGACTGATTATTTTAATGAGCATAACTGTCAAAAATTTCTTGATATTTTTCAAAACCGCAAGCTTGGTACGGGGAATCTTATTTCATATAGCATGACAGACCATGCTCTTAATTATTGCATGAACAGAATATATGATTATTGTGAAAAAAAAGCATATGATGTTGCAGATAAACTTATATATGAATTTTTATATTTAATCAACCAATATAAAAATAACCTATCCTCCCTTTGTACAAGAGATGAAAGAATACGAAATATAATTATATATATCAACGACAATCTCTCTGAGAATATCAATCTTGATATTCTTTCAAAAAAATTTTTTATTACTAAACAATATATGTGTAAATTATTTAAGCTTAACACAGGATATACTATAAATCAATATATTAATTATAAACGTATTCTACTTGTTCAAAAGCTTCATAGAAATGGTCAGTCACTCATACAGTCCAGTATGAATGCCGGATTTAACAATTATGCAAACTTCTATAAAACATATGTCAAATATACAGGAAAATCTCCCAAGGAAATGGATTAACTGTTAAAAACCATCGCAAGATAATATTTAGAAATCTAACTGACGGGTGCTGCGCCGAACTAATACGAGAATATATCCACACCGGCGCTCACCCATACATGTCTTTTATTTATTACCGCTAATTTTTATATCATGTCATTTCCTTTCTAAGCTGATCAAGAATTTTTTTCTCTATTCTTGAAACCTGAACCTGCGAAACTCCTATTATCTGCGAGACCTCTTTTTGAGTTTTCATTTTAAAATATCTAAGCACTATTATTGTCCTTTCTCTTGGCTTTAAAGATGACAATATATCACTCACAAGGACACGATTAATCATCTCCTCTTCTGTATGATTGTCCGCTAATGTATCCATAAGGCTCAATTCTTTGCTGTCATTATCATTTATACTCTCGTAAATAGACCTAACCGGTATAACAGCGCTAAAAGCCTCTGCAAGCTCTTCAGCTTCACATCCACATTCCTGCGCGATCTCACTTATAGACGGTTCTCGTCCAAGTGTTCTTTCTAAACGTTCTTGTATTTTCCTGCCTTTCGCGGCTATTTCTTTCATGCTTCGGCTTACCTTAATATCCCCATTGTCTCTTAAAAAGCGCTTTATTTCCCCCTCTATAACAGGATACGCATATGTAGAAAAACATGTGTTATATTTTGTATCAAATTTATCTACAGCCTTTATAAGTCCTATTGCCCCAATTTGAACTATTTCCTCCCTATCGTAACCCCTATTGCTGAATTTTCCGGCTATTTTCTCTACAAGTCTTAGGTTTTCCTCCACCATTCTATTTTTAGCTAAGACGTCTCCGCTTTTTATCCGTTCTATCAGCGCCGTATTCCTATTCATCTACCTATTTTCTTTCTCATTCGCACGGTTGTCCCGCACCCCGGTACGCTCTTTACCTCAAGTTCATCCATAAAGGTTTCCATAATTGTAAAGCCCAGTCCTGAGCGCTCCCCGTCATCACTTCCGGTATACATTGGTTCCATTGCTTTATCTACATTATCGATTCCTATCCCTTTATCCGAAATAATAAAAATAACTTCGCGGTTATCAATAAATCCTTCTATCGTTACATTCCCAAGCTCATTTTTATATCCATGGATAATAGCATTGGTAACCGCTTCTGATACGGCTGTTTTTATTTCAGAAAGCTCCTGAACTGTTGGATCAAGCTCCAATACAAAAGCAGAGGCAACACTTCTTGCAAAGCTTTCATTTTTTGATTTACTTATAAATTCTATTTTCATTTTATTCATTATTCTATTTCACTCCAATCACTATATATCTCAACTATATTCCCCAATCCTGATATGCCTATAATTCTTTTTACATCTTCATTAGCGCCTATAATATATATTTTTCCTCCAATGGCATTTATTCTCCTATATCTTCCCATTATCATGCCTATTCCTGCTGAATCCATAAATCTTACAGACGAAAAGTCAAAAGCTATATTTCTAATCCCTATTTTCTCAATTTCTCTGTCTAATTCTGTCCTTACTCTTTTTACATTATGATGGTCAATATCTCCGTCTAATTTTACAAGTAAAGTCTTTTTTTCGGCATTGATTTTAAATTCCATAATATACCACACTCCTTTGTTATATTATATCATACTGCATCTGTTTTTTTTGTCGAATAAAAAAAATTTCGTCTGTCAATATATGACAAACGAAATTTTTTTACTCATCTGTATGTTTTATAACCTTAGGTTTACTGTTTTCATATACAATACGCTCAGCAAGATTTTTATATATATTAACAGAAGATAAAATACTCATAATAAACTCTTCATTATCATTTACAATTGCATTTTTAATATTATCTATAGAGTTTTTCATAGCTATTTCTTGGATTTGAGCAAAAGTATCATATAGCTTTATAATATTCTCTTCACTATCATCCGCATGTATGATCTTTTGTATAACGGCAAAACTAAAGGTTTGCTTCAATACGCATACCATAATTATATATGCTATATGTACCCTTGAATACCTCTTCTTGACCGGTGATGGAATTATTTTAGATTTTACGTAATTATTAATCATTGCCGGAGTTATCGAAATATTTTCAGAAAACGGCATAAACTCTGAAAGATAATTATTTACCAATTCAATGACCTGATCCATATATAGGTCAACGGTAGGAAAATCCTGCCAACGCGGGAAGTGGTAAGCTTCACTTGTCAACTTATCTGCAAACTCAACAATTTCTTTTTTGTTCATATTCATCTCTCCTATTATATACAGACACATATTTTATATGAATACTATAAAACTTAATTATTATTTTAAACTATAGGTCATTTTTTGTCAAGTTTTTTATTATGGTTGATTATAATTCCTAATCCTTTAACAAGATAAATTTACCAAGAGCTAAAATCTCTCTCATATACATCATAACCGCATTATACCACGGTGTATCCGCATGAAAGGTTGTAACTTCAATGCCATTGACCTTGGCAAGCTGCTTTGCTCTGAAAATATGAAAATCATTTGTTATGATCGCTGCGCTGTAGCTCCCCAATCTTTCGTCTAACATTTTTTTGGTATATCTAAAATTTTCTCCGGTACTTGTAGACTTGTCCTCTTTTACTATTTTGCTGCCATCCACGCCCTTGTCCTTTAGATAGCGTTCCATACATTCCGCCTCTGTTATATCCTCTTGAGGTCCTTGTCCTCCTGTTACGACTATCAAGGCGTTAGGATTTTTTTTCTCATATTCTACAGCTTTTTCAAGGCGGGCCTCAAGCGGCTGAGTCGGAACAGTTCCCCTTACACTGCAGCCTAAAACAATAAGCACATCCTCATTAAAAGTAACACTGTCCAATCTTCCATATATCCCGAAAAACATACATATTGAAAAAGCCGCTATAAGACCTAACGTAACAATCCACCTTACAACACGTCCAGCTCCTTTTTTTGTATATAGAGAAATTTTATTAAAAAACAATCCCCATAAACCAAAGATTACTCCTGTCAGCAACTCAAGTATTATACCTATTGTAAAATTAGCCTTTACCGCAAGAATCAAGCCATTTACTATCATGAATAATCCTATTACAAGCATAATTGCTCTTATAATAGTTTTTAGTATTTTTTTCATACGCTCACCCCCTGAACTTAAGATCTATACTCCCCAATTCATTTGAATATTGTATAAGCTTATCCTCGATTTGAGTTTTTTCTTCTCCTTCTGCTACTATTGGCTGATAATTATTATATCCATCAGCACCCGATATTCTGCATGGTATGATCTCATAATCGTCATTATCTACCAATACATCAGCATTTATAGTAAAGGTCTGCCTAAACAAAGCGGTATCCATATCTGAAGGCGCATTGTTCCCGCCAAAACAAAAATTACCCAGGCTGTAGCAGATATATCTGCCGTTATATTTTTCTATACCCTGAAGAACATGGGGATGTGTACCTATAACCAGATCCGCACCGCAGTCTATTGCAAGATGAGCAGCATCTATTTGATCCTGTTCCGGTTCTGTTGCCTTTTCCACTCCCCAGTGTATAGAAAGAATAATAATTTCCGCTCCGCCGTCCTTTGCTTTTTGTATCGATTCTTCAAGCTCTGTACGCATTTGATCATTTAAATAATTTATGCCAACAAGTCCTACTTTAATGCCATTTATTTCGCTTACAGACACATTATCAGCTCCGCGGAAATTTAATATCCCGGCGTCATCAAGATATGTTTTTGTATCCTCCAATGATATTGCACCATAATCAGAGCTGTGATTATTTGCTAAATTAGCCGCCTCCACGCTTGAAGATGAAAGAATATTCACATAAGATGGATCTCCCCTAAAAGCAAACTGCTTGTCTTCTCTTTCTCCCCTGTCGGACAGAGTTCCTTCAAAATTTACAATAGTAAGATCATCTTCCTCAAATACAGGCTTCACCTTAGCCAAAAAATAATCTGTCCCGTATTCTTCTTCGTATGCTACAAACCCTAAATCTCTATCCGCGTTTATATCTGTGGCAAATGTACAATCACCTGCCGCAGTAACGGTAATCGTACGATCCGGTACCGGAGTTGCCTGCTGTAAATTTTGTTCTGAATTATCAGTATTATCTATTTGTTTGTCGCTTATCACAGATGCTGTAATAAAAAGCACAACAGCTATGAATGCAAGAATCAATTTTGTTTTCATATTTATCCTTATATATTATTTAATCGGCAAAAACACTATTTCTGTTTCCTTTGTTTTTGAAATCTTCTATGTTTCTTTTAACTTCATCTATACACCTTATTCGAGCTTCATGAGAGCCCCATGCCATATGCGGGGTCAATATCACATTTTTACAATTTAAAATACGCTGATAAGGGCTGCTTGCAGACATCGGTTCGGTTGAATATACATCTATCCCCAATCCGCCTATCTGTCCCGCTTCCACCGCTTCAGTTACTGCTTTCTCGTCAAATACAGCTCCTCTTGCAGCATTGATCAATATGACATTTCGCTTCATTTTAGATAAAGTTTGAGAATTTATCAGTCCCCTTGTGCCATCGTTAAGCGGAACATGAACCGTAATTATATCTGACTCAGCGCATAATTCATCTATACTCACATGATTCAATTCCTTATGGACAGTACGGCTAAAAACCATAACCTCAGCACCTAATACCTTTGCTATTTCCATAACGCGCTTTCCAATCGCTCCGGCTCCTATTATACCCCATTTCATTCCCGAAATTTCATGATAGACTAAATCCACATAAGTAGGGGTATTACCTTTTGTATAAAATCCGTTTTTGACATGACTGTCATATTCATTCAATCGGCTTACCAGAGACAAAACCATAGCCGCTGTCACTTGGGCAACAGAGTCTGTTGAATACCCTCTTACATTTCTAACATCTATTCCATTTTCACGGCAATAATTCAAATCAATATTATCAAAACCAGTTGCACATTCACACAATAATTTCAATTTCTTTGCATATTTAAGAAGCTCTGAATCCATAACAACCTTATTTGTTATAATAATATCTGCGTCCGATATACGTTCGGGAGCTTCTTCCCTTGAGGTTGTTTCATATATCTTAACATCACCAAGATGTGAAAGCATTCCTTCTATCATGTCTGTAGAAATAGATTTGCCAACCGTAACAGCGTCAAGAAATACTATTTGCATATAGTATCCTCCTCAGCAAGGTTCACAAGCTTCTGCCAAATGTCAGGATATTTCTTTTTTATATTAATAGGCTTAAAGCTTCCGGTTTCAACAAATCCATGAGCCGTTCTTCCTCGCGATACAAGAGTCTTCTCCGGAAGCTTATATACATCGTATTCAAATTCGCATCTTGCTGCCGATAATTTTGAAAGCTTACATGTTACGATTATTTCGTCCTCATATCTAAGTCCATGAATATATTTGCATCCTGTTTCTGTAAGCGGCAGCATAACGCCTGACTTTTCCATCTCTGTATATGACATTCCGCTGTTTTTTATAAACTCCGTACGCGCAACTTCAAACCATGGATAATATCTTGAATGATGCACTATACCCATCATATCAGTTTCTGCATATCTAACCGTCAGCTTAGTTTCTGAAATCATTTTGCTTCCTCCAATATAAATACCGCGGGGCAACTTTATGCTCTGCCCCGCTTGTAATATCAATCAGTTATTTCTAATGTGTTCGGCACCGGAATATACCATACCATGCGCTCCGTCCATTGTTATAGTTGTTCCGCTCTTCAATATTTTTGTAGCCCCGGCAGCATTTGATATCGCCGGAATATCAAGAGCTATAGCCAATACCGATGCGATCTTTGCATCACCGTGCTCTTCAGTAATAATTCCGCCTGCTTTCTTCAGCAAAGGAATCATTTGTTTTGTCACATTGTTAGTAACAACTATATCTCCATCTTTGAGCCTGCGTCTGAGCATTTCAGCACTTGTTGCAACACATACATTTGCCGTAGCAACACGCTTCGAAATTCCCACTCCGCTTACAAGTATATGACCAACCAAATGAACTTTCATTATATTAGTTGTACCTGAAACTCCTATCGGCGCGCCTCCTGTAATTACGACAAGATCTCCGTCCTTAACTAATCCGGTCGTCTGCGCACACTCAACCGCATGATCAAATAATTCGTCCGTATTTCCTCTTTCTTCACTCAGTATAGGGAACACTCCCCATGACAGATTGAGCTTACGGCGCGCCTTTTCCGAACGTGTCGGAGCTATTATAGGACACGCCGGGCGGAATCGAGATACCTGTCTTGCAGTTCCGCCTGAATAAGTAAGCGCAATTATCGCTGCCGCATTCAGGTCATGAGCGGTTGTACATGTTGCGTGAGAAATCGCATTTGAAACATCCATTCTTGTTTCAAATCTCCATCTTTCCAGCCTTTGAACATAATCTATATCAGCTTCTGTTCTCTGGGCAATCATGTCCATCATTTTTACTGTTTCAATTGGATATTTTCCCACTGCTGTTTCTCCGGAAAGCATTATAGCGCTTGTTCCATCGTAAATAGCATTTGCGACGTCAGATGTTTCTGCTCTCGTCGGTCTTGGATTTCGTATCATAGAATCAAGCATTTGTGTTGCTGTGATCACAACCTTACCATCACGATATGTTTTCTTTATAAGCTGCTTCTGTATAACAGGCAGATCCTGCATATCTATCTCTACACCCATATCGCCTCTGGCAACCATTATACCGTATGAAGCCTTTAGTATTTCATCTATATTTTCAACGCCTTCTGCATTTTCGATTTTAGCAATTATACCTATATTTCTGCCATCATGCTCTTCGAGGATCTGCTTGATTTCCAGAATATCTGCTGCCGTACGGCAAAACGATGCTGCAATAAAGTCAAAATCCTGTTCAATACCAAATATAATATCACTTCTATCTTTTTCACTCATATACGGCATGGACAATGATACATTCGGTACATTGACACCCTTTTTATTGCTTATCACTCCGCCGTTTTTTACAATACATTCTATTGAAGTATCTGTAATTTTAACAGCCTCAAGCTCTATAAGACCATCATCTATTAATATTTTTGTTCCTTTTCTTACATCATGCGGAAGATTTTCATATGTGATAGATACCTGATTCTGATCTCCTTCCACATCATCTGTATGCAAGGTGAAAGTCTGTCCTTCTTCCAAGGTAACTTTACCTTCTTTGAACTCCTTGATCCTTATCTCAGGTCCCTTTGTATCCAATAAAAGAGCTACGGGAAGATTTAGCTCTTTCCTGACCTTTTTTATTCTCGCAACAGTCTGCGCCGCCGCTTCATGTGTACCATGTGAGAAATTTATTCTCGCAACATCCATTCCCGCAAGCATAAGCTTTCTGAGCATATCTTCATTATCTGTCGCCGGACCTATCGTACATATAATCTTTGTTTTTCTCATAATCATCACTCCTGTTTTTATGTAGCTGGATTAGACATATCTATTCCGAAAAAACCGGAACAATTTAAAATAATTAAGAATATAATCAGTATATAATCAAAATCCTTAATCAATCTCAAACTGTTCCGATAAATATTTACACGGAAAGCTTCTTTACAAGATCCAATAAATCCTGCGGCAAAGTTTTTTTCATCGCTAAGCCTTCGTCAATATCCACATCGACTATTTTTGAATCACGCATACAGACTATCCTATTCTGCTTTCCTTCTATAAGCAATTCAACTGCTTTTCCGCCCATTTGAGATGCGATAACACGATCTCTGACTGTCGGGCTTCCGCCGCGCTGTACATGACCAAGTATAGTCGCACGCGACTCAATTCCTGTTTTTTCTTCAATCTCTTTAGCCATTTCAATAACGCCGCCAATTCCCTCGGCAACAATAATAATTGAATGTTTTTTTCCTCTTTGCTTTGACTCCAAAATCGGACGAAGAACATCCTCATCAAAGCTCCATTTCTTTTCAGGTACCAAAATAACCTCAGCACCGCAGGCAATTCCCGCTTCAAGAGCTATATATCCCGCTGCTCTGCCCATAACCTCAATAATGGAACATCTCTCATGGCTTTGTGCAGTATCTCTTATTTTATCAACCGCATCCTTAACAGTATTAAGACATGTATCATAACCAACGGTATATTCCGAACAGCTTATATCATTATCAATTGTTCCCGGCATTGCTATAGTAGGCAAACCTTCTTTACATAAGTCTCTTGCGCCTCTGAATGATCCGTCTCCGCCTATTACAACAAGACCATCAATGCCAAACACTCTCGCTATTTCAGCAGCCTTTTTTACTCCTTCCGGTTTTTTAAACTCAAGACAGCGTGCTGTCTGAAGTATTGTTCCTCCGCGCTGAAGCGTCTCGCTTACGCTTCTTGCCGTCATTTGGTGCATTTCGCCCTCAATAAGGCCCATATATCCGCGCCTTATTCCCATGACCTTGAGTCCATAGTATGAACCGACCCTTACTACCGCACGGATAGCCGCATTCATTCCAGGTGCATCGCCACCGCTGGTCAATACGCCAATTGTTCTGATATTTCTTTCCATACCGTTGTTTCCTCCCACACTATATTTAAATTATTTCACTTTATAAATCTCCTTCTGTTCAGTCGCT
Source organism: uncultured bacterium (assembly GCA_905215805.1). Taxonomy (GTDB): domain Bacteria; phylum Bacillota; class Clostridia; order UBA1381; family UBA1381; genus UMGS1958. Next base: position 172,323 of record CAJMRL010000004.1, on the reverse strand, counting down.
CAAAAGAGTTCCCGAAACTATTTTGCCATGGTTCGTGAAAACCTCAGCCTTTCCCTTTATTTTTATTGCTGAAGTAATTTCTGTGAACTGAGCTATATAAACCTCTCCGGCATCAAGTTTTTCTGTATGATGAAATTTGGTATCCTTGCCTCTTGTCAAGCCTATTATATTAACACCGTTTTCAAGAGCTTTTATAACAATATAGCTGCCGTTTACTACATCATCCACAACTGATCCCTCCATAACAATCATTTCAGATTAGCAATATAATCTGTCTGATAAATATATTCTACTATTTTCTATTTTACATCATTTATTTAAAAATTGCAAGACAATTTAGATAAAAATTTAACAAAAGTATCAAGTCCTTTTTTGGGCAATTTTACCGACAGGAAATATTTCCTGCAAAACATTTATTCTTATAGATTATCAATCAAGGAAATCTTCACAATTTTTCATAAAATTTGTCATTAACTGAGCCAGTTGAGAACGTGTCAATTCCGATTTCGGCATAAGCAGTCCCTCGTCTGTACCGTTAATAATACCATTGGTTACTGCCCATGAAATTGCATCATATGCCCATTCGGATATTTCTGCGCTGTCACCGAATTGCATAATACTTTCATTTTTGCCGTAAGAAACATTTCCTATATTCCCCGCATATTTAAACAACATAACCGCTGCCTGTTCCCGTGTCAGCTCATCATATGAACCAAATATATTATCTCCGTACCCTTTGATAATACCGGTTTCCTGTGCCCAAGCCGCATATTTATCATTATCTGTATCAATGAAGCTACCGGCAAACCCATCAGTGTTTCCTCCGCAAAGCTCATAATACCTTCCCAAGCAGTCAACGGTATAGAGTCTTGTGGCTGAGCTTTCGGGTTCAAAATGCGTATTATCAACAGGCTGCATATATTTTGATGTTAGATATATTGGTCCGGCATACCAGCTCTCCATATCAACATCTTCATATCCGCAAGTAAAATGATTCTCCACTGTATCAGCTATATTTTCTGTCGTTTCCTTGTCAAAGACATCATTCAGTCCAACTGCAAGGATCGATGCCCTGAACGGAGCATAATCTCCAAATGCCGATAAACGCATATATTTATCTATTGCCTCATCTCGGCTGTCAATGCTTATATCCCAAATTTCAAGAGCAGCTATAGCGCTTACCGCATAACTGATATAATACATTGGATTTTCAAAATTATGCGGCACCTGGGTCCATACATAGGGCAGTCCTCCCATTTCAATTCCATATTCCTTACATAACTCACTAAACAACATGTCCATTTCTTCAATAGTCATTTCCGGATTTTCATACACACGCGTCTGCCATTCATCATAAAGGCATCCGCTGCATATCGAATCAAGCATTGAGCATATTGTATACATATATGCTTTGGAGGCATTTATATCATATATTTTATCATAATATTCGGTAAATAAAAGTTCCAGTCCCTGTGAATTCACCTCTGATAGATCAACGCTGTTTATATACAAAGTATCATTAAATCCATCTCTGCTATTGGGATCATAAAGCTGCGTGTTAAAATGCCCGAATTCATGAATCAGCGAGCTGACCTTCCAAATATCATTGTTTTTTTCAGGACTTATAAATGTATATGGTGTATTGTATTCCGGGATCCATATTGTATATGCGTTTCCGCTCCCTACTTTTTCCGGAGAATATGCAAGATCTATCATATTATTATTAAACATATAGTCGTAAGCCGCTTTCATCTCACTGCTTATATCGTCAATCCCTTCTCCGACAATTTCAATGATTTCATTGTCTTCAAGATTCAGCGATATGTTTTCCATTGCACCATTTTTTATAAGTATTTTATATAAAGGCACTATATTCTCTTTTACATCTGCATAAAGCTGCCGGGTTGCCTCGGTAGAATAATCCTTATTATTTAAAGCATATGAATACTGCGCAAAATCATTATAACCATTTAATCGTGCTATTTCAGTTCTGACGTCCACAAGCTGTTTATATAACTGGGCAAGCCGTGTTCCGCTTTCTTCGTAATATTTATAATACGCGGATATAATTTCCCAAAAATGAGAAAATTGCTTCATCCCTTCATCACTGTCTGAATCATACTGCCCGAGTTCACTCTCTAATTTTTCAATTTCATTTACTAACGCATCAAAATCATACTGTTCCCCGTTTGGAGTCGTATAGATATAATCCTCAAACCTATTATTGCTATATTCCTCAAGCAATTCAGCTTCATTATTTATAAGCTCATATATTTTAGTGTCAGGATACTGTTCAAAAAAGAGCTTTGCCTCTTCCGCACCGTCGAGCCATTGCTCTGTATCATCATGCGTATACCGGCTATCATATGCCTCTTTAATAAGCTCTTCATACTTTTCATACATATCCGTAATGTCATTATAATATTCAGTGGTTCTTGCATTGTTTTCTTCTGTATTTTTCCTTGATGATTCTATATAAGAAATAGTATATGCAGTAGAAGCTTTAATAAAGATATTTTCAAAGCTGTCCAACATCTCAGCTATATCGCCATCTGAACCATTTATAACATCACGCGCACTATTTATTGCCTCATAAAATTCATTCTTATCAAAATTATTTTTAACTATATCTTCATAATTGATATTCGGCATTGTAAAGCTGCCGTAATAATTCGTTTCTTTAGCAGAAACAACCGACGGTATCAGCGTCAAAGAAAATACCGTAAATAACGCAGCCGCCTTTTTATTTATTATACCCCTCATACATTACCTTCCGCTAAATCATATTAAAACGCATCAACTGATTTTATGAGCAATTCACAACAAGCCTCTAAATCTTTTATATCTGCCATTTCCGACGGAGAATGAATATACCTTGTAGGCAAAGATATTCCTCCGGTTTTGATTCCTGCTCTTGTGAGATGAACTGCTCCGGCATCTGTTCCGCCATCCGACATTATTTCAATTTGATACGGTATCTTATTTTTTTTAGCAGTTTCGATCAATACCATTCTAACATCAACATCACAGATGATTGAACTGTCCATTACCTTTATTGCTGCCCCTCTGCCCAGCTTTACATCCATCACATTGCACTCCGGTGTATCTCCTGTATCTGTTACATCAATTGCTATAGCATAATCAGGATCAACAGAATATGCCGCTGCCTTTGCACCTCTTAAACCTACCTCTTCTTGTGTCGTAAATACAAAATAAAGATCATTTTTATTTCTTTTTATTTTTTTCATTGCTGATATAAGTATATAGCATCCGGCTCTGTTATCCAGGGCTTTTGAGATGATTCTGTTCCCCGATACAACAGTTTCCCCGCAAAATACTGCAGTATCGCCTATTGATACACTCTTACTCGCTTCATCCCTTGTATCTGCTCCTATATCTATATAGAGCCTCCTTATATCAGGTTTTTTATTAAATTCATCCTCTTCGCTGCCTATAACTCCAACAACACCATTGGAAAATCGTACACGTCTATGAACCAAATCTCTGATATACAATCCGCCTACTTTTGAAAAACGCAGATAACCGTTTTTATCTATATGGGTCACAATAATTCCTATTTCATCCATATGAGCCGCAAACATAACTTTGACTCCGTTACCCTTTTTATGAGCTATAAGATTTCCCATAGCGTCAACTTCATAGTCATCACAATATTTTTTTATCTCTGATATAATTATATCACGAACAACACTTTCATTTCCGGAAGCGCCATATGCTTGTGCAAGTTTTGCCAATAATTCCATCATACTCTCCTTATCCGATTTTATTTCCCAAGAATATATCTACAATCTTTGTGGTATTTTTTAAATCTTCTGTCGACATAAATGACACAGGTGTATTTCTGTAACGGCAAGGTATAGAAACCACTACAGTATGTCTTCCGCCGTATCCGCTTCTTACCACTCCTGCCGCTCCGCCTTGATAAGAATATATTTTTTGAGTCTTTATTCCGGCTTTTTCTGCCGCTTTATCTAAGTTTTGCGCCAGCTCCTTATCGATAATACTGTTTTTATCCATCATTCCTATAACCGGTCCTCCATGCAGCACCGCGCCTTTTTCCGCAGATTTGACACCAAACATATCCGCACTTTCTATTGTGTCAACAATCAATATATTAGACGGATTTATCTTTTCAAGAACTATAGAAGCGCCTCTGACTCCTGTATGGTGCTGAGCTGCAAAAATAAAATATGTGTCATATTCAGGTATCTTATCCATTGCTTTCAATACACAGTATACGCCTGCTCTGTCAAGAGCTTTGCCCTTTATTATTTTTTCAGAAAAATATTCAAAGCTCGTGCTGAATGATATATAATCGCCCAGATGCACTTTTTTTTCAGCATCCTTTTTGTTTTTAGCGCCAATATCCACAAACAGGTTCTTTATATCTACTACCTGTGCTCTCTCTTCCTTTTTTTGAAGATGAATTGCTTTCATCCCTATTATGCCCTTGACCTTATTTGGCCCTACGCTTACTTTTTTTGAAATAATAACTCTTGGATCTATGTCCCCTACGGAATCCATTTTTATAAATCCCTTATCCGTTATTTCTTTCACTATATATCCTGCTTCATCTGTATGAGTCATTACAGCCATACATTTATCATGATTTCTTCCTTCTTTAAAAAGAATAACATTTCCCATGCTGTCTGCATAAGGCGCTTTGGGCAGGCTATATTTCTTTACTGCTTCCGGTGCAATATCCCTCATAAAATAAGCTTCGTTCCCGCTTACAGCATTTGCTTCACTGATTTCTTTCAATAAATCCATTATCATACCTCCGCCGAATACACAAAGTCAGTCATATCTCTAAAGTCCATAATAAATGCCGTAAGTAATTTAGATGTCGCCTTAACATCAGATATAGCAAGCGTTTCAACTGATGTGTGCATATATTTTAATGGAATGGACAATAATGCTGTTGGTATTCCGCCGCCTCTTGCTATCTGCATTTCCCATGCGTCAGTTCCGGTTTCTCCGCCGCATACTTCTGTTGTGACCTTTATATTATGTTTTTTGGCTGTTTTAAACAAAGCCTTCGCAAGCAGCGGATGAATATTTGGACCTACCGAAATAGCGCATCCGCTTCCTATTTCAAATGCATTATCTGAATTATCAGGTGTTATTCCGTGAGTCACATCTATAGCAATAGCGATATCAGGACGTATTCCTCCGGCAGTAGTCTTTCCTCCGCGGCATCCTACCTCTTCCTGCACCGCCGCCACGGCGTATACATCAGCATTAAGCTCTGCATCTTTTATATTTTTCATAACATCTATAATAGCAGCAACCGATGCCCTGTCATCAAGAGTTTTTCCGCTCCATTGTTTTTTTCCTAACGCTCCTATTGACTGTGCCATTGTAATACTGTCGCCAACAAAAATATTTTCCTTTACAATTTTTGCATCAAGACTGGTATCGATCGCCATTTCCTTCATTGACACAGTCTTTTTACTTTCAAGCATTCTGTCCGGTTTAATCCCTATAACTCCGGGAATATCCTTTTTTCCGTGTACTGTAACCTCTAATGAAGGCAGGATCCTTTGATCTATTCCTCCTACTGCAGCAAACGTTATAAACCCTTCATCGGTTATAGATGTAACCATAAGCCCTATTTCATCACAATGAGCCTCTATCATTATTTTCGGAGCATTAGGGCTTCCTGATTCTCTAAATGCTATAACACTCCCCAAATTATCTATACGAACCTCATCGGAATAAGGCAAAAACATATCAGCAATTCTTCTGTTTATTCTGTATTCAAAGCCCGATATGCCTCTCATATCGCTTAGTTCTTTTATCAATTTTCTCAAAGCTATCTACTCCTATATTAAATAAACGGATATACCGTATCTAATGGCAATACATTCAGCCTTTACTTATAATTCATTAACCAATTTTTTAAATAAATTTCCACGTTCTTCAAAATTTCTGAACATATCAAAGCTTGTGCTTGCAGGAGAAAGGATTACAATATCTCCTTTATGTGCTATTTCATGGGCCTTCTTTACCGCATCTTCATAGGTATGCACATCAAATATTTCCAACTCATCCGCTCTTCCGGTTTTAATAACTGCCTGCTTTATCTGCTCAGCCGACGGATGAAGCTTTTTATCCTCTTCTGTAACAGGGATCTTGCTTATAAGAATAAGCTTTTTTACATGCTCAACTATTGGCATTCCTATTTCATCATAAGGAATTCCCTTGTCCTTTCCTCCGGCAATCATTATTACCTTTTGCTTAAATACATTAAGTGCATTGATCGTTCTGTTCGGACTTGAATCAATAGAACTATTATAATATTTTACTCCATCCAATTCGCGAACAAGCTCTATACGGTGAGGAACTCCTCCAAAATTCCTTGCTACATCAACAATAACATCATCACTTACCAATCCATCTACCGCTGCTATTGCCGCCATATAATTTTCTACATTATGAATTCCCGGAATCTTTATATCATTTATATTTAAAACGCTTCTTTCTCCGTTTTTTATCACATCTCCGTCAAGCCATATATTAGCTTTTCTCTTCCTTGAAAACATACGAACATTAACATGTGCAATAGGAAGCAATGCCGCGCTGTCCGCATTGTCCGCATTAAGAACAAGTATATTATTTCTGTTCATATGAGTAAAAATATTTGTTTTTGCATCTATATATTCAGCATAATCCTTATGCCAGTCAAGATGATTGGGACTAAGATTTGTTATCACTCCTATTTCCGGTGATTTTTTCATTGTGTGAAGCTGAAAAGATGATAATTCAAGTATTACCCAATCATTTTCTGTCATTTCTTCTGTTTTATCAAGAAGTGGATTTCCTATATTTCCTCCAAGCCATGTCTTATATCCCGCCTTGGTCATCATTTCATGAATAAGCGTGGTTGTAGTTGTCTTTCCGTCCGAACCGGTCACGGCTATAATATGAGCCGGGCATATTTCAAAAAAGACTTCCATTTCCGAGGTCAGTACAGCCCCGTCTTCAACAGCTTTTAAAAGCTGCGGCTTATCATATCTAAGCCCCGGAGTTTTAAATATTATATCCCCGTCAAGCTTATCAAGATAGTCTTCTCCCAATACCGTTTTCACTCCCAGCTCACAGCATTGAAGATAATTATCTCCCAAATATTTTTCGTCCTTTGCATCAAAAGCTGTTACTTTAGCACCAAGCTTAACAAGAAGCCGTATAAGCGGCATATTTGATATCCCGATGCCTATAACATTTACATTAGCTCCATTTATATTTTTTTTGAATTCTTCAAGCTTTGTCATTTTATTTTGTCCCTTTCATTTCGAAAAATTACATCTGTCCTTATTATAGCACAAATTTCTCTCTTATGCAATTAATAGTTCAAAGAATTTTATTAGTATTGCCAAGAAAATTATTTTACGATATTATATAATAATTTTAAGGAAAAAATATAACAATATAAAAAGGCAATTGGTTTTTTATTCCAATTACCTTCCCATATTCTATAAGCTTCTAAAATAGCCAGTAAAATAAATCAATGCCAAATAACAGCACCAATATAAGAAAAATTATATTTAAATATTTCATATTCAATTTATTGATAACTTTTTCAAATAAAGGCTGTATTATGTATAAAAATACAACTCCGCCTATTCCGAACCTAATAGAAGGAGATAGAGCTATTCTTGCCTCAAAATTATATTTATAATCCGCATATGTCTGCCATGGCCATGATCCCATTATTGCTTCACACAAATATGAAGTCAACAACTCCAATAGCGTTGCAATAAGCATACATAAAATAAAAATCACAGGTATAAGAAAAAGTCTTTTTTTCAACGCTTTCCCTTTTATAATTGGATATATTGTAAATATAAAGAACAGCGCACCTACGCCATACACCGGGCAATATGGTCCAAACAAAACACCTCTGTTGGAAAATCCCCATCTGTATACTGCAACCTCTAATACAGTCTCATAAATCCATCCAATTACTGAATACATTATAAAATATATAAAATATACTTTTATTTTATCAAATTTTATTTTATTAACCATACTCTTCATTTGAATTTCCTCGCTAAAAATACTCAAGCTAATATTGTGCCTATAAATAATTAAAATATTCAGATATAAAAATCCCATGGCTGAACTATCCGTAGATTTTCATATAACAATAATCGGATAAGCATGATCAAAACTTCCACGATTATTCTATTATTTTAATAGTTCGATTTTTTCTTTTAATAATTTTTCTAATAACTCAATATTCATTAGCTTAATATTATCAAAACCAGTTTTATCAATTCCTTCCATTGTTGACAACAGCTCTTTAAGATTTGGTATATCGTTCATATAATAATCACTTATATTAACAAAATTATATAATTCTGCTATATAATATCTAAATGCACTTATTTGTTTTGAAGATGATTTCTCTATCAATTCACATATTTTACCAATATCCATTTTCGAAATTAAGGATTTTTCTTCAGTTATTATGCTTTGATTCCTTGCACGTTCGCATAAATCATCATACAATAGTTCCCCCAAGTTTCGCGTTGTAAAAAACCATCAACCATATCAAAATCATTTTCTTTTTTCTTGGCATTTAATATTTCTTTAATTTCAGTAAATTTTTTTTTACATTCTTCAGCTACTTTTTTCGATTGATTAAAATAAATGAAATCGCTCCGAGAATAATTGATTTCTTCATTTTGAATTTTAGATTTCATATATCTATACATATCATCAAAATCGCTTCTATTAAGAGAACATTCTATCAAGGGAGGCAAAGTTAGTTTTATTAAATTAATGTAATGCTTTGGAATAAATTCATTATTTTTTACTTTTTCGCACACGCTATGTAGTGTGGCTAAAATTTCTTTATCTGAAAACTCCCACCAAGTAGACAAAATTATAACATCAGGATCGTTTGAATATCTTGTTTGTGATTCTTCAGCTTGTTCTTTTATATAGTCAATAAAAGATTTGATAGAAGTTGTAATAAACTTTTCATCATATACATTATATGAAATCGCATAGTCAACAAAAGCAAAACCTATAATAGTTTCAGACATATAAGGAGCATCGGTTAAACTTATATGTCCATATAATTCATCTTTTTCCCAAGGAACAGTATATTCACCTCTCTTGTATTTGAAGCTTATATGAAAACAATATTTTATAACAATTTTAATTATTTTCTCATATTCATCCTTTTCTTCATATTTTACCTTTCGAATTAATTTGTCAAGCTTTATAATTATAGATAAAAAGAATTGAAATGTCCTAAAATTATAAGAGCAATCATTTTGCATAAGTTTAATAAAATTTCCTTGTTCTTGCAATAATAAACGATATAAAAAGTTTTTTTCATCAATATTGTCTTTTATAAGAGCAGGAATAATTTTGTTTAAGTCTGGCCGATACTTTATTGTTTGTCCTATTAATTTCTCTTTAATTCGATCATATTTACTTTCTTCTTTGAACATTTTGTCTATTCGCTCTTTGATTTGCTCTATAGTAAATGATCCTTCTGTCTGCTTTTCAATCGCAATGCTTTTTTGAGTAGCTGCTATGTATTTTAATGGTTCTGTATAAGAATCCGAAACTTCAATTTCGGACTCATTTGCAACTAATATGATCTTAGTGTTATTATGCTCCACAAAACCGTTTATAAACCCCAAAGTTTCTGCAATATCACATTTACATCGCTCTAAATCATCAAAAATTATAATATATTCTGAAATGTTTACAAATGATGATAATAAGTTACCAATATCATTTACATTAATATTTACATTCCTTCCCTTAAGAAAAGTATTTAATATTGAAGAAAGGTTTTTTGTAATAGTTCTTTTATCTTCAGGAATAATACTAAAAAATAGTTTTGCTGAAATTTCATTTATTGATTCCAAACCATTAAGTGATAGATAAACCGTTTTTTTGTATTGTAAATCATTTTTTATAATATTCTTGATATACTTATTAATTTCGGGCATCAACATATTTTTTATAAACCACGTTTTACCTGAACCCCATTCGCCATCAATCAGTATTGCGTATTTATATATACTATTCTTTATGTAATCTATGACTATACTTATTATTTCATCATTGGTTGGATATATTATTTCGTGCATATAAGGACCTCGCTCAAATTATTTTTATAATATTATATCATAATTTTGTTATAAAATAAATTTATATGTAACATAAGCAAGAGAGAAACTCGCTTTATAAAGTTCTCTTCTTGCTTGTTTATCTCAACATCTTTTTCTTTAGTATCATTCGTTATGCAAATGCTTTTATAATATTTGATTTTACTATTAAAATTAGGATAATCAAAATAAACCAAAAATCCGAACCCATTACCAATTGGTACAAGGTTCGGATTTTTAATGTTCAATGCGGATAACAGGACTTGAACCTGCACGGCTCTCACCACATGAACCTGAATCATGCGCGTCTGCCAATTCCGCCATATCCGCAAATCTTAACGACTTTTATATTATAACAGATATATTCCAAAAAATCAAGTCTTTTTTTGATTTTTTTAATTTTTATAAATTGCAATATAAAATATATTAATCGTATACTAATTATTTTATAGAGAATGTACAGAATATTATATTAATCCTTTGCAGAAAGTTTGCCAGAATCTATGCTTATCTGCTTCATTATAAATATTCATCATCCAAAAAATATACGGTACATGCAATGATAAATCAACATATATTTTTACTACCACATTGAAAAAATCTTCAGAAGATAATTTAGTAAGCTGTATAATCAGCTCTTTCCGTTGCTCACGCTCCAAATAGTTTTTTAGATATTCTCCTTCTGCCCTTATATCTCCTGCCTTTAATTCAAATAATTCATTAAGCATTTTTTCTTGCACGAGCTTATTCGCCCATTCAGGGCACTTCCGTATTCCTCTTTCCCAGCTCTCCAAAGTTCTCAAAGGAATCTCTAACCAATTGGCAAGTTCACGCTGTGTAAGTCCTGCTTTCTTTCGTAGATCTCTTATATTATTCATAATAAACTCCATATAAATACATTTATCATTTATATCATACCATACATTATATGTTTTTGCAATATATTTTTCAATATTATGATATTAATTATATATAAAAGTCACAAGTCTCCACTAGTACTCAAGAAAATTTTAACTAATACGCCCTATACGTACGCAACAGTAAACATAAAGATGTCTGATTTGAAGTAGTATTTCAACTCACATGACCCATGCGTGGCGCAACAATAGTTACTGTTACGGCAGCGGCATTGATACGATTTCAACTCACACGCCCCATGCGGGGCGCAACGATAACCTGATTCCCGCAGATAAAAATTCCATATTAATTTCAACTCACACGCCCCATGCGGGGCGCAACGATAAATTGGGCGTATCGGACAAATGGAGCGCGATTTCAACTCACACGCCCCATGCGGGGCGCAACTAACCGTATCGGTAGTTATTGCATGGATAGCGTGTATTTCAACTCACACGCCCCATGCGGGGCGCAACGCGAAGATGGGAGACTATCAAGCTGCTTGCCGCTCAGGATTTCAACTCACACGCCCCATGCGGGGCGCAACTAATTTTAACTCACAGGTACACCCGACAGTTGCAATTTCAACTCACACGCCCCATGCGGGGCGCAACAACAGATTACAGGACTTGCATCATTGTTTGAAGATCATTTCAACTCACACGCCCCATGCGGGGCGCAACATTATTCACCTCATATGTTATTTCTCCTCCATATCCATTTCAACTCACACGCCCCATGCGGGGCGCAACTATAAACTGTTAAAAAAAACTGCCTAATATACATATTTCAACTCACACGCCCCATGCGGGGCGCAACAGAATATATTTTTTCATACAGTCGAGTAAATACATTTCAACTCACACGCCCCATGCGGGGCGCAACTCGCAAACAAGCACATATACTCCTATAAATGCCATATTTCAACTCACACGCCCCATGCGGGGCGCAACTGGTATCCAAATACTTAAATCCCGTAAAACCTCCCGAATTTCAACTCACACGCCCCATGCGGGGCGCAACCATGGTATATACAACCTGAGCTTACTTTTTTTGATATTTCAACTCACACGCCCCATGCGGGGCGCAACCATGACTGCGGACGGCTGGACGAGGGATTTTTCATTTCAACTCACACGCCCCATGCGGGGCGCAACATACTGTTCAGCGTTGAAAAGTCACCCAGAATATGGGATTTCAACTCACACGCCCCATGCGGGGCGCAACGATAGCCGCCGGCTTGCGGCGGCGTAAGGGGAGGGGGGATTTCAACTCACACGCCCCATGCGGGGCGCAACTTTTAAAAATTTTAAAAAATTGTATTGCAAAAAAAATTTCAACTCACACGCCCCATGCGGGGCGCAACCCCCCGCCCCTTGGGCTTTAATCATTCCTTTTTCCCCGCATTTCAACTCACACGCCCCATGCGGGGCGCAACCGACTTGCAGTATTTGCCATATCTGATGTAGATTATTTCAACTCACACGCCCCATGCGGGGCGCAACGTAAACGCCATTGACAGAGGAGATCGCACAATAATTTCAACTCACACGCCCCATGCGGGGCGCAACTTTGGCGAACGCGGAGAAATACGTTTTGAATTGGAGATTTCAACTCACACGCCCCATGCGGGGCGCAACCCTCGCCCGCTGGGTTGGCGCTGCGCGCCAATCCATTTCAACTCACACGCCCCATGCGGGGCGCAACCGTCCGAATCATACACGGAAATTAAACAACAAAAAATTTCAACTCACACGCCCCATGCGGGGCGCAACGAACATCACCTGGATACGGTAATGTTTTTGCAAATTTCAACTCACACGCCCCATGCGGGGCGCAACGATAGCTTTTTCGTTCTGTACATTATTATCAATGACATCATTTCAACTCACACGCCCCATGCGGGGCGCAACAGTATCAGAATTTGACGACCATGATGTACACATCGATTTCAACTCACACGCCCCATGCGGGGCGCAACGATAAATTGGGCGTATCGGACAAATGGAGCGCGATTTCAACTCACACGCCCCATGCGGGGCGCAACGCAAAAGATATGTATGTAAATGTTGAAATTTCGCAGAATTTCAACTCACACGCCCCATGCGGGGCGCAACATAGCTTTTTCGTTCTGTACATTATTATCAATGACATCATTTCAACTCACACGCCCCATGCGGGGCGCAACCATCTTTGTAGATTTATGGGATTCGGTCCAAATAATTTCAACTCACACGCCCCATGCGGGGCGCAACCGGCTTTTCCGGGGCGCCGCGTATTGCGCCCCGGAAATTTCAACTCACACGCCCCATGCGGGGCGCAACATGTAGATTGAGAAACGCTCTGTATAGCATTGCTAATTTCAACTCACACGCCCCATGCGGGGCGCAACCGTAGCTACAGATTGTGGAACAGTTGCAGAAGCAGCCATTTCAACTCACACGCCCCATGCGGGGCGCAACGATTAATTCTCCGGTCTTAAAAAATTTATTGATTGATTTCAACTCACACGCCCCATGCGGGGCGCAACATTCTATCTGTTCATTAGCCCATGCTTCGGTATATACGATTTCAACTCACACGCCCCATGCGGGGCGCAACACATTGTTACCTTTGTCCGTAGCGGACTTTGCTATATATTTCAACTCACACGCCCCATGCGGGGCGCAACGCTATCCCCAACCCCCCTTTCTTCTCGCGGGGAATTTCAACTCACACGCCCCATGCGGGGCGCAACAATACTGGGCAGCAAAAACATGCCGAAATCGTTTGACATTTCAACTCACACGCCCCATGCGGGGCGCAACGTATCGCGTTCCGAAACAGCTTCAGGAGAAAAAGAGCCATTTCAACTCACACGCCCCATGCGGGGCGCAACCGATAGATTTTAGCACCGCCGCTCGAGCAGCCATTTCAACTCACACGCCCCATGCGGGGCGCAACATGCTTACAAAATACACAGCAAGCGGCGCAGACCCTGATTTCAACTCACACGCCCCATGCGGGGCGCAACTTTCATATTTTTGATTACGGTCTACAGGCATAATATTTCAACTCACACGCCCCATGCGGGGCGCAACACAGATACTCCTCGATAGCTTCTCAGGCAATCGATATTTCAACTCACACGCCCCATGCGGGGCGCAACACAGCGAGATAGTCAAGCATATGAGTGTATTCGGATTTCAACTCACACGCCCCATGCGGGGCGCAACGTACGGACGCTTCGGAAAAGGCTTTTTATAAACATTTCAACTCACACGCCCCATGCGGGGCGCAACGCGCCTGTCAAATCTTCATAAAACGGCATTGTAATCAATTTCAACTCACACGCCCCATGCGGGGCGCAACGTGCATAGCCACTGCGGTTAGCTGTGATTTTGCATCACCATTTCAACTCACACGCCCCATGCGGGGCGCAACGGGGGCGCCGCGTATTGCGCCCCCGAAGACGGCGCGGATTTCAACTCACACGCCCCATGCGGGGCGCAACAATGGGTCCATATTTATTATACTTGGATCGGCCGATTTCAACTCACACGCCCCATGCGGGGCGCAACTGATTCGTCCCAGCAGATAGAAGCAGATGTGGAAATTTCAACTCACACGCCCCATGCGGGGCGCAACCCGCCCCTTGGGCTCTAATCATTCCTTGCTCTCCGCATTTCAACTCACACGCCCCATGCGGGGCGCAACAATGCGTACTATCCCATGAAATACCGCGGCATAATTTCAACTCACACGCCCCATGCGGGGCGCAACTGGCTGAAAAAGGGTATACACAGAAAATGTTAGCAAAAATTTCAACTCACACGCCCCATGCGGGGCGCAACATGATGTTTGCTTATATCATTTGGAATTGTAATATTATTTCAACTCACACGCCCCATGCGGGGCGCAACGCGGTACGGCGGATACAGTTGTTTTGGATTTTGACAATATTTCAACTCACACGCCCCATGCGGGGCGCAACTGCCTCTGCTTCGGCTTTCGTGCGGTATAGTTTGCCATTTCAACTCACACGCCCCATGCGGGGCGCAACCGGCATTCGCCGCATACGCCGCTACGCGGCGCAAATGATTTCAACTCACACGCCCCATGCGGGGCGCAACCCCCCCTTTCTTCTCGCGGGGAAAAGGAATGATTAATTTCAACTCACACGCCCCATGCGGGGCGCAACATCCAAATCACTCTTTTGAAGAATTAATTGATAGTATTTCAACTCACACGCCCCATGCGGGGCGCAACGTTTATTACGTGTGCCCAGACGGGTTTGTCCTTATGATTTCAACTCACACGCCCCATGCGGGGCGCAACTTGGACGCAGCGGCAAGTTTTGAAAATGCAAAATGCATTTCAACTCACACGCCCCATGCGGGGCGCAACCCGGAAACAGTGCAGGTTATCGAACTCTATCGATAATTTCAACTCACACGCCCCATGCGGGGCGCAACATAAAAATAGCGGATACATTAAATAATTTGCTTATTTCAACTCACACGCCCCATGCGGGGCGCAACTAGCCTTTTTCATTCGCTCCGTTTTGCACTACGTCTTCATTTCAACTCACACGCCCCATGCGGGGCGCAACCCTCGCCCTGGCGGGTTGGCCTGGCGGCCAATCCATTTCAACTCACACGCCCCATGCGGGGCGCAACTGGCGTAGCCGGATTTTTTTATAAATCATTATTGCTATTTCAACTCACACGCCCCATGCGGGGCGCAACTTTCTTCTGACGCATCATATAAAAATACAAAATCATTTCAACTCACACGCCCCATGCGGGGCGCAACCAATCCCCATATTATGTGCTATTTGTTCATCATTATTTCAACTCACACGCCCCATGCGGGGCGCAACTAAACCTATAACACTACCATCATTCTGCACTTTTATTTCAACTCACACGCCCCATGCGGGGCGCAACGCAAAACACGCCTAAGCCGATAATATACAATACATTTCAACTCACACGCCCCATGCGGGGCGCAACACTATACAAACTCGATAAACTCTACCGTACACGCGAAGATTTCAACTCACACGCCCCATGCGGGGCGCAACATGTTAATGTCGCGTGGATATGTTGTAGAAGATAAATTTCAACTCACACGCCCCATGCGGGGCGCAACACAATTCAGCACATACTACTGATTTAAAACCAGTAAATTTCAACTCACACGCCCCATGCGGGGCGCAACGCTAAAGCAGGATTTGTAACAGTGCAGAAGTCGTATAAAATTTCAACTCACACGCCCCATGCGGGGCGCAACCATCCGTTTTTCTGTGCCGCATAAGCGTATGCTACTGCTATTTCAACTCACACGCCCCATGCGGGGCGCAACTTTAAGGATAGTGCGGGTACAGTACAGCAGTACGCAAATTTCAACTCACACGCCCCATGCGGGGCGCAACTATTTATTATTGCATGTTCGCTTACCAATGCTACAAATTTCAACTCACACGCCCCATGCGGGGCGCAACTTATTGTATTTTCACATTGCTCGCTGAATATGATCAAATTTCAACTCACACGCCCCATGCGGGGCGCAACATTCCGTATCAATTGACTCTGTACATCATAAATATTTCAACTCACACGCCCCATGCGGGGCGCAACATTGACTACTGTTTTTATCGCTCTGCCTATCTTTATCATTTCAACTCACACGCCCCATGCGGGGCGCAACTAACTGTAGATAACGCTGCTGCGCATATTAAAATATTTCAACTCACACGCCCCATGCGGGGCGCAACTAATAAATTCATTCTGTTTTTTCTCCTTCTGATATTTCAACTCACACGCCCCATGCGGGGCGCAACAAATAATGCCGCATGGGCAATAACCATGCGGCGAATTTCAACTCACACGCCCCATGCGGGGCGCAACAAAATCTCCTGCTTCTTTTCCTCCGGCAATAAGCTATTTCAACTCACACGCCCCATGCGGGGCGCAACCAAAGATTATATTCAGTGAGGTCATGTTTGACAGGCATAATTTCAACTCACACGCCCCATGCGGGGCGCAACGTCCGCTCCCTGGCATATTCAACGGACCGTAAACATTATTTCAACTCACACGCCCCATGCGGGGCGCAACCCTAAAATATCCGGACACTTCAAGAACGTTAAATAATTTCAACTCACACGCCCCATGCGGGGCGCAACAACGTATCTTTCTGTCCCTGAAAAAGTCCACGTCTAATTTCAACTCACACGCCCCATGCGGGGCGCAACACGAAATAATAAATCCAAGTGATGAATGTTACATTGAATTTCAACTCACACGCCCCATGCGGGGCGCAACCAGCCCCTTGAACTGTCACCCAACCATGCTCAAGACATTTCAACTCACACGCCCCATGCGGGGCGCAACACAGTCGTAAGGTATCCCAACAAAATGGTCGTTGGCATTTCAACTCACACGCCCCATGCGGGGCGCAACATGCTGCACTTGATATTAAAATTGAGATGGAGAAAAATTTCAACTCACACGCCCCATGCGGGGCGCAACCAGAGCTCGTCCACCTGCAATCGGTGTATCGCCCATTTATTTCAACTCACACGCCCCATGCGGGGCGCAACTATAGCACTGCCAAAACAACAGCATCATTTATATCATTTCAACTCACACGCCCCATGCGGGGCGCAACCGGCGATGTATATAAGCTAAAGCATGACATAATAGAAATTTCAACTCACACGCCCCATGCGGGGCGCAACTGTCTATGTATAGGCTTGGCAAACTATACCGCACGAATTTCAACTCACACGCCCCATGCGGGGCGCAACCGGCTATCCCCAACCCCCCTTTCTTCTCGCGGGAAATTTCAACTCACACGCCCCATGCGGGGCGCAACGAATTTAATAAAACCAAGCGTTTCATCCGTTTTTAAATTTCAACTCACACGCCCCATGCGGGGCGCAACCCAACCCCCTTTCCTTCTCGCGAGAATAATGATTAATTTCAACTCACACGCCCCATGCGGGGCGCAACTTTTTTGCGCGTATTCATGGGCGCAGGTACCATATTTCAACTCACACGCCCCATGCGGGGCGCAACGCCGCCAGTATCTGGCGGCGTAAGGGGAGGGGGGAATTTCAACTCACACGCCCCATGCGGGGCGCAACTCCTTCGCGAATCGTCTGTTTACAGCGATTGAAATTTCAACTCACACGCCCCATGCGGGGCGCAACTACAAAAAAAGATTGATGAACGTGTGGGGCGTGCGTATTTCAACTCACACGCCCCATGCGGGGCGCAACCATTGTGAATCTATATTGAACAACGTATCTATTCGGATATTTCAACTCACACGCCCCATGCGGGGCGCAACTAATGCCGGACGTTTAATCATGTCAGAAAGCGCAAATTTCAACTCACACGCCCCATGCGGGGCGCAACCTTCGCCTTTACTTCATTTTCTGTGTCAAATTCAAAATTTCAACTCACACGCCCCATGCGGGGCGCAACTAACTCGCCCCGCAATCTCTCCATCTGCCTCGCAATTTCAACTCACACGCCCCATGCGGGGCGCAACCGATGATGTTCAACAAATGTATCATATGGAACACCCAATTTCAACTCACACGCCCCATGCGGGGCGCAACGTGCTCTGTCTATCCCTACAAAATATCCATGAATATTTCAACTCACACGCCCCATGCGGGGCGCAACTTCTTAGAATGAATCAGGAAGGTGAAGTTCTTATCAAAATTTCAACTCACACGCCCCATGCGGGGCGCAACACAGTTTCATCTGACAATACATCTGATAATGCCAAATTTCAACTCACACGCCCCATGCGGGGCGCAACTTACCTCTGACACGCGCATTGCCTCGGACCAACGCATTTCAACTCACACGCCCCATGCGGGGCGCAACCCAATCTTTACATTCATTTGTTCCATATTCGCCAGATATTTCAACTCACACGCCCCATGCGGGGCGCAACGGAGTTAATTCTTCTATATCCCCAATACTTGATATTTCAACTCACACGCCCCATGCGGGGCGCAACCAGGGTTTTATACGTATATAAATAATTGGGGCGAAAATTTCAACTCACACGCCCCATGCGGGGCGCAACGTTTAACAATATCAAACAGATGTGGAATGACTTAAAATTTCAACTCACACGCCCCATGCGGGGCGCAACCAAATAAAATCTTACGGCGCTCCTCCCAATTCAATTTCAACTCACACGCCCCATGCGGGGCGCAACCCGCTTGCTAATGTTGGAACGTCCATCGATGTTACGGATTTCAACTCACACGCCCCATGCGGGGCGCAACATCACCGCTCATAGCTTTTTTTGCAGATTTAACACATTTCAACTCACACGCCCCATGCGGGGCGCAACCGGCAGCGCCCGCAAAACTTATTGCTATAGAAACAGATTTCAACTCACACGCCCCATGCGGGGCGCAACGGAGTTATTTCATATAGCATTAATATTAGTTCGATATTTCAACTCACACGCCCCATGCGGGGCGCAACAAATACAGAAGATTTTCTTTTGTTTCTCTGGATATGATATTTCAACTCACACGCCCCATGCGGGGCGCAACGATTTTTAAAATAATATATGGTATAATATTAATTAATTTCAACTCACACGCCCCATGCGGGGCGCAACCCAGTTTGCAGCTTTTTCTAATTCTGCTCTTGTAGATTTCAACTCACACGCCCCATGCGGGGCGCAACCGATTGCTATATCCGTTTCATTACGAATATCATTGATAATTTCAACTCACACGCCCCATGCGGGGCGCAACTTGCTTTGTGTAAAAAATCCAAAAATCTTTTATCATCTATTTCAACTCACACGCCCCATGCGGGGCGCAACTTCATCTGTATGCCCTTCTTTGCGGTAACAGTCTATTTCAACTCACACGCCCCATGCGGGGCGCAACAATTGGCAGTTTATATCTCATGCCGGAGATTTTGTATTATTTCAACTCACACGCCCCATGCGGGGCGCAACGCAGATTCCAATATACTTACCTCATTAGAGGTGGATTTCAACTCACACGCCCCATGCGGGGCGCAACCCGGATTCCGTGCTGGAAAGGATTTATATATCAAATTTCAACTCACACGCCCCATGCGGGGCGCAACCGGATAATCCGTGTTTAATAGATGATGTGCCTATCGATTTCAACTCACACGCCCCATGCGGGGCGCAACCAAATGTTCAGTTGTTATTGTCAGATTTTCCCCGTATAATTTCAACTCACACGCCCCATGCGGGGCGCAACTGCCTTGCAGTTTTGCGCACTCGCGCGGGGTAAGGATTTCAACTCACACGCCCCATGCGGGGCGCAACGTATTTGAGCTATTGTTGAATGTGAACTCATATGATTTCAACTCACACGCCCCATGCGGGGCGCAACAATCGCGTGATATGCCCCAATCTTGACGTACATTAACAATTTCAACTCACACGCCCCATGCGGGGCGCAACCTCTACATAATAATCTGCTTCTTTTTTGCTATCAATTTCAACTCACACGCCCCATGCGGGGCGCAACAACACAGAACAAATCTACTGTTTTTACACCACGGCTCTTATTTCAACTCACACGCCCCATGCGGGGCGCAACAAGTCTGCCATGAATTCTTTGATGTGCTTATATATTTCAACTCACACGCCCCATGCGGGGCGCAACAAACGAGAGAGGTTTTTACAGGCAACGGGTGATGTGGATTTCAACTCACACGCCCCATGCGGGGCGCAACCATCTATCGTTTCGGCTCGTTTAGCCGCCGAACGCGCAATTTCAACTCACACGCCCCATGCGGGGCGCAACCTCTACATAATAATCTGCTTCTTTTTTGCTATCAATTTCAACTCACACGCCCCATGCGGGGCGCAACCCTATATATTGTGTATAATGAGCTGCACCTTAGCAAAAGAGCGGATTAAACCTCTATATTTTATATATGAATGTAAAATATAGACTTATATTCGTACAAAAAATGTACAAACCTATCTGGATTTTAATATTATTAAAGGTTTGTAAAATTATATTATCAGTGTTCCTTCAGGATCATAAGTTGGTTTAGCACCTATATGTTCAACTTTTTTCTTCCAGTTGTTTCCTAGATAATAAAATCTTAAACTGTCCTTTTCCTTGTCCATAAGCTTAATTAACTTATCCTGTACTTTAAGAAATGTGCTATAATCAACATCTATTTCAAAAACTGAATTCTGAACTCGTTGCCCATAATTAATACACTCTTTAGCAATTTTTCTTAATCGTTTTTTCCCTTCTTTATCTATCGTTGACACATCGTAGCTTACTATTACCATCATAATTCATCACCTGCTTGTTAAATAACATGGATATTCTTTTATTTCTCCTCTTATATATTTCGCTAAAAGCATACTCTGAATATATGGCAACAGTCCTGTTTTAATTTTTTGCTTTAAATATGGATGAACCATATCTGCATTCTTTTTCTCCTGCCATTTACTAAGTACTTTTTTCTTGCCATCTTTATTAAGAAATACCGCGCCGCTTACTTGAGTTTCAAAATCATTTGCATTTACAATTTTTAAATTTATCAAATTTAATACAAATCTCTCTACTATACACCTAGCTTCTTCCACAAGATCACAAGCAAGCGAAGCCCTGCCGGGTCTTAAAGCATGATAAAATCCATAGTAGCTATCCAATCCCACGCTCTCAAGAGCAGAGGCATAATCACATGTAAGAATAGTATATAGAAATGACAGCAACGCATTTACTCTATCCAAAGGAGGTCTTTTATTCCTCATTATAAGAAAAAAGTCTTCTTTCTGCTTGAGAATCATTTTATCAAATACTCCAAAGTATGTCTTACTACCATTGCCTTCAATGCCCATAATGCTATTATAATCATCAGTTTTATATACTTCCTCTATATCTCTATCAATACATTGAATGCCTCGAGTCAAAGAACCGTCTGAATCCAATTCTGGATGTAAATTCAATACTTTTTTTACCACGCCTTTAGTGTTATGAAGTTTAGCCGCTACAGTATTTTGTCTTAACAAGACGGGTGGATCCGCAAAAATTTCATATTGCCTTTTTCTCAAAAGTATATTTCCCTTTGTTGCTCCCTGCACTCTTGCAAGAAAATGTCCTGATGGGGAGATAAAATTCAAAGCTATTCCATAATCAGCACACTTACCCATGAGGGCAGGAGAACAACCAATATAGCTAAAGCAGAATATACCCTCAAGATTAGCAAACGGCAATCTCAATTTAGTTTCCCCATGCAGTTTACATACAATGTTTTCTCCATCCAGTGTTAAATACATTTCTTCTTCTGTCACATATAACGTATTTAAAAGCTTTTTCATATATCTCCCTCTATTATAGACCTTACGCTATACGGTTTATTCTGCGGAATGCAAATATCCTGTATAGAACACCCACTGCATTTCTGCCCTCGTTTTCGATCAGGTATTATTCCACTCTCCATTATCTGCTTCATTTCAGTTGTTAGCTTATTCAGAGTCGAACTATATTTTTCTTTTTCCTCGTCAAACGGAAGTCTGACCCTCTTCCTTGTGTCACAATAATATATGTATCCATTACTGTTACACTTCCATAAATAATCTGCACAAACTTTTTGAGCATATACCTGTATAGCATCTGTTTCTCTTATTGCCCCTGTTTTCGGTTGCGTTGGCTTATATTCTATAATATTAACAGAGTATTTGTTGTCAAGACCTTCTATGTATACCCCATTAGATGATTTTATAAACTCTACGCAGTCTATAACCCCATATATATCCAGTTCGTCATTATATACAGCAATAGAACTCAACTCAATTTTAGTACTGCCGCTGTGTTTATGCTTTCCTGAATGTACATTGTCATGAAGAATATTAGCCTTGACAACAAATGCATTCTCTGCCCAATCCCTATTTATTTCCAAAAGTCCGAATCTTCTGGGACAATACATATAATGTTGTATTGTTCTTATATTAATCATCAGATTTTTTCTATCATAGTAACACCTTCCGGCATCACCTTATCAACTTTAATACTATAATCGCTGAATTTTCTCGGTGCAACAACGCCGTCATTCTTTACTATTTCAATCTTATCAAACAATGTCTGAGCCGGCGCATTCCCAAGAGCCGTATCATGTTTAAATACATAAAGCTTTCTCACGCACATTCTTCCCCTTGCAGCACTTCTGTCATGCTCAAACATATTTATTATTGATGTCCATAAGAGCTCCGCGTCCTCCTCTGAAAAACCTGTCACCTTCTGTGCAAGCATAGCTGAAACATATCCATCAGCTCTGTATAATCCGTAGGGAATTATACTCTTTCTTCCCATTTCGGTTTCGCCCTTTTCCATCCTATCATCATTGGTCTTTGCCTGTCTTGTTATAGATATATCCTGCGGAAATACCGGATCGATGCTTTTTGCGAAATTAATCTGAACCGGACCTCTTACGATTCCGCACGGATTATCACCTGTACTCATTACTGCTCCAAATGCCCTTACGTCAAAATAATTTTTACATATGTAATCTCTTGCCATTTTAACATCATCGGAATTCTTTCCCTTTTTGCCAAGCTCAAGCCCGCTTGCAGTATATGCGTCCGCAAACTTTGAATTTAAAGACCTGTCCGGCTTTATAAGAATATTATATCCCGGCTCGCCTTCCTTGTATATCTCAACAAAATTACGTATTTTCCTCTTAAGACATACATCAGTAACCAATCCCATTGATGTCTCGGGGTCTACTCGCGGCATATTGCCTGCGTCCGGATCTCCGTTTGGATTACTGTTTTCCGCTTCAAAAATCACCGTAAATTCATATCTGTTCTTAATTACTTCCATTTTTTTATCCTTCTTTCATTTTTATTTTTTTAATCTTTTTTATCACTTTTTTTAAAAAAGCTCTGGTACTGATGATAGTAACCTATTATAAATTTTCCCTGATCATTCAGAGATAAAGTCTGTGGAAATTCATCCCCCAGTTTTTCCATTATCTCTCCAACGATTTTATTATCAATAATCCCATAATCATCCTTTTTTAAATGATACTGTGCCAGTTTCATAAGCCTCGGAAAAATATCCGCCGGTTTTGCACAGGCAGAAGAAAAGTATGAATCTTTAATAGTTCGATTCAGCTCTGATGTCGAGGCATTATTCTGAATTCTCTCAAGCATTGCAAACAGTCTTCCGCATAAATAAGCCTGATCATTATTTTCAATATCCAACGCCAATTTCAATTCCTCCTTATTTTTATATATTCTTGACTTTCTGTTTATACATGCTTTTATAATTCCTGCTCTTACGTAATTTACGCTCTTATCTGTTTTGACTCTTCGTACCGCCGTTTCAAGCAGCGACTCAGGATATTTCCCTCCGCTGAGTGCCGCCTGAAAAACCGCTGAAATCAACGGCGGCGGTGTTTTTTCATTAGTACTTTTAGGCGATTTGATTTCTTTCATAATTCGCCATAAGGGAATATTACCCTTGGATCCATCTATAAACATGTCCGCTTGATGAAGCGCTACATTGCCGAATATTTTTCCGAATTTATCATGATAAAGAAATTTCTGAGATATCCTTGATGTGTTCGGAGTAAGACCTACAACATAAAACTCAACATTCTCATCAATATCAATACTTGATAAATCAACCGTTTTGCCAATGCCCATAGCCTCAACTGCTTTTTTTAAAACCATTTCGGTTTCTCCAGCATCAAGCTGATCCTTTGATGGATTAAACATTAAAGAAAACATATTAATTTCTTTGGCATCGTTAAATGACATCGCCCAAAATACCACGGTCATATCATCCATATACATTCTATGGTGACTATCAGAAATTAATATATTCAGCGCCTCTGTATAACGCCTCATCGTATCCTGAGATACTGAACTGTTATATGACTGGCTTTTTCCGTAAGATTCTTCGGCCTTGTTGTTAAAACAAACCATAGACGCTCCGGATGCCTGCGCCCCCTTTAGCCCACTAATCCTATCGTGAATTTTTGCAATTTCTCCTCGTTTTCCTGTTATAGCGCATATTTGTGTGCTTTTTTCTTCTTGTTTACTATTAATTTCATTTTTTATCTTACTGCATATATCACCATCCATGTCATGTAATGTTATCTCTGTATGACCGTCAAGAGCAAAACAAAAATTTGATGCTGAATATTTACTTCCTATTTTTAGCAAATACTCATTATTTGTTTCATCTTCAGGTTTCCAGTTTTTTATAAAATTTCTATATGCAATAACAATATCAGAAGTCATCCCTTCTGTATATTCAAGATTAGTTTTGACAAAAGCTTCATGCGATTTCTTTGCCCGATTTTTTTCATCCTCAGCACTATATTTACCTGATTTTTTATCATAGTTTAATCCGAAAATATATGAGGGTCTGTGTTCAATAATCTCAGAATTAATTTTGGGTATACTATTTCTTTTAGGAAGTATTATTTCCAGCGGAATATTTTTCTTTTTCCCCTCTAAATCACTTTCTGTTACGTCAACAATACCGCTTATTGTGCCATCTTTTCGCAACATTATCATATAATGAACCTTCTGTGTTGAAAAACCATCAGGACACACCTTACCTGCTTCCGATAAAATGTCATAATATTCATTTAAAGCTTTTATCAGCATACTATCATCTCCCTGTACTTCGCAACGTCAATAACTCCATCTATCATATGAGGTCTATAAAATACAGGATCTGCCTTATCTGAAAATAATCCTATTTCCCAGTCGTCATTTTTCGGACGTCCTCCATCCTCAAATTTCATATGATACAGCATAAATCCAAGATCTATATCCCCCATTAATGAATCAGGTACCTCCTTTTTAGGGAACTCATCAACAAGCTCTATTGTTTTTACTGCAAACTCTCTGCAGCCTAACACAGGTTGTCTGAAGCATTGTCCCTTTCTAAGTCGTCTTAGCAATATATTATAATGCTTTTCTTCCCCTTCATCCTCATGGTCACTCTGTATACCTGTGAGTTCAAAATGAAATTCTATTCCGTAGCATACATCCTTTAATATCAAGCCTGCTCTTTGATGAATTTTTTCTTTTGTATATATTTCAGGTTTTCCCTTTTTCCCATTCATAAGTTTTTTTACTTCCCTATAGCTGACCTTGTCCTTCACCTCGTTTCTTCTTATGTTTACAAACGATATCGGATTAAACACAATAATTTTATCAATTACATATCTAATTGCCGGCTTCCAATACACGCTTTTAAGCAAGCCTTCGATAGCCCCGGGGGTCGGAACATCATAGCTTACCCGTTCCACTTTCATTTCAGGACGTGTGAAGCAAGCATAATCGCCGCTTACCATTATTTTAAAACCATATCCCATTATTATCCTCCTCTACAGTATATAATCTACTTGCTGTTCGATCATAAGACCTGTCTCTTTGCTGTAATAGTCAGTATTATTTAATACATATACTCCACAATCAAACCGGTCTATTAAACCAAGCTTGACCATTTCCTCGAATTCATAAAATCTTACAGACGCACAATACTGCTGAAGCTTCCTTTTTACCGAAAAGCTTCCGGTTTTTAATTCGTCAATAAGCTTCTGATTTTCTTCATTTGGAATAACAATCCCTACAATTTCATTATCAATAAACTTAAAACTTTGGGCATATTCTCTAAACGGAATGGCATCCGGTCTTATATTGTTTCCCATTATATTTACGATTGTATTTTTATTTATTTGATGTTCAGATACCTTAAATATTCTTTTATAATATTCTTGTATACACTTATCTGATGTAATATCATCGTATTCTTCAAATAACGATCTTGTTATATTGGCCCTTATATCATTAACACAGTCATCCGTTTCAAATACAAATACATCTCCGTTTTTCCTTTTTCCCTCTCTGTTGCATCTGCCTCCTGACTGAATTATATTGTCTATCCCTGCATTTTCGCGAAATACCGTTTCAAAATCCAGATCTACCCCCGCTTCAATAAGAGAAGTAGAAATAACTGTAAGCTTTTCTCCGGTTTTTAAATCCTGTCTTATACTGCTTATAACCTCTGATCTGTGCTGAGGAGTCATATAGGTTGACAAATGATATTTTTTACCGCTGCATAAATTATACAATTCCCTTGCCGTTTTTCTTCGATTTACTATTATAAGAGAACTGCCATATTCCTGCGACCTTTCATAAATATACGGTAAATCTACTCTTCCAATATAATTATAAGTACATTTTGAAAACAATCTGAATAAGGACTTGTCCGGAACTGCATCTGTCACCTTACAATCAGATGTATATTCATTTATAAATTTACTGTAATCAGGCATTGTTGCTGACATGAGAAGCGCTTTGCTTCCAATAAATTTTGTTATATACCCTATTGCTTTTATACATGGCTGAATATACTCCGATGGTAACATATGAACTTCATCAAAAATTACTATACTATTGGATAAATTATGAAGCTTTCTTAATCTGCTGCTTCTATAATTATACAAAGACTCAAAAAATTGAATATTAGTTGTCACAATCAAAGGCGCGTCCCAATTCTCACACGCTTTTTTTATCTTATCCGATGCCAAAGCATTTTCATCCTGATCTTCCCTATCAAAATCAAAATTAGACTGATGCTGTATAACAGGCAGTACATCTCCAAAGATATCATTAAATATCTCTGCGGTCTGTTCAATTATACTTACATATGGAATGACGTAAATTATTCTTTTTTTATCTTTTTCTATAGCCATCTCTAATGCGGCGCGTATACTGCAAAGAGTTTTTCCGCTCCCTGTCGGCATATTTATTGTGTATATATCAGAATCATCATCCATACTTTTATATACCTGCTTCTGAATATCCCCTCTTGATTTCTGGAGAATGGTTTCCGCTTTAAAACCATCAATAAATGCACATACTCTTTCATATGCTTTCCTGAAATCACCTGTCACCATCCTGTCTGTATACGGACAAACAAAATGTTCCGTGTCTATAAAATCAGCATCTGTAAGACATGAATATATATATCTTGTCAAAAACGCATATACTTCAATCAACTCTTCACAATTACGGCACTTTTTAAGAATTTTTTCTATATGATTATCGGGAATTTCTGTATGTACCTCATTCTTATAAGAAAAATAGTCTTCTGCTCTCCTTTTTAATATTCCATGCAATGTCGCCATATCAGCGCTATCCGCTTTTGTGCCTCCGTCAGGCAATCCTGAATGGTGTCCGGCAATGCAGTATTCAAGCATAAAGTTCCACATTTGCATAGGCAGCTTGGCTATTTCTTGCGCTCCGCTCAATGCGTGCTCTACTTTTATATTTTTTCCTCTTATTCTTTCTTGAAAAGCATTACTGTATTTGCCTATATCATGTATAAGTCCGCAAAAATAAGCATAATCTTTTAAATCATCAATTGCAAAGCTTCTGCATAGCTCTGCGGTTCCTTTAAGATGATCTATAAGCGGCTGTTCTCTGTTATCTTCCGTTTTATGCGCTATATACGCCATAAGTTTTACCACTCCATTCCATAAAACCCCATTAAATCTTTGGTTACTTTTCATAATATTATATATGAATTCTTAGAATAATTTTATTATATCATACAATACATTATTTGTAAAGGAATTTTTTGTTTTTTTGATTATTTTTTACAAAAAACTTATTTGAGAATATAATATCACATATATTCTCTGAATATTTCCGAGAACGTTTTTATTTTTCAATTGACCTTTTGCTGTATTTATAGTATAATTTATCTTATATCAGAACGATAAATTAGAATTTGTAAAGGATGAACTTATGGAAATAAAAACAAATAGATTATATATTCGCAATCTATATGAAACAGATTGGCCACAAATGAAGAATGTATTCATTGATTTTAATAAGTCAAGATATGCTATTTATGACAGACCATTACCAACAGAAGATAACGAAGTGAAAGCGCTGACCAAACAATTTGTTGATAGTTCTTTGTTTTTTGTGATATTTACATTAGATAAAAATGAAATGATTGGTTATGTGTGCTTTCATAAAGATAAGGATAAATATGATATAGGATACTGTCTTCACTCACGTTACCATTCAAATGGATATGCCTATGGAAGTACCAAAGTTCTTATTGCGTATTTGATAAAAAATTATGGAGCAAACATATTTACAGCAGGAACTGCAATAGACAATATACCATCCTGCAAATTACTTGAAAAATTAGGGTTTACTTGTGTTTCAATCGAAACGGTATCGTTCAATGACAAGTTTTCATTTCAAGGAGGTAATTTCAAATTGGATTTAACTTAGATAAATTTTAGTTTATCAAGCAAATAATGAGGATCATTCTCAATTAAAATAACATGAGCATGAAACCAATTCCCAGTCAATATGCAAAAAAACGGCTCAAAGTATAACTTCGAGACCGTTTTTTTCAATGCCGATGACCGGGGTCGAACCGGTACGGGAATCTCTTCCCACGGGATTTTAAGTCCCGGGCGTCTGCCTGTTCCGCCACATCGGCAAATAATGCTATTAAATCTAACAACAAAAGTTATTATAGCAAATTTTATTATATTTGTCAATAGTTTTTTAGAAAAAAATTATATAACCTAAAAATCAAAAAAATTCATATAAATAAATTTTAGTATAAACTGCGAATTGACATCAAATCATAAATAGAATATAATATATGTAGTATAAGGATAAGTATCAGCAAAGGAGGAATATAATGGCAACATGGGTAGTACATTTTAGAATAGCAGGATATTTTATTGATAAAATAAAAAAGCTTAATCCATCAGAATTTGTAGCCGGCAATGTTGCTCCGGACTGTGGATATGGAAAAAAAGACTCAAAAGGAGATTTTACACCTCCTCCAACAATAACCCATTGGTCTCCAACCGGCATGAAAAAAGATTGCCGTTATAAGGATTTTTATAATGAATATTTAAAAGGCAAAAAGAAATGGACAGATTCATATTCCTTTTATCTGGGATATTATGTACATCTTCTTACTGACATTATGTGGTCAATTACTGTATATCATCCCACTCATAGAGTTTATGAAAAGCAATATAAATCAGACCCTGATTTTGATTCTCAAATGAGAAAAGACTGGAATGATCTGGATTTTAAGTTTATGCGTGAAAATCCGGAATTCATACCCTATAAAATTCTGGATCAAAAAAAAATGATATCTGATTATCTGCCATACTACGAACCAAATCAACTCACAATCCAAAGCAGATTTATTGTCGACTTTTATAAAAAACATCGTAATCACGATGAACTCTACAGAAAATATAAATATTTAACAGAAGATGATGTGAATAATTTTATAGAATGCGCTCAAGAGCTTATTGAACGTGATCTCCATAACAAAAATTTATTATAAAATTTTTGTTATGCGGTCATGTAGTTTTCACTTACAATATGATCATTGAAAAATATATAACCTTAAAGGAGATTCTGTAAAACTGGCGTTTTATTGTATCTCCTTTAAACTTATAAATCCTTATTAAATCCCTAATCCATTTCTCATAATTACGTTTGCTGTTACTATTTTATTTTCACATCGTATATCAAAAGCTCCATTATATTTATTTACAATTTCCTTTATTATACCCATACCATAACCATGTATTGTATTATTTGATTTCGTTGTATACCATGATTTTTTATCTGCATTCTCTATGTCAGATGAATTTTCTACAGTTATTTTTATACTATTCTTATCACTTAATATTGTAACCGCTACAAATTTCTCATCACAATTTCTGCATCCCTCAATAGCATTATTAATCAAGTTGCATAAAAGCGTTGACTTATCGACAACATCAATATGCACATCTTCATTTATACGAGTCTTTACTGTATATTTAATATTATCCACCATCGCTTTTTTACCCTCTACATTTAATACAGAATCTATCTCTGCATCTTTTGTGTACACTCTTGAGGTGACCTTTTCTGAAACCTGTTTCAGTCTCTTGAAATACATAGTTGTGTCTTCTGTTTTTCCGTTCTCCAAAAGCTCGGTCATTACATTCATATAATCTCGTATATTGTGCCGTAATTCTCTTAGCTCCTGCTCATTTAAGCGCATCATCTTATAATTTTCGTCATGTACTCTTATTATCTCTTCAGTTTCGGCAAGTCTTACCCTTGCGCCGTAATTGTCAATGAAATCATATAATATAACATTGAATGTCGCAAGGCAAACAATAATAAATAATATCATTAGCATATTTCCTAATGAAACAGGAGTGAGCTGTACCATAAGCCGCATCAAGCATATAGTTGCAAAGCTACATACTATAGGCACTGCGACAAACATAACACTGTATTTAACAGGCAGCTTTTGATATTTTTTTGTGAAAAAAACAGAAACAATTTGAGTTGCCAGAAAATTAACCAGTAAAAACGCAGCTGAGAATACATACCTATAATACCCCATTATTACAAAGCCGTTGTTCAGTGGATTATTAAAAACATAACTGAAAATTGATGATATCAATAAGTCTGTCAAAACAAGAATTATCATATATACCGCAGCGGCAATAACCCTTTTTGTTCGGCTTCCCTTAAACATAAGCGCACCTATAATAATACACCAAATTCCAGTAAAAAACCAGTTCAGCGAAACTTTTATATATAAAAAACTCCTTGAAAGATTAATCAGTACAAACAGAATAAATTCTGCACTATTAATAAATATTCCGGATTTTCTCTTTTCAAAGATTCTGTTATAAAACAAAACAATTATAAATGTCTCGCAAATACAATTAATAATTTCCGCTATAACCATGATCAAACCTCCGTAAGATATGCATATGCAGCCTTTGCCCGAGTTTTATAGCTGCGGCTTATAGGAACAATCTCTTTTGTGAACAGTTCAAAATCACTATCGTTTCTTATTGAACGTATAAACTCACTGTTTACAATAAAGCTCCTATGACATCGTATAAAACCGCTTCCGCTAAGCTCTTTTTCCAATACGGACATTTGTGAATACATTTTGTAAAGTCCCTTTGTTGTATGTATATTTGCAATACGTCCTGTAATTTCAATATATGAAATATCCTTAATACGTATAGTAAACACCTCTCCTTTATATGTTCCGTTTATGAACTTATTTATTCTGTAATATTCATTAAACACATCATTTATTTCCTTGTTAATAAGAGATTTTGGTTCGCTTTTGAGAATATATCTGAATACCCTGAATTGATAACCCTCTGCCATAAACTCAGCATGATTTGTTACAAACGCTATTATACAGTCGGGATTCTGTATTTTTGCGTATTTTGCCGCTTTAAATCCGGTTCCGTTTACTTCTATATCTATAAAGACTATGTCAAAAATTATTTCCGACAAACAAAAGTTATAAGCGTCATTAAAAATATATATTTCTCCGTCATATTGAGACAGTTTTTCTTTAAGATCTTCGCAAAATAAGTTATCATCATCTAAAACTGCAATCTTCATAGCACACCCCCTTATTTTATTATACCATAACAAACCTGATTATTCCAGTGCATTTTATTACATAAACACAGTCATTCATACAAATTTATTGATTTTTATGTAAAATTATAATATAATAGATGGCACAATATGCCAAAAAAATTAGCAAAGGAGAACAAAATGAAATCATTAAAAAATAATATGTTTATGCTTTCACTTATATGGGATGCCTGTCCCGGGAGAGTAATAATCAATATCGCAATGCAGATACTGGGTAAAATCACGCAGCTTATCTACAGTATCTTTTTGCTTCGTGAAATTATGCTCGCAATAGAAAGCGGAAATTTCATACGTGTTGTTATATTTATTTTAGCTCTGGTAATATTCAGCCTTATTATGCTTCCGCTTACATCATGGTATGACTGTAAGTATCGCAATGAAACCAATGTTGTTATACAAAAGAAAATTATAGAAAAGATATATGCTCAGGCTGTAAGATGTGATTTGGAATGCTATGAAGATCCGGAATTCTATGACAAATATACCCGAGCAAACGATGAGATCCTTGAACGCGGAATTAATATACTTGATAACATAAGTAATCTATTTTCAATGTTTTTTCAAATGTGTGTCTGCATAGTCATTATAATTCGTTCTGAGCCAATTATTCTGCCGATTATTCTCGTTTGCGCTGTTGCATCCATGTTCATAGACACTAAAAGATCAAAGCTGTCATACGAGGGCTATAAGAAATCAACGCCGTACATAAGAAGAATGGATTATGTAAAGAGAACGGTATTTTTACAGGATTACGCAAAGGAATTAAGGATGGGTAATATTTTTGCACCATTACTCAGCGTATTTGATGAATCGCTCAAATCAGCAATAAAGGTGAGCCGAAAATATTACGGGAAGGCTTCGCTTCTGAGAGTTGTACGTGAGCTTTTTATGAGCATAGGCTTTCATCTTGCGGTACAGGGAGTAATTATTTACCAGTTTATCGTAAAAAATGCTTATCCTCTGAGCGGAGTTGTTACAATAATAAATGCCGCCCAACAGCTCCAGCACAGAGTCTACAATTTTGGAAACCATGTAGGAGAATTTATAGACAACGGTCTTTATGCCAATAATATCCGTGAATTTCTGCAATATGAGCCGAAAATTACAATTGATAAGAATTCATTGTCACCTGACATAAATAATGCACATATTACATTAAAAAATGTTTCGTACAAGTATAATAACGCTTCCGAATATACTTTAAAAAATATATCGATTGATATACCTAATGGAGCTAAAATTGCCCTTGTAGGACACAACGGTGCCGGCAAATCAACGCTCATTAAGCTTATTTTGCGTCTATATGACGTTTCTGAAGGTGAAATTCTCTTTAACGGAATAAATATAAAAAAGCTACGTCTTAATGAATACAGAAAGTGCTTTACAACTGTTTTTCAGGATTTTAAAATTTATGCTGCCAGTTTGGGAGAAAATATACTGCTCCATCCTATAGAAAGTACGGATGATAAGATAAAGGTGTATTCGGCAGTTAAGAGCAGCGGACTTTCGGAAAAGGTCGAGTCACTTGAAAACGGGATTGATTCCCAGCTTACAAAAGAATTCGATGACGCCGGAATATTTATGTCCGGAGGAGAATTCCAGAAAACAGCTGTTGCAAGGGTATTTGCCGATGATGCTCCCGTTGCAATTTTAGATGAGCCATCAAGTGCACTCGATCCTATAAGCGAATATGAGATGTTTGAAAATATGAATGCCGCCTGCGGAGATAAAACGGTTATATTTATATCTCATAGATTATCATCGGCAGTTATGGCGGACAAAATATATATGCTTGAAAACGGAAAAATTGTGGAAGAAGGCACGCATCGTGAGCTTATGGATATGAACGGAAAATATGCGGAGATGTTCAGGATACAGGCAGAAAAGTACAGGGAGGCGGATGAATGATGAAATCAACTTTACATATTATTAAAAATATTTCTCGAATGCTTGGATATATAATTAAATTTGCACCTATGTATTTCTTTTCAATGACCATATTCTGTATCTATGTATCTGCGGTAGATACGCTTTCGGGAACAATCGCTGTTCAGTATATATTTAATTCACTACAAAATGGCGCTTCATTTAAGGAGGTATTTATGTTTTTGATTTTTGTAACCTCCGCGATGGTTTTAAGGCATATAATAGGAGCATTTGTAAATTATCTCAGTCCGCTGGCATCTACAAAGATGAAAGCCGGAATGAATAGGATAATATCTCAGCACGCAGTAAAAATGGATCTGGAATACTATGAAACCCCGAAATTCTATAATGATTTTGTATGGGCGTCTGCACAGGCTGACACAAAACTCAGTTCTTTGATGAATATTTATGCAGTTTTTATTGCAAGATTGTCCGAAGCAATATTTTTAGGGCTGGTGCTGTCAAGTATTGACCGTATAACATTGTATATTATGCTTGCGGCAATAATTATAAGAGTAGTACTTGAGAATATTATTTCAAAAAAGTATTTTCAAATGGAGCAGAAGGTAAAACCGCATGAACGCCGACGAGATTATTTTCGCCGCATTCTGTATCTTTCGGATTATGCAAAGGAAATACGCCTTTCTGATATGCACAAAACTCTATATAAACGTTTTTGCGATACGATGTCACAAATAAAGGACATATATAAAAAGGACGGAAAGGTTCTGGCTGTATATATGACAATCGCACAAACTGTTACATACGGCTTGCTTGATGCAGCGATATATCTATATTTAGCGTATAATGCTATTATAACCCGTATAATACAGTTCGGAGATGCGGCGGCTATTATCAGCTCTTCCGGAAGATTTTCATGGATATTTACAGATTTGTTGATGACATTCCCTGAATTTGTAAAGCACAGTCTTTACATAGACAGCTTCAACAATTTTATGAATATACAGCCTAAAATCGAAAGACAGCAAGGCAAGCGCATAAAAAATAAGCACGGTGCAATTGAGCTTAAAAATGTGTCATTTTCATATCCCGGCGAAAAGAAAAACAGTCTTAACAATATAAATCTTACAATTAAGCCTTATGAAAAAATAGCTATTGTAGGTTATAACGGAGCCGGAAAATCAACGCTCACGAAGCTGCTTATGAAATTTTATGAAGCGAGCGAGGGAAATATTTATTATGACGGCGTGGATATAAAGGAATACGATACTAATGAATACCGAAATAACTGTGGGGCTGTATTTCAGGATTATAAGATTTTTGCGGGCACAGTTGCGGAAAATGTCGTTATGGATTTTGCAAAAAATTCTGAAAAGATCAATGAAAGTCTTGTAAACAGCGGATTGGATAACAAGCTCTCGGATTTGAAAGACGGCATTAATACACAACTGACAAAAGAATTTTATGAAGACGGAACTAATCTCTCCGGAGGCGAAGAACAAAAATTAGCTATATCGAGAATTTTTTATAAAGACTGTGGAATTATCATATTGGACGAACCATCAAGCGCGCTTGACCCTATAAGCGAATACAGACTGAATAAAACAATACTATCTCTATCCGAGCACAAAACCGTAATATTTATATCTCACAGGCTGTCTACGACCTGCATGGCGGATAGAATTCTTATGATGGAAAACGGCGAGATTATCGAGGAGGGCTCACATGAGGAACTTATAAACAAGAACGGAAAATATGCCGAAATGTTTAATTTGCAGGCAGAGAAATACCGTAAGACTTTTATACTATGAATAACTTCCTTATAATCTAACAAAAAGATAACCAATAAAAATCAAATAAATGACACAGCGTGCCATCTAAAAATCAACACGCTGTGTCCTGTCATTTATGAAAGTTTCTTTCCAAGATTTATCATCTCAAGGGCAGACATAGCACAGTCATATCCCTTATTGCCCGCTTTTGTACCGGCTCTTTCAATTGCCTGTTCAATTGTATCGGTTGTAAGTACTCCAAACAGGACCGGTATTCCCGTTTCCATTGCAGTCATTGCAATACCCTTCGCTGTTTCATTGCATACATAATCATAATGGCTCGTTGCTCCTCTTATTACAGCGCCTACACAAATTACAGCGTCATATCTGCCGCTTTGAGCCATCTTCTTTGCAATCATTGGAATCTCATAAGCTCCGGGTACCCACGCACATTCTATATCATCAGCATTGACTCCATGACGCCTTAAGCAATCGTCTGCTCCGCTTACAAGCTTTGATGTTATAAATTCATTAAATCTTGATGCAACGATTCCTACTTTAATTCCTTCTCC
The DNA here is from genome assembly GCA_905215805.1 of uncultured bacterium. Taxonomy (GTDB): domain Bacteria; phylum Bacillota; class Clostridia; order UBA1381; family UBA1381; genus UMGS1958. Next base: position 135,510 of record CAJMRL010000004.1, on the reverse strand, counting down.
GCAATATCCGCCTTCAATTAATTTCATTTTCTTTATCCTCCTAAAATTTAATATTTCAATAAATGACCCATCTTGTGCTGCTTTGTTTTTAAATAAAACTCATTTTCACGTTTTGCCTTTATTTGAATAGGTATTCTTTCTACAATATCAATACCATATTCAGACAGATCGGAAATTTTATCCGGATTATTGGTCATTATCCTTAGCTTTACAGCTCCTAAATCTTTTAATATTTGTGCTCCCTCGCTGTAATCTCTTAAATCCGGAGCAAAACCCAGCTTTACATTTGCTTCGACTGTATCATATCCCTGCTCCTGAAGCGCATATGCCTTTATTTTATTTAAGATTCCTATCCCTCTTCCCTCTTGTCTTAAGTAGAGCAATATTCCTCTCCCTTCAGCATTGATTTTCCTTAATGCTTCCGCAAGCTGCTCTCCACAGTCACAGCGATTTGAACCAAAAACATCTCCTGTAAGACATTCAGAATGAACCCTGACAAGAACAGGCTCTCCGTCAGCCACATTTCCCTTTACAAGAGCGACATGCTGATTGCCATTTATAGTATTTTTGTATCCGTAAATATCAAATTCACCATATTTTGTCGGAAGCTTTGCCTTTGATACACGCTCCATGAATTTATCATGACCTCTTCTGTATGCCTGAAGCTCCTTAATCGTTATAAAGGTTAAATTATGTTCCTTTGCAAAATCTATAAGCTGGGTCTTTCTCATCATAGTTCCATCATCAGCCATGATCTCGCAGCATAATCCTATTTCAGTAAGTCCCGCAAGCCTGCACAAATCTACAGTTGCCTCTGTATGTCCGTTCCTCTCGAGAACCCCGCCGCGCTTTGCCTCAAGCGGAAACATATGCCCCGGACGTCTGAAATCTGCCGGATGAGCATCCGGCTCCGCGCATTTCCTTGCCGTAAGTCCCCTTTCTTCCGCACTTATTCCTGTTGTAGTATCAACATGATCAATCGACTCTGTAAAAGCAGTTTCATGATTATCCGTATTATGCGCAACCATAGGGCGCAATCCAAGCCTGTGTATATTAGCGCTGCTCATTGGCATACATATTAATCCTTTAGCATATGTGGCCATGAAATTTACATTTTCAGTAGTTGCAAATTGTGCTGCACATATAAGATCTCCCTCGTTCTCTCTATCCTCATCATCTGTCACAAGAATAATTTTTCCACCTTTTAAATCCTGTATAGCTTCTTCAATAGTATTAAACTTAAACATATACATCACTCCTAAAAGTCATATTTACGTAAAAAGTCCTCTGTGATTCCATTTTTTTGCGGTGTACAGAGCTTTTCTATATATTTTCCTACAATATCGCATTCAATATTAATTTTATTCCCTGCACGTTTTGATAAGAGCGTTGTCTCCTCACCCGTATGCGGTATAAGCGACACCGAAAACGCGTCTTTCATTACCTTTGCTACTGTTAAGCTAACTCCGTCCAAGGCAACCGAGCCTTTCATAACTATATAGTGCATAAGCTCTTCAGATGCGGAAATTGTTATCCATACAGCATTGTTTTCTCTTATCTTTGATAAAAGAATACCCGTACCATCTATATGACCGGAAACTATATGACCGCCAAAACGTCCGTTTGCTGCCATTGCCCGTTCAAGATTAACCTTTCCTCCTTTTTGTAAATCTCCAAGATTGCTGCGTCTTAAGCTCTCATTCATAACATCTGCACTGAACCAGCCGTCTCCAAACGCTGTAACAGTAAGGCATAATCCATTTACGGCTATGCTGTCACCTATATTCATATCACTTAAAATTTTTTCAGCCGCAAATGTATATACACATTCACGCGCTCCTCTTTTTATGCTGTTTACTGTTCCTATCTCTTCAACTATTCCCGTAAACATCATTTCACCTCATACTCTATCATGACGTCTTCTCCAAATGTCCTTACCTTAGGATTTTTAAGCATAACCGCATCATCCATCGACTCTATCCCCATTTCTGCCACTGAGTTCATTCCGTCGCCGCCTATTATTTTAGGGGCTATATAAAACTGCGCCTTATTGACGATCCCTGACTGCAATGCGGCTGAATGTATTTTTGCTCCGCCCTCAATCAATAAGCTGTCAATTTTATTTTCTCCCAAGTATCTGCATATATATTCAAGACTTACATGCCCGTTTTTATCCTTTGGCGTACATATTATATTTACGCCGTATCTCTTATATTCCTGAGCTTTTTCATCGTCTATACATGAAGTAAAAATCCACGTTGGTATTTCATTAGCTGTTTTTACTATATGTGACTCCAATGGTGTTCGCAGATTCGTGTCGCATATTACTCTTACAGGATTTGATGGATTTTCACAGCGACAGTTAAGCATCGGGTCATCTGCTATTACGGTATTTACTCCAACCATAATTGCCGAAACGCGTTTTCTTAGTTCATGAGTATGTGCACGCGACAATTCATTCGTTACCCATCTTGAAGCCCCGTTTCCGCAAGCTATTTTCCCATCAGCGCTTATTGCTGCTTTCATTATTACATAAGGGCGATTAGCGGTTATAAAGTGAAAGAATATATCATTAAGTGCATCACACTCGTCCTTCATAACATTTTCAACTACTTCTATGCCAGCATCTCTCAACTGTTTTATACCCCCGCCGGCCACAAGAGGATTTGGGTCGCTTGAACCCACATAAACCTTTTTTATTCCGGATGCGATAACCGCCTCTGTACATGGAGGATTCTTTCCGTAATGACAGCACGGTTCAAGAGTAACATACATTTCCGCCCCTTGTGCCGATTCAGTACAATTTTTTAAAGCATTACGTTCAGCATGAAGTTCTCCGTAATGCCCATGAAAGCCCTCTCCTATAATTTTTCCTTCCTTTACTATTACTGCTCCGACAAGCGGATTGGGATTTACAAAGCCGATTCCTCCCTTCGCCAGAGAAATCGCCCGCTCCATATATTTTTTATCCATAAAAAATCACCCCGAAAAAAATTCCTCGGGGTGATGCGGATTTCCTTTTTACAATCTTCTCACATCCGGACTCTACCGTCGGTACCGGAATCTCACCGGTTCATGCCGTAAGGCTCGCGGACTAAGGACAATACCTATTACCGCCGGTTATGAATTTAACATACCCCGAAGATCTATTTTAATATATTTAGTATATCACAGTTAGTCACTGTTGTCAATATATCTGAAGCATAAAATTAAAAACATATTTTTATATATTGACATAATGAATATTATATGGTATATTGTATATATATTCATATTATTTTTATATATTAGAGAGGATTTATTATGGCTACATTATCTCAAAAAATACGCAAGCACAGAAAAATGCTTCATATGAGTCAGAGCGAACTTAGCGAGATTACGGGCATATCCAAACGCAGCATTATAAAATATGAACACAATGAAGCGCATCCAAGACCTCATTATCTTAAAAAAATCGCAGACGCACTTGGCGTATCACCCAGTTATCTTGAGTCTGAATTTATTGAAGATCCGCTGTATTTAATTGAATATTTTAACAATAATCCCGAATCTTCCAATACAAATAATAACGGCTCAAACAAAGATTAAATAAAACCGTCATTCCCCCGCCAATCGGATATTTTAGAATACGCGTTGTTTTCAATAATGAATCCATCTCCGTTTTTCACTTGATAATCATAAAAATCCCCTCCGAAAATAAACTGCATTATTGCCATAATAGTTCCTCCATGAATTATAAATGCAATATTTTTATCTCCAGCTATTCCTATAGCTTTTTTATAAGCATCTATACATCTTTTTTTAAATACATCATGTGCTTCTCCCTCCGGGAACGGCATCATTCCGTTGGATTTCATCCATCTTTTATATAAATCATTGTTTTTTAAGTCCTCAAAGCTTTTATTTTCAAATATGCCGAAATCACACTCACGCAAATCTTCAAAAGCATTATATTTTTTTCTCGGATAAATAAACTTTGCTGTTTCTATGCATCGCTTCATCGGACTCACAACAATAAAATCCGCATTTGGATATACGCCGCTTATGCTTTCGTATTCATATAGATGCTCATCAGTTTTACCGATATACCGACGATATATATTCCCCTTTGTTTTTCCATGTCTTATAAGAATTATTTTCATAATACACCCCGGTTCTATTTTTATTAAATTATAACAATATAAATAATTTCTGTCAATATTTTTTATAATTTTAATGAAATTTACTATTGTCACCCGCATTTTTATGTAAATAGGTTGACAATAATGAAGTTATATAGTATACTGTTATATGCAAAAAAACAAAAGGTGGATTATTATATGAGAAACTATAAAACAAAAAATATGATTTTATGTGCTATGTTCGTAGCGTTGATCGCAGTAGGAGCATTCATAAAAATTCCTGTACCTGCAGTGCCGTTTACTCTGCAATACTTATTTACAATGTTAGCGGGTCTTCTTCTTGGAGCAAAACTCGGGTTTATATCTGTTTGTATTTATATAGCGCTAGGTCTTGCTGGACTTCCTGTATTTGCATCGGGCGGCGGCATAAGCTATATCTTTCAGCCCAGCTTTGGATACATTATAGGTTTTGCTGTCGGAACATTTGTTACAGGAAAAATTGCCAGACGCAATGAAGCTCCCGGATATGCGCGAGTGCTGGCGGCAAACTTCGCCGGTCTTGGCATAGTATATTTATTTGGAATGATTTACTATTATTTGATCAGTAATCTGTATCTTGGAACTCCGTTTGGTCTTTGGCCGTTATTTTTCTATTGCTTTCTTATAGTTGTTCCCGGAGATATTGTAACATGTATTTTAGGGGCTATTCTCGGCAAACGCCTTATTCCTCTGATCAATGCCGGAAAAATATAATTATTGCAAAAATTTTATTTGTCTTAAAATTTGTTTATACAGGTTTTAAGACTTTTTTTAATGTTTTTGTATTTATTTTACAGATATATATTGTTTTTATTTTCTTTTCATGTTAAAATTATAAAAAAATATATAGAATTGGAGGAATTCATTTGAAAAAAGTAATCTTGGCTTCTTTTTTATGCGCGGCTATACTGACCGGATCAGCTGCTATTCCTTTAGCAGACAATGCAAGCGCACAATACAGTATTCCTGCTTTTCCTGGTGCTGAGGGAGGCGGAATGTATGCTACCGGCGGCCGAAACGGTAGTGTATATCATGTTACTAATCTTAACGACAGCGGCGCCGGTTCTTTCCGTGATGCTGTTTCTTCATCAAACAGGATTATAGTTTTTGATGTAGGCGGTACTATTAATCTCAAAAGCGATATAGACTGCAAGGGTAACATAACTATCGCAGGTCAAACCGCTCCCGGAGGTAACGGTATAACTCTTAGAGGAGGTAAAATAGGAATGGGCGGTGACAATATAATCGTCCGCTTTATCAGCTCGCGTCCCGGAGAAAAAGGCAATGGTTCAGGCGATTATGACGCATGGGGAGGCAGCAAGGGTTCAAATTCTATAATTGATCACTGCTCCATAGGCTGGGCAAATGACGAACAATTCGGACTTTATTCAAGTAATATGAATCAAACCTTACAATACAGTATAATAGGACCTTCAAACTGTGTTTCCTATCATTCAAAGGGCGCTCACGGTTTTGGAGCAATGTTCGGCAAAGGACAAAATTCATGGCATCATAATCTTATTTGTCACAGCCTGTCACGAAATTTCCGAGGAAAAGTTGAAAAGACAAATACAATGGATTTCGTAAATAATGTAGTATATGACTGGGGCTATCAAACCTCATACGGAACATTCGGTCATATAAATTATATAAATAATTACTTTAAAGCAGGTCCTTCTACAGCGGGAGGATACAGATATATTAATATATCCAGCGGTACAGCTCCTGAAAATTACAAATTTTATTTCAGCGGCAATACAATGAGAAATCCGGATGACACCGTTTATTCAACTAATATGGATGAAAATAACTGGAACGGAGGAATTAATTACGGAAATGCAGGTTTAACAGAAAGTGATTACCGTACCGACACCCCAATGAGCGTCAAAGCCTCAGACGGCTCCGATGTTTCCGTTGCCTATAATGCAGAGTCGGCGGAGGACGCATATAATAATGTTATAAATTATGCCGGAGCTGCAATAAATGCTCAGTCCCGCACTAAAATAGACGCTCAAGTTTTAGAAGAGGTCCGCACAGGAACAGGCTCGCTTACCGGAGGACGTGATTTTTCTACTGTTACCGATGAAGGCGTTCTTAATGCAATAGAAACATACGGAATACAATACTGCAATTATGATGATTATTATCCGCAGCCAATATTGGAAAAAACAATTACGGATTCTGATAATGATGGAATGCCGGACGAATGGGAAACTGCACGCGGTCTTGATCCGAATGACGCTTCTGATGCTGCCGGTGATTATTTGGGACAGGGTTATAATAATATAGAATATTATATAAATGATCTTACTGTAGACGCATTCCCAAAAGGAACTGTTACAGTCTCAAAAACCTTGAGTGAACTTGGAGATAATTATACTTATGCCTCCGAAGACGCAAACGCCATAAAGCTCTCTCCTACAACTGTTTCCTATGCGGAAGATCTGACACTTCCCACAAGCGGTTCATTGCATAACAGCACTATTACATGGGCAAGCAGCTCTTCGGATATTGTTATAAAAAATAATACTATCACTTCAATTAAACGTCCAAACGACGGAAATAAAAAAGTTACCATTACCGCAAGTATTTCAAACGGAGATTTTACTCTCAAACGCAGCTTTACAATTACACTTCGTTCCACATCCTTAGTATGGACTGCTTCTGAAAACGATGTAGGCAAAGCCGCCGGGACAAAGCTTATGGAAGGATTGTATAATGTTTCTGAGCTTACAGGAAAAGAAACAAATACCACAATAAACGGCACACAATACAGCTATTATGTAAGCGGTGCTGACAGCGGAAAATGGGCAGACGGCGCTGCAACTGGCACCGCCTTTAAATATAAGGCATATGAAGATGGATATCTTACTGCGTATGTAACAAATTTATCAAAAACATTAATTATTCAAAAGGAAAATAGTACTGAAAGCGTATCCATAACTGCAGAGAACGGTTCTGAGCGTATGTTAAGCTCAAGAGTTGAAAAGGGATGTACCTATTATATATATATTGCAGGCTCTAAGGGCAGATTTCTTAGCATTTCTTTTGATACAAATGCTCCATCTCAAATATGGAAGGCTTCATCAAGCGTCAATTCCGGAGGACAGCTTATGGAAAATATGTTTGTAAATGAGGCTATGAGCTACACTGAATCGCCAAAAACTATAGATGGGGTTGATTTTACCGGACACATAAGCGGTACAACCAATCCATCAAACAACGGAGCAAACGGCGCATCTGTAACATATACTCCTTCAGAAAATTGTACATTGACAGTATATTATAAAATAGGAGCAAACAAAACTTTTAAGGTCAATACTGCAGACGGAAATATTGTAAGCAGCTATACTAATAAAAGTGATACTTCTCAGTATACTTCCACAACTGCCGAATTATCAGCCGGAATAACCTACTATTTCTACGTAGACAGCTCTAAGGCTGAATTTTACGGTGCCGTTGTTACTCCAAAAGAATCAACGGTATCTACTGCACCTCCGGAAACAGTTGTTCCTACAAGTCAACCGGTAGAATCATCTGTACCTACTGCACCTCCGGAAAATACTCCTCCCCAGCAGCCGGAAGCTTCCGCTTCTCCGCTCCCTGTTCAGAATACGCAATTTAAAATGGACGGACAAATAATAAATGCCTTAAAAAACGGAACAATTGATATAGAAGGTACAATACCTTCAGATGATACAACTGTATATATTACCTCCTATGATAATTATGGACGCGTAAATTCTATCTTTATTGCTGAAACAAAAAATAAGAGCTTTAATCAATCCATTAATATCGACGATAATGTAAAAAATATTAAAGTTTTTATGTGGAAAGACACACTTCCCGAAACACAATGCGCACAAATTTCAAAATAAATAATTCATTGCGCCCATTAATGCGGACTTAATAATTCTGCATTAATGGGCGTTTTTTACAGCTCATTTCTAATAAAGCACACTGATATATTTCATTTATTTAGATTATTTTTTATTGAATTAAGATAGCCTTCAAGAATAAGGCATGCCGATACTGTATCTATAATTTTTTTCCTTTTATTTCCTCTTGTGTTTGTTTGATTTAAATATACCGAAGCTCCAACTGTTGTCAGCCTCTCATCCCAGTATATAATTTCACCATTATATATTTCTTTAAGATTTTCCACAAATTTATGCGTAGCTTCTGTTCTAAACCCCTCTGTTCCGTCCATGTTTTTAGGCAGACCCACTACAATAGTTGCCGGATTATATTGATCTATGATTTTTAACAATTCTTCATTTAAATATTTCTTCCCTGTATTCTTTATGGTTCCCACACCATTAGCCATCATTCCTAACGGGTCGCTTACCGCAATACCTACTCTTGCGTCTCCATAATCTATACCTAAAATTCTCATTTAATCATCACCTTATCTTTTTTATAAATTATATACCACTTTTATGGATATGTCAATAAAAACAGTAAATAATAAATACGGAGGTATTTTATATGCTTAATCTTGTAGTAAGAACACTTATACTATATGGCACAGTCATAGCAGCCCTTCGTATAATGGGCAAACGCCAGCTTGGAGAGCTTCAGCCATCTGAACTTGTAGTGACCATTATGATTTCAGATCTTGTATCAGTACCAATGCAGGCTATTGATATTCCGTTGTTCTCCGGAATAATTCCGGCGATCACCCTAATTGCGGCAGAAGTATTTTTATCATTTCTCAGTTTAAAAAGCCGCCGAATACGTAACTTTCTCAGTGGTGAGCCAAGTATCGTAATCTATGACGGACATATAAATGAAAAAGAATTAGCTCGTCTTCGATTTAATATCAATGACCTTCTTGAAGAGCTTCGTGTAAATGGATATCATGATATTTCAGATGTGTCCGTTGCTGTAATAGAAACCAGCGGTAAGCTTAGCATTATACCTACAGATAAATCGAGAACGGCAACCGTAGAAGATATGCAAATAAGAAATCCGCGCTGTGATGGACTGCCTTTCACTCTTATTACTGACGGAGAGCTTAACCACTCGGAATTAAAACGCAGCGGAAAAAGCTTATCATGGCTTGAAAATGAGCTGAAAAAAAGAAATATTTCGGACCTTAAACACGTTTTTATCGCCTCTCTTAATTCTGAAGGAGATATTTTTATACAAACCAAGGAGGAAAAATAAATGAAAAGTGTGATTATATCCGCTATACTTATAGCCATTGTCATTTGGGGCAGCGCTGCATACACCGGTACGCTTGAAAAAGTATCCTCAGAATTAATTGAAATTAATTCCCAAATCAGCAGTAAATTATCGAATGATGACTTTAACGGAGCAATGCAGGATATAGAGCGTCTTGAAGAATATATAGACAGTAAAAATACATTTCTTTCAGCTATGAATAATCATGCTGAGTTAGATAACATCGAAATGAATCTTGCTGAATTAAAGCGATATACCGAAGGAGGAGCACATACAGATGCGATATCAAAAAGTTCTGTTCTTAATTTCCTTTTTGCGCATCTTCCGAAAAATTATAGACTGCGTTTAGAAAATATTTTGTGAAAAATTTCACATAAAAGATGATAGTGGTATTTAACAAAAAATTATTAATGCGCATACTATAACCTTGAGGTGGTTTTATGCGCATGGGAATTAGATATAAAAAACATAATATCGGTTTGCGGATTGGGGTTATTCTATTTTTATCCCTTGTCTTTCTATTATTCATTATGAAAAGACTTGAGCCTGCTTTTACGGCGCAGCTTTCATTTTATGCTAATGATATGGTCACAGAAAATGTGCATAAAGCCGTATATGAAGTATTTGATGAGCATGAATTAGGCGATCTTGCAGAGATTGTCAACAATTCTGACGGAACAATCACTGCTTTAGAAACAGACAGCGCAAAATTAAACAAAGCAAAGTCACTGATCATATTAAATCTTAAAGAGAAAATGAATAATCAAGAAGCAAAAAACGTTGACATTCCGCTCATGAGCGCATCTAAATTTTATCTGCTTAATGGCATGGGACCGAATCTTTCTTTCAAAATCATACCTCTCGGACTTATTAATACCGAAATAAAGGAAAGCTTTGAAGACGCAGGAATAAACCAAACAGAGCACAAAATAACATTAATGATATCAGTAAACGTTTTATACCGAGGTTTTCTTCTTAATCAATCAGAAACTATATCTACCGAAATCCCTCTAATGAATACCGTTATAAAAGGCGATGTCCCGCGTTATTACAGCTCCGGAAGCACCTCTGGTATGGTTATACCTGAAACATAAAAACTGCATGGATGGAATCTGATCCATCCATGCAAAATAATATATAACCATATTTAAGCCACGTTATATTTATACATATATCCTACGTATTTGGAACCATATCCTTTGAAGGGAATTTCCTTCGTAATATTATGTAAAAAACTAAATGCGCTGCAAATGTTATAAGCCATGATACGGGGTATGACAAATACAATATTTCCAGAGTGTGGAACTGAGGAATTTGGAATATTGTAGCAACCCATACAAGTCTAAGTCCGCAAGCTCCGAGCAATGATACGATTGTAGGTATTATCGCTGCACCCATACCTCTTATAGAACCAACAATACAGTCCATAAGCCCGCAGATAAAATATGTTAAACAAATATATTTTAATCTTAAATGTCCTTCAGCAATTACCTCCGGTACATTTGAATATATGCCAAGAAGCGGTTTATAGAGCATGTATATAGCAACTCCCAATATTAACCCTGTAAAGACCTCACATGACTCTGTTGTGATCATAATTTTATTTATTCGAGAATATTTGCCGGCGCCCACATTTTGTCCTGTAAATGTTAATGCCGCTTGGTTAAACGCATTCATCGCTACCCATACAAATCCTTCAAGATTTGCTGCTGCGGCACTTCCTGCCATAACCGTTGCACCAAATGAATTAATGGACGATTGTATAACAACATTTGATAATGAAAATACAACCCCCTGAATACCAGCAGGAATTCCTATACAGAGTATTTGTTTTACCGTTGCTCCATTAAGTTTAAGATCTTTTACCTTTACTCGAAAAGCATCTTTTTCATGCATTAGAGATCTAAGTATAAGTGTAGCGGATACAAATTGTGATACCACAGTTGCAATAGCTACGCCTAATACATCCATTTTAAAAATAATAACAAAAACAAGGTCTAATATTACATTTAAAACGCCTCCGGCAGAAAGATAATACAAAGGCCTTTTGGTATCGCCTTTTGCTCTCATTATGGCACTTCCAAAGTTGTATACCATCATAGCAGGCATTCCGATAAAATATACTCTTAAATACAGAGCTGATAAATTTATTATTTCCGCAGGTGTACTCATAAGCTTAAGTATCTGACCTGCAAATAGCAGCCCTAATACTGTAAGCATAAGACCGCTTATAACTCCAAGTATAAGCGAAGTATGTATAGTTCTCTTTAATCCTACCCTATTTCCTGCTCCTATATATTGCGCAACCAAAACATTTGTACCCGTAGCAAGACCAAGAAAAAGATTGGTCATAAGGTTAATAAGCGATGTATTCGACCCTACCGCCGCCAAAGAATTTTCTCCCGCAAAACGTCCTACCACAATTATATCAGTAGCATTAAATATTAGCTGCAATATACTTGAAGCCATAAGGGGCAGTGCAAAGCGCAGTATAGCTGGAAGCAGTGCTCCGCTGCACATATTTATCTCAGATTTATTTTTTCCCATAACTATTCTCCCATTAATATTTTGAGTAGTAATTATACTTATAATAAATGCACATATAAATAGACGCCACTTAAGAATAGATATTCTTCGGCAGCGCCTAAATATTTTTAACTGATTAGCCCTCTGCTCCTGAAAGCTTTAAAAACTCATTATATGCCGCTTCAAGCTCTGCATCATCTTCCACAGGGGCTAAATCCAACATTTCCTTTGTTTCATCTACAAATGATGCTCTGAGAATAATTACATCATCACTTTCTACTCCTGCATCATCAACCTCTACAAATGCACAATACATATGATCCTTAAAATCAAATGTGCCGAGAGCAATACATTTTATTGTTCCGCCCTCGCTGTCTTCAAGCTCGACTATTTCCAATGCTTCTGTATTTTCTTCCATCTTAAATAAATCCTTTCCTTAATAATATAATAAAACAATACTATAATTCTATCATCAGTTCAGCTCAACTGCTCCGATAATATCATTTATATTTGTTATATTATTCTTATTCATATATTCTTCTAAATACTGCTTTACGTCCAGAATCATATCTGGTTTTATAAATAATCCTGTTCCTAAAGCGACAAGCGAAGCTCCTGCAAGCATAAACTCAATTACATCTTCACCATTCATGACTCCGCCCATACCTATAATAGGCAAATCTACTGCCTGATGTACCTGATATACCATTCTTACCGCTACCGGCTTTACGGCAGGACCCGATAAACCGCCCATATTATTTGCCAAAACAGGTCTTTTGGTATGAATATCTATTTTCATTCCCAACAATGTATTTATTAATGAGAGCGCATCCGCTCCTCCCTGCTCAGCTGCTTTTGCTATATCGGTTATCGATGTTACATTCGGAGACAGCTTTACAACCAATGGCTTTTTGCAATATGTCTTTACCTTCTTTGTAAGCTCATATACCGTATCCGGATCTGTTCCAAAAGTCATGCCGCCATGCTTTACATTTGGGCATGATATATTCATTTCAATAAGCGCTACATCTGTTTCGGACAAGATCTGCGCCATCTCACAGTATTCTTCAACCGTATTTCCCGACATATTCGCTATAACATTTGTATCATATTTTTTCGCAATCTCAGGCATTATATGCGATGAAAAATATTCAACGCCTGGATTTTGCAGCCCCACGCTGTTCAATATTCCATAAGGAGTTTCAGCAATTCTCGGAGGTCTGTTTCCTTCTCTCGGCCGTCTTGTCAAGCCTTTAGCGCTAAATCCGCCATATTCATTTAACGAAACATATTCATTATATTCTTCTCCAAATCCAAACGTTCCTGAAGCCGTAACAATCGGATTTTTAAATTCTACCCCACAGAAATTTATTCTTGTATCAATCATTCAGAGTCACCTCCGTAGAATAAAATACCGGACCGTTTTTACATACACGCATATATCTATCCGTACCCTCATGTACTGTTTCACATGTACATACAAGACAAGCGCCTATACCGCAGCCCATTCTTTGTTCAAGTGAAAGCTGGCATTTTATTCCTAAGCTTTCCGCAATATTTTTTACGGCTTTAAGCATTGGTGTAGGTCCGCAGCAATAAATCATATCACATTCATTTTTATTAAGGTATTCCTCCATAGCAGACGCTACATATCCTTTATATCCATATGTTCCGTTATCAGTTCCTACCGTAACTGATTTCGCACAATTTTTGAATTCATCCTCAAGTACTACAAGTGACTTATCTCTAAAACCGAGGAACACATCTGCCTTTGTTCTTTTTGCCAGCATAAGCAACGGAAAAACGCCTATACCGCCGCCTATAATTACAGGTTTATTTCCTATAATTTCATAGCCATGTCCAAGCGGTCCCATTATATCTATCACATCTCCGGGATTCATTTGAGAAAGTTCTTTTGTTCCCTCCCCCTTTACTTGAAATATGAACCGTACCTTATTATCATTAACATCACATATACTTATAGGTCGTCTTAAAAAAGTTTTTGAACCGCAGTCTATATGCAAAAATTGACCGCATTGCGCTTCCTTTGCAATTTCATTTGATTCCACTGTAAAATCAAATATTCCATTTGCAATCTCTTCTTTTTTTAAAAGAATACATTTATGTGCTTTTTTCAAGTGTATCATTCCTTCGCAATTTATAGTATGCTAACATAATTATAGCATCTATTTACTGTTTTGTCAATAAAAACACTGAAAACTGTTATTTAAATGCCGGACTAAATAAAATACCGGTGATAATAGATGCACGTTTATAAATTTTGCAACATACATTCCTATTACCACCGGCATAATTTTCTTGTCTGATTATGATCCGTCAGTCACAAATTAAGCTTTTATAAATCAGCTTATGCTGCTCCTTACTTCAGCTATCCAAAGTTCACATGAACGTCCGTCAAGCCCCTTATTCTGCAAATCATCTATAAGCTTATTAATTTTATCACAGTTATCATGTGACTCCGCATATTGTTTTGCATCTCTCAATGCCGCCTTTAATCTTACAATAAGAGCAGTATGCAGATCCTCCTTCGTCATTTTGTATTTTTGCTCAACCTCCGACAATAACTTATCATCCAAATCCATACCATACGCCAGAAAAAGCATCATTTCATCAGATAATGATTCAATATTAACTGCTGTTTTTACTTTATTTTTAATTGATTTAAAATAAGGAACATTTATTTCCTCTTCTATCCATTTATTCGCAAGATCTGTAATAGCTCTTTCCTGCATAGATACTCTCCTTTTTAATTTATACTATATATTAAGCATTTTCATTGCAACATTAAAATAAATAAACAATGAGCAGCAATCTACAATCGTAGAAATAAGCGGCGTTGCCATAATAGCCGGGTCAAGACCGCATTTTTTCGCAAGCATCGGCAAAGATGAACCTATCAGCTTAGAAAAAATGACCGTAAAAATTATTGATATAGATACCGCCGCGGAAAGCAATATATCATGTCCATACATAAGATATATTCGCAGACCGTTAACCCCCGCCAAAACAGCGCTTACCATTATGGCGATACGAAACTCTTTAAATACAACCTTAAAAAAGTCTTTAAATTCAATTTCGTCCAAAGCAAGTCCTCTTATGATCAACACCGAGCTTTGAGATCCGCAATTACCTCCCGTATCCATAATCATTGGCATAAACGATACTAATATTGGAACTGTGATAAAAACATTATTATATCTATCCGTAAGAATTCCGGTAATTGTAGCAGAAATCATTAATATGCAAAGCCATCCTATACGGTGCATGGCATGCTTAAAAATACCAGTCTTAAAATAAGATTCATCATTTGGCGTTACAGCAGCCATCTTTGAAAAATCCTCGGTATTTTCTTCATTTATGACATCCATAGCATCGTCAAACGTAACAATGCCGACAAGCCTGTTTCCGCTGTCAACAACAGGTATCGCAAGAAAATCATATTTCCTAAACATTCTCGCAACGTCTTCTTTATCGACCCTGGTATCAACACTGATAATATTCGTTTCCATTATGTCATTTATCTTATCATCTTCTTCTGACATAAAAAGATCTTTTACGGTAACAATTCCTATGAGCCTGCGGTTTTCTGTGACATAACAGGTATATATCGTTTCTTTATTTACCCCTACTCGGCGAATTTTATCAAAAGCTTCTTTAACAGTCATATCCTTATGAAGACTGACATATTCAATTGTCATTATGCTTCCGGCGCTGTCATGCGGATATCTGAGAATTTCATTTATTGCCTTACGGGCGCCTGTCGATGAATTCTTTAAAATCCTTGATACTACATTTGCCGGCATTTCTTCAATTATATCAACCGTGTCATCTATAAAGGACTGAGAAAGGATATCCCGAAGCTCCGCATCCGAAAAAGCCTCTATTAAGTGCTCCTGCATATCCGTGTGCATATACGTAAACACTTCAGCAGCGGTATCCTTCGGAAGCAAGCGGAATAAAATCAAAAACTCCTTTTCATGCTCAAAATCATCGCCGAAAATCTCATCAATGATAGCTGCTATGTCGGCAGGATTTTTTTCCTCAATAAATGCCTTTACCTCGGTATACTTTTTATCCTTTAAAAGACGATCGACTTCTTTCACTGCAGTTTCGATAAAATCACCCCCCTAAAAGTAAACTATCCGATTAATTTTATTTATTTGAACCTTTATCAATATCGTCCGGTTCAATATCATCTATATCATTTGTTTTATCTCTCTCATCTATATGATGATGAGAATGTACATAACTATTTTTCCCCAAAAAAGATCCTATAAACAAGAATATCAATACGCATATTAACAGCAGCAATGCTCTAAGGAATCCGCTTTCTGCAAGTAACACAGCTGCAATTCCCAATACTCCGCTTATTGCATACAATATAAATACAGTCTGCTTCTGAGAAAAACCCATATCTATAAGACGATGATGAAGGTGTCCTCTATCCGCCTTCATAGGACTTTGTCCCGAAAAAATTCTTCTTATCATAGCAAAGCTGGCATCGAAAAGCGGAAGTCCCAAAATTAGCAGCGGTACGGCAAATGAGATGACCGCATAGCTCTTGAACACTCCCTGAATCGAAAGCGTTGCAAGCATAAACCCTAAAAAGGTAGATCCCGAATCACCCATAAAGATTTTTGCAGGATTAAAATTAAACGGTAAAAAACCAAAGCATGATCCCATTAGTGCAATACCCATAACAGCAGTTGCATATTCTCCAGAACGTACCGCTATAAACACCAATGAAACAGACATTATTGCACTTACTCCGGCAGCAAGTCCATCCAATCCGTCTATAAAATTTACCGCATTTGTAATAAATACTATCCAAAGCACCGTCAAAGCAATAGAGAGCCAATCAGGTAAAATCCAATATGGATTATCGCTGAAAATATTCGGGTTTGTGAAAACATCAATTTTAATATTGCCTACAAATATTACAACCAACGCGGCAATTATCTGAACAACAAATTTTAATTTAGCATTAAGATCCTTGCAGTCGTCAATAATTCCCATCACAAAAATAATCGCCAATCCCAGCATAAGCCCCAGCGTTTGCCTTGACGGCTCCGAAAAACACAGAACCGCCACTGAAAAGCCAAATACCATCGCTATTCCACCTATTCTGGGAGTAGGTTTTTTGTGAACTCTTCTCTTATCCTTAGGAACGTCTATAGCTCCTATTTTAAACGCTAATCGTCTTACTAAAGGCGTGGTTGCAAATGTGAATACAAACGAGATCACAAATGCAAATATTAGGTATAACGTCTGTTGTGTTGACATAACGCTCCTCCTTATTTTATTACAAAGCCAACCTTCTTATATACTTTTTTAAGTGTGCGGTTAGCTATCCCCTGAGCCTGTTCGGCGCCTTTTGTATATATATCTACAAGATATTGTTTATCAGCAATGATCCTATCAAATTCCGCACGTATAGGTCTTATACATTCAACAACCGCCTCTGCAACATCATTTTTAAAATCTCCATAGCCCTTGCCCTGATAGTCAAGAACTATCGAATCAATACTTCTGCCTGTTACAGTTGACATTATGCTCAGCAAATTATTTATTCCCGCCTTAGTTTCATCATTTTCACGATACTCTATGATACCCTCGCTGTCTGTAACAGCACTTCTTATTTTCTTAGCTATTACATTCATATCATCCATCATTGAAATATAAGCTTTAGGATTTTCATCTGATTTCGACATTTTCTTTGTAGGATCTTGAAGGCTCATAATTTTCGCTCCGGACTTGGAAAGCATTCCTTCCGGAATCTTAAACACATCTCCATAAAGCGCATTAAATCTTTGAGCAATGTCACGGCATATCTCGATATGCTGCATCTGATCCTTTCCCACCGGCACATAATCAGCCTGATACAGTAAAATATCCGCTGCCATCAGAACCGGATATGTAAATAATCCTGCATTAATATTTTCGGCATGACGGGCTGATTTATCCTTAAACTGTGTCATTCTCTGAAGCTCACCCATATAAGTATAGCAGCTCAAAACCCAGCTTAGCTCCGCATGCGCAGGATTATGCGACTGTACAAAAAGTATTGTTTCTTCAGGATCAATTCCGCACGCAAGGTATAAAGCCAATACCTCAAGTGTTCTGCGGCGAACATCAGCCGGATTTTGACGCACTGTTATTGTATGCAGATCCATCATTGCATAAATACAATGGTAATCGTGCTGAATATCGACCCAATTTTTGATTGCTCCAAGATAGTTGCCGAGAGTAAGGTTGCCCGACGGCTGTACCCCGCTGAATATTATTTTTTTATCATCCATTCCAATTCATTCCTAACTAATATAATTACATCTATGATAACAGTCCAAAATTACAGGTTTTCTGTAAGGACCTCGCCTAAGCGTCTTATTCCCTCCTCAAGCTTTTCCGGTGTTGCCGATGAAAAATTAAGTCTGAATTGATTATTCGGCACCTTATTATCAACAGCAAAATTTGAACCAGGTACGATTGCAACTTTCTTTTCAAGGCATTTATCAACTATTGGAGTTATATCGGTTATAGTAGGACACTTACACCATATAAATATTCCGCCTTCCGGTACAGTCCATTCCACCTTACCCTGCGGGAAATACTTTTCCATAGCATCAAGCATCACTTTGCATTTTTTTCCGTAAAGCTCCCTGTTCTTTTCAATATAGTCATCTATATTATATTTCTTCATGAATTCAACACACATAAGCTGCGTGATCATAGGAGTATGCACATCATTTACCTGCTTAAGAATCTCTATCTTTTCAAGCAAAGCCTCAGCCGCTACGATATATCCCAAACGCATACCGGGAGAAAGTATTTTTGAGAATGAGCCTGCATAAATTACTCTTCCTTCCGTATCAAGTGATTTTATCGTAGGCACGTCCTCTCCGGCAAAGCGCAGATCTCCATATGGATTATCTTCAAGAATAAGAACGTTATACTTTTTAGCAAGCTCAAGCATAGTCTTTCTTTTCTCAAATGTCATTGTTGTTCCTGTAGGATTCTGGAATGTTGGAATAGTATAAATCATCTTTACATTATCATTATTTTTTAAAGCTTCCTCCAGCTTATCCATATTCATTCCGTTGCTGTCAACATCAACTCCCACAAGCTGACACTCATATGTTCTAAACGCATTAAGACTTCCTATAAAGCTCGGGCTTTCAACTATTACCTTATCTCCTTTATTTAAAAGCGCCTTTGCCGTTAAATCTATTCCCTGATTTGCTCCAGTCGTTATAATTATACCGTCTCCATCCTTATATGCGTTGACTTTATCTGCACGCTGCTTTGCACACTCCTTCATTTTCGGATATCCGTCTGTTGTTCCGTACTGCAATGCCAGCGTTGGATTTGTCATTAATATTTTTCCGGCAATTTTTGAAAGCTCCTCACCCGGGAAAAGCTCAGAAGCAGGATTTCCTCCTGCAAGAGATATAATCTCCGGGTCTGCCATTCTCTTGAACATTTCTCTTATTGCAGAGCCTTTCATAGGCTTTACTCTGTCTGCAAAAAATTCTGTATATTCCATTTCTAAACTCTCCTTATTTATTAATTTTACTCCAGGAATCCTTCAATCCCACTGTTCTGTTAAATACCAGCTTATCAGCGGTTGAATCCTTGTCCACGCAAAAATATCCCTGACGCATAAACTGGAATTTATCTCCCACCTTAGCGCCGCGTATTCCGCTCTCTATTTTTGCGTTATTCATTACTATCATGCTGTTTGGATTAAGATTGTCTGTAAAATCATCCACTCCTGTTTCATCGGATGGATTCGATACATTGAACAGTCTGTCGTAAAGTCTTACCTCCGCGTCAACAGCATGAGCTGCACTTACGAAATGAATAGTTCCCTTTACCTTTCTTTTATCTTCCGTATCTCCTCCGCGCGAATCCTGAGCATATTCACAATGGACAGCTGTAATATTGCCATCCGCATCCTTTTCACAGCCTGTAGCCGTCACATAATATGCACCCTTAAGACGTATTTCCCTACCGGGAACCATCCTCTTATATTTGTTAGGCGCCTCTTCACGGAAATCTTCTTTTTCTATATAAAGATACTTTGAAAACTCCACCTTACGTGTTCCCATAGAAGGATCTTCCGGATTCACCTCAACATCAAAGGTTTCAACCATGTCTTCAGGATAATTGTCCACAATAAGCTTTATAGGATCAAGGACCGCCATAGCTCTCGGTGCACGCTTGTTGAGATCCTCTCTGACGCAAGCTTCCAGCATTGCAAAATCAATAACGCTATATGCCTTTGATACGCCTATTCTCTCACAAAAATCGCGTATAGCCTCCGGAGTATATCCTCTCCGGCGCATGCCGCAAAGAGTTGACATTCTCGGATCATCCCAACCGGATACTATACCGTTCTTAACAAGCTTTAAACAACGGCGTTTCGATGTAAGAGTATAATTAAGATTCATTCTCGCAAATTCAATCTGTCTCGACGGCTTTTCGAATCCGACCTCGCGAAGTACCCAATCATACAGAGGTCTGTGATCTTCAAACTCCAGCGAGCATAATGAATGCGTTACACCTTCTACAGTATCGGAAATCGGATGAGCAAAATCATACATAGGATACACTATCCACTTATCACCCGTACGATGATGATGTGCTCTTAATATTCTATATATTACCGGATCTCTCATGTTAAGATTCGGGGATGACATATCTATTTTAGCCCTTAAAACCTTTGATCCGTCCTCAAATTCACCCTTTGTCATTCTTTCAAACAAATCAAGATTTTCCTCTATGCTTCTGTCACGATACGGGCTGTTTTTTCCCGGCTCTGTAAGAGTTCCCCTATACTCGCGTATTTCGTCAGCCGATAAATCGCAAACATATGCCTTACCCTTTTTTATAAGCGTAATCGCTGCTCTATATATATCATCAAAATAATCTGACGCATATAATACCTTATCCCAATTAAAACCTAGCCATTTTATATCTTCTTCTATAGCATCAACATATTCTGTATCTTCCTTTGTCGGATTTGTATCATCAAGACGCAGATTGCATATGCCGTTATACTTCTTTGCTATTCCAAAATCAATGCTTATAGCTTTAGCATGTCCAATATGAAGATACCCGTTAGGTTCCGGAGGAAACCTTGTCTGGACATGGTCAAAGCGTCCGTTTTCTAAATCATTTTCTACAGCCTCTTCAATAAAGTTTTTGCTTACGTATTCATCAGCCATTAATCCATACCTCTCAACATTTCTATTGTTTCGTCTATTCTTTTTATAACCTCGTCTGCTCCAAGAATCTGCATTATTTCATATAAATCCGGAGTATTTCTCCTTCCTGTTACAGCGGCTCTTATTACTCCTGCAACATCTCCGACATGTCCTTTGAAAAGCTCCGGTGTTTTTTTATAAAGCTTCGGTGTTTTTGCATATCCCATCGATTCTGCCATTGTTCTGAGCGCAGGGAACCATTCCTCCGCCGAACCGTCCGCATCATAGACATCTTTATAGCTTTCAAGAATATCAAGCATATCTCCATTGCTTAGATTGTCAGGCAGATCACGTTTTCTGTCCCACATCTCATGATAGAAATACGCTATGTAATCCTTTACATCGCTCCATTTTGCTATATCTTTACGAGGCTTTGCATTTCCTCTCTCGATGGCAAATATTGATTTTGCATAATCCTCGTCATCACTGAGAATTGAATATAACTCCTTATCATATTCTTCCGACCACTTTATTGTTTTATCAAAAACTTTCTCAGCGCTAAGAATACTGATATAATTTTTTGAAATATCATTTAACTTTAATAAATCGAATAAAGCGCCCGCCTTACTCATTTTCCCAAATGTAAATTTAAATTCATCAAGCTTTAAAGTCGGATTTGCTATCTTCCAATCTTCATAATTTGAATTTGCTATTGTCATAAGATATTCAAGTACCGCCTCTTTAGGATATCCCGCTTCGCTATAAAAAGACACAGCAGCCTCCGGATCTTTTCTTTTTGAAAGCTTGCGTTTTCCTCCTGTTTCCGAATCTTCCTTCATAATAGGAGAAATATGCGAATATTTAGGAGCTTTAAACCCTAACACTCTAAAAAGCTGAAGATGTATTGGAGTTGACGATATCCACTCGTCGCCTCTGGTTACATCAGTTGTGTGCATAAGATGATCATCGACAGCATGCGCAAAATGATATGTCGGTGTTCCATCCTTTTTCAACAAAACTATATCAAGTATATTTTCAGGCATTTCTATTTTGCCTTTCACTCCATCTTTAAATGATACCTTGCCATCAGGCTTGCCGGGCGATTTCAGTCTTACAACATATTCCTCTCCGTTTTCAATACGCCGCTGTGCTTCTTCAACTGTAATATCGCGGTATTTTGCAAATTCGCCATAAATACCGGGAAGCTTTTTCTCCTTCTCCTGCTTTTCTCTTACTGCGGCAATTTCCTCCTCGGTCATAAAGCAAGGGTAAGCCATTCCCTGCTCAACAAGAGATTTTACATAGGACTGATAAATAGATGTGCGCTTTGATTGTATATATGGACCATACGAGCCTTTTTCATCCGTTTCATTCAGCATCCCCTCGTCAGGAACGATCCCAAACTCATTTAATCCCGTCACAATACCGGTTACTCCGTTTTCAACCTCACGCTTTTTATCTGTATCCTCTATTCTAAGATAAAAAATACCGTCCGTAGCTTTTGCAGCTCTTTGAGATACAAATGCCGCAAAAAGACTTCCTATATGCAGAAAACCTGTCGGACTCGGAGCAAAACGCGTCACCTTTGCTCCCTCAGAAAGCTTTCTTTCCGGATATAATTTTTCATAATCCTCAGGTGTTTTTTCTATGTTTTTAAATAAAAGCTGCGCCATACGCGTATTATCCATATAACTTATTATCCTTTCATTATTATAATTATACTGCTTACTATTATAACTTATTATACCGTTTTTTACTATAAAAATCAAGTATTATATGATTTTTTACTGCAACAATATACTTTTATGACAAATTAAAACAAACCATATATATTATATCACCTGTTATAAACTCTGTCAAGTATTTCAAATTTTCATCATAAACTTTATTATAACTATATTATATTGCAAAAAAGCCGAAAAGAGAAGTTTCCTCTCTTCGGCTTTAGGCAATCATCTATATATTCTGATTTACTTTTTAATATGATATCAAATTATCATGAAATGCACAATGATTTTTTATGTATATATCAAAATTTATACATAAAATCATGCTGTCTCCTGCTTCTGCTTAACCTTTACCGTAACATCGCCTATAATGTGATTTTTTACATAATGTATTTCCATATCCAACAAGTCGTTTTTACATTGGAAACGCTCATCGTCATCCGGCACTCTTCCAATAACTCCGCATATATATCCGCTGAATGTATCATATTCATCCACAGGCAATTCAATGTCAAGCTCCTCCGCTACGTCTTCCAAAGCTGCACAACCTTGTATCTTCCATGTATCATCATTAAGTTTTCTTATATCCTCAACCTTTACAGGATCCTCTTCCTCATTTAACTCTCCTACAAGAGCCTCAAGCAAATCATGTAAAGTAATAATTCCCGACAATGCGCCGTACTCATCCAGAATAACAGCAAAATAACTTCTGCTTTCCTTCATTTTTCTAAACAAACGGTTAGCTCTCATTGTTTCAGGCACAAACATCGGCTGATCAACAGCCTTGTCCATAAGATTTTTCTTGCTTTTGTCCGACAATCTAAAGTAATCCCTTGTGTCCAGAATTCCTATGATATCCTCTGAATCCCTTCCGCAAATTGGATAAAACGTGTGTCTGTTTTCAAATATAGTTTCTTCCCATTCTTTATCACTGTCATCTATATCTAATATAACTACATCGCGTCTATGAGTGCATATTTCTTCAACGGAAATATCATCAAATTCAAATACATTCTGAATAATATTATTTTCTTCCTCCTGAATGGTACCCTGTTCGTTACCCTCAAGAAGCATCATTCTTATCTCTTCCTCTGTAACCTTATCATCCTCTTCCTCAGGATTCATACCGAACATTTTTAATATTCCGTTTGTTGAAACAGTGAGCAGCCATACAACAGGTTTACATACCTTTGAAACAGCGTACAACATACGTGCCATTCCAAGAGCCATCGAATCCGTTTTCTTCATAGCCAAACGCTTAGGCACAAGTTCGCCGAACACAAGATTAAAATAAGCAAGTATAAGAGTTATTATTATAATAGATACATTTCTTAAAATGCTTTGTGATATCGGAACACCGGCATTAACCAGAACAGCAACCAACGGATCCGCAAAATTATCCGCAGCAAAAGCACTCTGCAATAATCCCGCTAAAGTTATTGCCACCTGTATAGTCGCCAGAAAACGTGCAGGCTGCTGTGTAAGATACGAGAGCTTTTTCGCCCTAACATCTCCTTCAGATGTCATTTTGCGCAGTTTCGCCGAATTCATTGAGATAACGGCAATCTCCGCACTTGCAAACGTTGCGTTTAGAAAAATAAGAATTACTAATAGTATTATTGATTGTAGCATAATTTTCCTCCAAAAATAATATGTCGTTTATTTATAGTATTACTTGCACAAAAAGGTATAGCCTAACTCTCGAATCAGAGCAGACTATACCTTTAAATATACATAACACTACATGGAACAGCCATATTATTCATGTTTGTTTCATTATCGCTATCCGCGTCGGATTCCATGTAATAAATCACACCTTTCTATAATTGATATATCTATGATAACATATAATTTAGAAAAAGTCAATAAAAATTGTAATCACTTCCGAATTTCTTTACTAAATCTTAGCCACATTCAATCAAAGATATTCATTGTTTTCCCTTTTCTGTTCTTAATTTTACATCAAAAAGTTAGACAATAGTAATAATTCGAATATTTTTTCTATAAAAAAACAAGTAAAATTCAACAAAAATGCCTTATGAGTATTGCAAAAAATGCTAAAGTGTGTTATATTTAGATACACAGCAAGGGAGCTGTATATTATTTTGGTGTTCGAAATAATATACAGCTCCTTTTTTCTGTAAATGCTCAAATAAGGAGATATATCATTATGTTCGATTCAAAAATGACACGTCATCTTGCAGAGCTGTCAAAGCTTAATTTTACTGATGACGAACTTAATAAAATGACTGCTGACATGACCGATATCATCGCACTCATGGATAAGGTCTGTGAATTCGATCCCTCAGTCAACCCATATGCACTTGATGCAGTAGATTACAGGGATCTGAGGAATGATAATCATAATCCTTCCTCCGGTCCGAAAAAAATTACAAAAAATGCAAAAATCATTAAAAACAACAGCTTTGTTGTTCCAAAGGTAGTATAACGGAGGTATTTAAAATGAGCTTAAAAGAAATGCGCCGAGCTCTTGACTCAAAACAAATAAGTGCCTGCGAACTGACAAAAGAATATATTAATAAAATAAAAAATATTGATAAAAAAATAAATTCCTATATAACTGTATGCGAAGAAGATGCGCTGAAAACCGCTGCGGAAGCTCAAAAAATAATTGACTCCGGAAAAGCTCAGCCTTTAACAGGCATACCTGTCTCCATAAAGGACAATATCTGTACTTCAGGAATACGCACTACCTGCGCATCTAAAATGCTGGAGGATTTTGTTCCGTTCTATGACGCTTACGTAATTGAAAAGCTAAAGGCTGATAATTGCGTAATGCTCGGTAAAACAAATATGGACGAATTCGCTATGGGAGGCTCATCACAAACTTCATATTTTGGGGGTCCAAAAAACCCATATGATACTTCAAGAGTGACCGGAGGCTCATCCGGAGGAGCGGCTGCATCTGTCGCTGCCGGTCTTTGCGCGGCAGCTCTCGGCTCGGACACCGGAGGTTCTGTAAGACAGCCTGCTGCATTCTGCGGCGTTACAGGTTTGAAACCGACATATGGAACAGTTTCAAGGTGGGGACTTATTGCGTTTGCTTCATCCCTGGATCAGATAGGAGTAGTAGCAAATTCCGCATTTGACGCCGGATATGTTTTAAACAGAATTTATGGCTTTGATAAAAACGATGCAACATCATCCAAAAAATCAGAAGGCAATTATACTGCACTTTGCGGCATGGATTTAAAGGGATTAAAAATAGGTGTTCCAAAAGAATTTTTAGAAAATACTTCAGATGACGTAAGAAAAGCTGTTCTAAAAGCCTGCGACTACTACAAAGCCTTGGGCTGTGAAATTATCGAATGCTCTCTTCCGTCCTTGGAATATGCAGTTTCTGCATACTATCTCATTTCATCAGCCGAAGCGGCCTCCAACCTATCGCGTTTTGATGGTATTAAATACGGCTACCGTTCGGAAATGGTTGATGATTTTAATGAGCTTATTAAAAATACCAGAGCAGAAGGCTTCGGCAATGAAGTAAAACGTCGTATCATGCTCGGAAACTATGCACTTTGCTCCGGATATTATGACGCGTACTATAACAACGCAAGAAGAATACGTACACAGATAAAGAAGGAATATTCGGATATATTCGAAAAATGTGATGTAATCCTGACTCCTACAGCCCCGTCAACCGCATATAAAATAGGCGAACAGGAAAGCGATCCTGTAAAAATGTATACCGCCGATATATGCACAGTAACGGTTAATATAGCGGGACTTCCCGCGATAAGCACAACCTGCGGATATGATTCTGTCGGTATGCCGATCGGAATGAGCATTATAGGAAAAGCATTTGACGAGAAAACAATCATCGCTGTATGCGACAGATTTGAACAAGATTTTGAAAGAAAGGAGGCAGCTTTATGAGATACCAGCCGGTCATAGGACTTGAAATACATTGTGAGCTGCTTACCGATTCAAAGGTATTCTGCGGCTGCCAAAACGAATTTGGCGGAAGTGAAAATACAAGAGTGTGCCCTCGTTGCTCAGGTATGCCGGGAACTCTTCCCGTACTCAATCAAGGAGCAGTAAGACTCGCTGCAAAAGCCGGATTTGCAACAGACTGCACTGTAAATAACTACAGCGCTTTCGACAGAAAAAACTACTTTTATCCCGACCTTCCAAAAGCATATCAAATAACCCAGTTTGAATACCCCATATGCTCGAACGGACATATTACGGTATCGGACGGCACTGATATACGCATAAATCGTATTCATATTGAGGAAGACGCCGGAAAGCTTGTGCATGATGATTACGAGGGAATTTCTCTTGCCGATTACAACCGCTGCGGAGTTCCTCTTATTGAAATCGTAACGGAGCCTGATTTCCGTTCTGTTGAGCAAGTTCAGGATTTTGTTGAAAAAATTGCGCTAAGACTTAAATACGCGGGAGTATGCGACGCTAAAATGGAGCAGGGCTCGCTTCGTGTAGATGTTAATATTTCTCTTATGCCGTACGGCTCCAACGAATTCGGTACCCGTGCAGAGCTTAAAAATTTGAATTCGGTTAAATCTATTGAAAGAGCTATAAATTATGAAATTCAACGCCAAAGTGACATTCTTGACAAGGGCGGCAAGGTAATTCAGGAAACCAGACGCTATAACGAAAATCACGATGATACAAAGGCACTTCGCTCAAAGGAAGAAGCTCATGATTACCGCTACTTCCCTGAACCTGATATTCCGCCGGTTTATATAACCGATGCTGAGCTTGCTGAAATAAAAGCCGAGATTCCGGAGCTGCCGCATTCCCGTTACAAACGCTATACCGAAGATTACAAGCTTACCCCGGATGAGGCAGAGCTTATAATCTCATCTAAAGAATTCAGTGATTTTTATGATGCTGCCATAAAGTCATATAACAATTATAAACAGATCTCAAACATGATGCTCGTTGAGGTAAATCATCTTCTAAATGACAGCGGACTTACTATCTCTGATGTAAGATTCACCCCGGATGATATTGCGGAGCTTGTAAAGCTTTCTGAAGAGTCTGTTATAAGTAAAAAATCCGCCAAGGATATCCTTGCAATTATGTTTAAAGACGGAGGAAAGCCCGAGGAAATTGCTAAGACACACGGTTTTATAATGGATAATGATGCATCCGGACTTGAAGAGATTATTGATAAGGTCCTTTCCGAAAATGCTGACAGTGTAGAGCGTTATAAAGCCGGAAATCAGAAGCTTTTCGGATTCCTCATGGGTCAGGTACTCAAAGAAGCCGGAAAAAGCGCTAATCCTAAAATAGTAAAAGACATACTTACGAAAAAAATATCATAAAATAATGAAAGGAATCAATTATTATGCAGGAAATTACCGGACAGGAGCTAATCAGTGAGATTACTCTTTCAGATATAGAAGCTTCCGTCGGATCTGATATAACATTTTGCGCTTGTGTACACAAGCTCCGTAAAATGAGCGGGTTTACATTTGTTATTCTAAGAACTGGAAGATATATTTTTCAATCAGTTTATTCTCCGGATACATGTGAATCTAATATTGATGATCTGACAGTCGGAACGTATGTAAAAATCACAGGCAGCATTAAAGAGGAGAAGCGTGCTGTATACGGCTACGAAATCACGCTGAAATCATTGGATATCCTCTCCTCTCCCGCTGCCGAATATCCGCTCAAGGTTTCGGACAGAGAGCTTGGATGCTCGCTCGAAACAAATCTCAAATACAGAAGCGTGGCATTGCGCCACCCGCATGTCAGGGCAGTTTTTAAAGTTTCAGAAGGCGTTGTTTCCGGCTTTCGTGAATTTATGCTTTCCCAAAACTTTACAGAGATTCATACCCCTAAGATCTGTTCAGCTGGAGCAGAAGGAGGAGCGAATATATTTAAGCTTAAATATTTCGGTCAAGAAGCAACTCTTGCACAGTCACCTCAATTTTATAAGCAGACCTGTGTAGCTTTTTTTGACAGGGTGTTTGAAATAGCGCCTGTATACCGCGCGGAAAAGCATAATTCTACAAGACATTTAAACGAATATATCGGTCTTGATTTTGAAATGGGCTTTATCCGCGATATGACGGACGTTATGCAGATGGAAACAGCTATGCTTAAATATGTTATAAAATATGTAAGCGAGCATTATAAAAATGAGCTTGATATACTTGGCGCAAAGCTTCCTGTTATAGAGGAAATTCCAGCTGTAACATTTTTTGAGGCTCTTGATATCCTCGGAAAAGCTCACAACCAATTTGACTTGGATCCCACAGATGAGGTCCGTCTTTGCGAATATGCAAAGGATAAATATAACAGTGAATTTATATTTGTAACAAAATTCCCAAGTGCAAAGCGTCCGTTCTATGCAATGGACAGCGCTGACGATCCTAAGCTTGCCGAAAGCTTTGATCTTCTTTTCCGCGGTCTTGAAATCACAACAGGCGGACAGCGTATACATGATTACAGCATGCAGCTTGAAAAGCTCAAAAGATATAATGTAGAACCGGAAGAGTTGGGCGCATATATTGACATATTCAAGTATGGAATGCCTCCGCACGGCGGCTTGGGTATAGGTCTGGAGCGTCTTGTAATGAAGCTTCTCGGGCTCGAGAACATCCGTCAGGCTTCTCTCTTCCCAAGAGATCTTCATCATCTTGACCCATGATCGGATCAAATGTTAAATTTCAATAATAGCAAAAAAAACATTAACCATAAATTAGTCAATTTGTCTATTGACAAATTCTTATAAAGTGATATAATAGTTAATGTAATAAATAGAAACACAGTTGCTTTAAAGCGGCTGACATATTGGTAATGATAAGACAAGGGTGTTTTATATTTTTATTATAAATATAAAATACCCTTTTTTCATAAAATACTTATTGTTACCTTTCGCTAACAAATATCTGCCCTTATTATAATACAGGGCGGTTAGATTCAGGAGGTTTTAATTATGGAAAACGGAAACGTAGCTGCTATATTCGGCGAAAAGGTCTTTAATCTGCCGACTATGAAGGCAAGATTACCTAAGGATATTTACAAGTCGCTTCTTAAGACAATCAACGATGGAACAAAGCTTGATATTTCCGTAGCTGAAGTTGTTGCAAACGCTATGAAGGACTGGGCTATCGAGAATGGCTGTACACATTATACTCATTGGTTCCAGCCTATGACAGGCTCTACAGCTGAAAAGCATGACTCATTTATTCAGCCTACAGACGACAGAACCGTTATTATGGAGTTCTCCGGCAAAGAGCTGGTTATGGGTGAGCCTGATGCTTCATCATTCCCGTCGGGAGGTCTCAGAGCTACATTTGAGGCACGCGGATACACAGCATGGGATCCTACTTCCTTCGCTTTTATAAAGGATCATTCTCTTTATATCCCGACTTCGTTTATGTCGTATACAGGCGAAGTTCTTGACAAGAAAACTCCGCTTCTCCGCTCCGAAGAGGCAATAAATAAAGCAGCAAAGAAGGTTCTTGCCCTGTTTGGAAAATATCCGTCAAGAGTTATTTCCTATGTAGGACCTGAACAGGAGTATTTCCTTGTTGATAAAGAGCTTAGAAATAAGCGTAAGGATCTTCTTCTTACAGGAAGAACTCTGTTCGGCGCAAAGCCTGCAAAGGGTCAGGAAATGGATGACCATTATTTTGGTCAGATCAAAGAAAGAGTTGCCGATTTCATGAAAGAGGTTGACGAAGAGCTTTGGAAGCTCGGTGTACTTGCAAAAACTAAGCACAATGAAGTCGCTCCGGCTCAACATGAAATCGCTCCGATTTTCTCAACAACAAATATTTCAACAGACCATAACCAGCTTACCATGGAAATCCTTAAGAAGGTTGCCGATCATCATGGCTTATACTGCCTCTTGCATGAAAAACCTTATGAGGGTATAAACGGTTCAGGTAAGCATAATAACTGGTCAATCGGAACATCGGACGGAGAGCTTCTCTTAAAGCCGGGAAAGAATCCGGCTCAAAATGCACAGTTCCTCTTATTCCTTGCCGCTGTTATTAAAGCAGTTGACGATTACAGTGATATTCTCAGAGTTTCTGTTGCAACAGCAGGAAACGACCACAGACTCGGCGCTAACGAAGCTCCTCCGGCAATCATATCCGTATATGTAGGAGATCAGCTTGCAGAGGTTATCGAGCAGCTTAAAAAAGGCGAAGGCGTTAAGTACGCGGAGGGTGAGCTTATCGAAACAGGCGTTGAATCACTTCCTGATATAGAAAGAGATTCGACAGACAGAAACAGAACCTCACCGTTTGCATTCACAGGAAATAGATTCGAGTTCCGTGCTCCCGGCTCAAGACAGTCGATCGGCGGAATCAATATCGTTATTAATACGATCGTTGCAGAAGAGCTCACCGAATTTGCAGAGATCCTCAAGGACAGCATCAATATACACAAGGATGCCCTTGATCTTGCAATAAAGACCTTTAAGGAGCACGACAGAATTATCTTTAACGGCAACGGATACAGCGATGAATGGGTTGAAGAGGCACAAAGAAGAGGTCTTTTGAATCTTAAGACAACTCCGGATGCAATGCCGTACTTTAAGAGCCAGAAATCAATTGATTTGTTTACAAAGCAGGGCGTTTTCTCAAAGGTTGAGGTAGAGACTCGTACAGAAATTATGATGGAAGAGTATAATAACACACTCCATTTTGAAATGCTCACAATGCTCGAGATGGCTAAGCAGGAGATTTTGCCGGCGTGTCTTAAGTATACAAAGTTTGTAACCGATGATATCGCATCAAAGAAGGCAATTGGTCTTAATGCTCCCAAGGAAACCGAAACAGCTCAGAAGCTTACAGCTCTTACCGAGGATCTTATGGTTAAAATCGATGAGCTTGAGGCTGCGACAGCAATCCCCGGAGATCTTGATGTATTTGGTGTTGGTATGTATTACAAAGATACCGTTATCCCGGCTATGGAAGCTCTCAGAGCAACGGCAGATACACTTGAAACTCTTGTTTCAAAAGAGTACTGGCCCATGCCGACATATACTGAATTACTCTATCTTGTTTAATTTGCTAATTTCTTTTCTTGTTATATAAGTAGTGCGGAAAGAAGACTGTTTGTTATGGCAGTCTTCTTTCTGTAATATTTAAAATATAAAAACGGGTAGTGATAAAGTCCATTATGCTTTACCACTTCCCGTATAATTTATGCCCATATATTTTACTGTAGAGTCAATGTGTTTCCTGCCTTTGTTAAAATATATCCGTATGTATCATGAGTTGTTTCACCGTCAACACTTACAATAAGCTGATGTGTACCATCTGAAAGCGATGAGGTATCAAGCTCATATTTATATGGTATCTCTGTCAACTCAGCTAATTTATTTCCATCCAGTGTATATGAAACCGACTTTGTATATTCTTCAGGAAGATATGAATATGTATACAGCGGAAGCTTTGTTCCATTGATCTTCTGACCGGAAGCCTTTACAAATGTAAATTCAGGCTTATCGGAATATTCAAGCAGATACTGTCCGTTTAACATTGCTTCATCCATTATATTTTTATAATTCGGCTTATCCGACATATCAAAACCATAAACCTCTCCGGGAGTGGTATGGTTAAAATAAGTGATTAGCTTAATCTGCGGATACCGCATAGCCGCATACCAATACATTCCCCTAAGCCTTGGCTCTGCCCAATCAGTAAAATCCTCATCCGAATACGGAAGATATGATATAACTCCTCCCTCACTTATCGCGAGAGGCTTATTTATATTATTTTCTTCCATAAATTTTATTACAGGCTTTAATGAATTTGTTGTCCATGCAAAATCACCAACATTAAAATATATAGCTTCATCTCTTGTTGTGTTCACGTTTCCAAGAAAATCTCTCTTTAAAAAGCTCGAAACTCCTATCCAATCGACATATTCATCCCCGGGATAATAAAGTGACATCGGTCTGTTAAGCGCACCCATGTCATTTGGTGACCACATAACATCAAACTGAGGATAGTCCTTATGTATGATATCCGCCACATGCCTAAATGCCTTTACATATGCTGTCGGAGAATCTCCGAGATTACTTACGTTCATTTCCGCCGCAAAACGAATGATTGTGGGTTTATTATATGACGCTATTTTATCAAGCATTTCATGAATATATTTGTCATTATCATAAACCTGCGTTATATCACTTGTATTCCAAGGTATGCACATAAGACAATCCTTATCAAGCATCATTGTATTCATAGGCTTATCTATATCAACCTGACGCTTGTCAAATTCAACGTAATTGGAATAACAGCCAAATGTGTGATCAAATATTGCCGGCTGATTTTTTAGAGGATTGCCGTTTCCGTCACCCACTATACCGGCCAGTATTCCTGCTTTAGGTTCTGTTTTAGTGCCATAGTATGGTGCATTTGAAATATCTCCCTCAGTATACAGTTCATATTCCTTATTTCCTGTAAGTGCAAGATGCTCGGCTTTAATCTTCTCACCGTCAAGCTCAGGGAAACGAAAACTATTAAGCGCTATAGTTCTTGTATTCTGATCCCAGACATAATTAAAATTATAATCACTGTATCCTACTTCTATATTGTAGTCATCCGTAAGCTCGCCAAGATCTTCTATACATGCACAGGTATATCCGCCTATATTATAGGCATTTATTTTTATCCCGTTTACATAAGTAATAATGTCGGTATATAAAACATTTCCTACAATTTGTCCTACCTGCCCTCTTGTAACATAACCTGTTCCGGGATTTTCAGGCATATAATCAGTTGTAACCCTGAGCGTTTTATTCTCCGCATTCCAATCTACTATAAATCCGTATGAGCGCAGATCCTCAAGAACTATAACTGTCCGTCCGCCTATATTGTACGATGGTATGGGCACATTATCCACCGTTGCAAGTATATCTGTCGAATAAATCTCACCTATCACATCACCAACATTTTCCGCGTCAGCACATGCCGATGATGCAATCAGCATCGACGCCGCAGCAGCGGCAAAAATTATCTTTTTCATTTAATCACCCGTTCTTTCTATTCTCCTGCTTGATAATGACGTCTTTATAAAGCTCTTAATATTTGCATACAATGAACATACAACTATTGGCATAAGATACGCTCCGGCTGCAACTATAAGAAACCTCCTGAACAGCGAATCAACAGCCTGAACAGTATTCATACAATTTATTAAATACGTTATGACAAGCGAATGTGACAAATATATATAATAGCTTCCCCTATCAACCAGAGTTATAATTATATCCTGTTTCTTTGCCAAATGCAGCGCCGCATCATAAAGCGCAATTGTTGCCGACACAGAAAACAGCATATGAACATATGCCAACCACGGCATTAACTGTCCCGTTTTTTCACTTTCATAAAATATTGTCAAATCCAACAGTGTCAATATTGCCGCCGATATATATACCGCTTTACGGTGTGATTTTAAACCGGATATAAACTTATCATAATATAATCCGCAATAACATCCGACCGCCCAATCAAATAAATAGCTTGTAAACACTTTATCTGTAAAGTCGGGCAGCTGTATTCCGATATATTTTGATACAGCATCCGTAATATACATCTGAGATGCTATCGTTATCATTGCCGCAACAGGAAGTACTGCTGATGGGGGCAGTGTTTTAAAAAGCTTTCTCCACAATGGAAAAAGCAGATAAAACTGCACGATAACTATCACAAAATAAAAATGCGCCGATAAATCACCTCTGATTATATATCCGCCAAGTTCAGAGATATCAAATTCAAAATAATGATTCACGCAAAAATAAATATAATATGCTGCTACCCATATAATATATGGAATTATAACCGTGGTAACACGTTTCAAATAAAATGATACATATTTTATTTCATTTTTTAGGTTCAGCTTTAATCCGCTTAAAAATATAAATCCATGAACCGCAAATGACGATATCCTCCACGGTATAAATGCAGCTATATATCCTGCGGAACCAATCTCCTGCTTTGTTATAAGCTCTGAAGCTGTATGAATAAAAATCACCATCATACACAATATAACATTTATAAAGGCTATTTCATTTTTTCTTTTTACTTTATTCAAACATACCTTCCTTTCCGGTATATATTTCTTATTTATTATACCACAACCAATATTACAATTCAATATTATTTTCACTAAAATCACCTATATAGCCATGAAACTGTAAAAAAAACAGATTTATTTATAAAAAGACTGGATTTTTCTTTAAATATAGTGTAAAATATAAACATAAAGCAGCGAAAATTTATTCCGCAAAATTTAGGGAGGTTATAATACTATGGATGCAGTAGTAAAATGGAAAAACGAACTTAAAATCAAAGAGCTTATGAAGGTTCTTGAAGAAAGAGATTTTGACACAGTCTTTGCAAAGGACAAAGATGAAGCCAGAAAAATTGTTATGGACATGATCCCGGAAGGCTCAAAAATAGCAGTCGGAGGAAGTGTGACACTAAATGAAACCGGAATTCTTGATGCAATAAGAGATCCCAAATACAATTTTATAGACCGTTATAATACAAGCAGCTTTGAAGAAATGCTTGATAAATACAGAGAAGGATATACTGCTGACGTATTTGTTTCAAGCACTAACGCTATTACTATGGAAGGCCAGTTAGTAAACATCGACTGTACAGGCAACAGAACGAGCCAGATCGTTTTCGGCCCGAAAAAGGTTATTATAGTTGCGGGAGTAAATAAAATTGTTGCAAATGTTGAAGAAGGCATTAAACGCGCAAAAGAAATAGCGCCGATGAACGCCAGAAGAATTACTCACAAGACACCATGTGCAACAGATGATTGCTGTACATGCTCGGACTGCCGTTCAAATGCCAGAGTCTGTAACGTTACAAGTATAGTTGATGGATGTCACTATTTCCCAAAAAGAATAACTATCGTTCTTGTTCCGGAGATTCTTGGATATTAAATACATATGGGGTGTAGAAAAACCTACACCCCATTATATTGTCTATCTTATTTTTACGTTCTCGTTTCCAAAAATGTCTTCTAAATCTGCCAGTGCAGACGGAGTACCATTAAAGTATAATCTTCTCGGCGCTCTCATTTGTTTTCTTGTATCCTTGAAAAACAACCTTACCTCCATATCTCCCTGATATGGCGCTAATGCCTCACTTACCGAACTGATATTTTCCTTATTATTAGTATCCAACTGAATATAAAGGATTTTGGGCTTCATTCGCTTTGCATGGCGCAATGCGTTGTCAAGAATATCTGCGCTTTCACAAAGAAGCTTTGGCTCCTCATCCTCACGAATGCTAAGTCTTCCATTCATACAAACTATATTGCCCTCTTGAAGTACACCGGAATATGTCTGCAATACCTTCGGAAAGATAAGGCACTCAATGCTCCCATAAGCATCTGCAAGAGTTACAAACGCCATCTGAGAATTTTTTCTCGTGGTCTTATTTTTTCTTGTATCAACCAATCCGCACAGTACCACCATATCACCGTCATGAAGTCCGTTCTTTGATTCACGGTACAATCCATTTTCATCGCGATGTACACTTTCAAGTACCGTTCCTATGTTTATTTTTGTAAGCTCTTTTATTTTCCTCTCATACTCGTCCATCGGATGTCCGGAAAAATACATTCCGGTTGATTCCTTCTCCATTTTTAAAAGCTCCATTTTTGACAATTCCGGAATATCCGGCATATCCATCTCATCAGATGAATCTGCACTGTCAAATAAAGACACCTGTCCGATAACGTTATCTCTTGCATTTCTGGCTGTTCCTTCAAGTGCTCTTTCGTATACTTTTAAAAGCTGCGAGCGTTTTAATCCCATTGAATCAAATGCTCCGCATTTGATCATGCCTTCAAGCGCGCGCTTATTTATGTCCATTCCGGCCGTACGGTCAAGAAAGTCCGAAAATGATTTAAAATCCCCTCCCCTTTCTCTTTCCTTGACAATACTCTGTATCACTGCCCTTCCGACGTTTTTCACCGCCGTAAGTCCAAAACGTATACCGTTGCCCTCAACCGTAAAAGTGTCACTCGAGCGATTTACATCAGGAGGCAGTCTGTCTATCCCCATTTCCTTGCAGTTGAGGATATAGTGGTTTATCTTATCCGTATCCTCAACGCTTGAAATAAGCGATGCCATATATTCAACCGGATAAAAGGTCTTTAAGTACGCAGTCTGATAGCATATAACAGCATAAGCCGCAGCGTGTGATTTATTGAACGCATATGAAGCGAAATCGTTTATTTCATCAAATACTTCCTTCGCTGTTTCCTCATCAACACCGTTTGCTATACATCCCTTGATTTCCCCGTCATCCGAACCGTATATGAAATTATGCCGCTCTACCTGCATCTGATCAAGCTTTTTCTTGCTTATAATTCGGCGCATCTGGTCGGCGCGGCTCATAGAATATCCCGCCATTGCACGGACTATATCCATAACCTGCTCCTGATATACTATACATCCATATGTCACGTTCAATATAGGCTCTAAAAGCGGATGCTTATATGTTATCTTGCTGTGATTATTCTTATTATTTATATATCTCGGTATTTGTTCCATCGGTCCCGGACGATAAAGAGCTATTCCGGCTATAATATCCTCTATATTGTCCGGACTCAGCTCCTGCATCATATTCTGCATTCCGGCACTTTCAAGCTGAAATACTCCATCCGTATTTCCTGATGAAATTAAGTCATATACCTCTTTCTTGTCATAGTCTATTTTTGTTATATCTATTTTTATTCCATGAGTCTGTTCAATAATTTTTAAGGCATTATCTATAACTGTAAGGTTTCTTAACCCAAGAAAGTCCATTTTCAACAGTCCAAGGCTTTCAACCGTATCCTTTGTAAACTGAGTTGTACGGAAATTTTCCTTGTTAAGCGTGAGCGGAATATACTCGACAAGCGGTTCACTTGTTATAACGACGCCCGCTGCATGAGTAGACGCATGCCTTGGAAGCCCCTCGAGCGCTTTTGATGTATCTATAAGCTCATGTATTTTTTCATCATTCTCATATGCTCCTCTCAGCTCATCAGACAGATCAAGAGCCTTTTCGATTGTCATATTCAAATCGTTTGGTATAAGCTTTGCAACCTTGTCTACCTCCGCATAAGGAATATCAAGCGCACGTCCAACATCTCTTATTGCAAGCTTCGCCTTCATTGTACCGAAGGTTACGATCTGAGCAACCTGTTCCTCTCCGTAACGGTGAACAACATAATCAATAACCTTCTGCCTGCCGTTCGGTTCAAAATCTATATCA
Organism: uncultured bacterium; assembly: GCA_905215805.1. Taxonomy (GTDB): domain Bacteria; phylum Bacillota; class Clostridia; order UBA1381; family UBA1381; genus UMGS1958. The sequence goes on along the minus strand of CAJMRL010000004.1, from coordinate 97,441 downwards.
ATATCAGGCATGCTTACTCTTGCGGGATTGAGAAATCTTTCGAAAATCAAGTTAAACCGTATAGGATCAATCGATGTTATTCCCAAAGTATACGCTACAATAGAACCGGCGGCGCTTCCTCGCCCGGGTCCTACAGTAACTCCATGAGTACGGGCATAATGAATAAAATCACGAACTATCAAGAAATAGTCCACAAAGCCCATGTTCTTTATGACATCAAGCTCATATGCAAGCCTTTCCTTAAGCTCCTGAGATATATCTTCATAACGCTCCTTAAGCCCCGACTCACAAAGCTCCTTTAAATATTCAAATGCGTCCTTATTATCCGGGACCGCATATTTAGGCAAATGCTGAGCTCCGAAATCCAACTCTACATTACATCTCTCAGCAATTTTTTCTGTATTTTCAATCGCCTCGGGAACATAACTAAAAAGCTCCTTCATTTCCTCCGGAGACTTTATATAAAACTCTTCAGTTTCAAATGCCATTCTATCCGGATCATTAACTGTTTTTTCCATCTGTATGCACATAAGTACATCCTGATACTTTGCGTCCTCTTTTTTAAGATAATGAATATCATTCGTTGCTACAATTCCTACTCCAAGCTCCCTTGACATCTTTCTTAAAAGAGGAATTATCTTTTTCTGATCAGCCAGACCATGATCCTGTATTTCAAGAAAATAGTTCTCTTTACCGAATACATCTATATACTTTTGAGCGACCTTTACACCGCTCTCATAGCTGTCATAGAGAAGCGCCCTCGGCACTTCTCCTGCAATACACGCAGACAGCGCAATAAGACCCTCATGATGCTCCTTCAATAAATCGAAGTCCACACGGGGTCTGTAATAAAATCCTTCTATATGCGCCATACTTACGATATACATCAAATTCTTATATCCAATTTGATTTTCCGCAAGCAAAATAAGATGATAATTCTTATTATCTACATTATGCACCTTATCGAACCTTGTCCTCGGCGCGACATATACCTCACAGCCTATAATAGGCTTTATATCATTTGACTTGCATTCACGCCAAAAATCCGCCACTCCGTACATACTTCCATGATCCGTTATAGCACACGAATCCATCCCCAGCTCTTTTACACGGGCAACAAGCTTTTTTATACTCGCCTCACCGTCAAGCAAGCTGTATTCGGTATGCGTATGAAGATGACAAAACGACATATTAATCCTCCATACCGTACTCTACATTTAAAATATTTATATATATGCTTCTGTTAGATCATATCTGTGAGCTACTTGAAGAGTCACATCTTTTCCAACTGCAACTCCGGCGTCCTCAAGATACTGCTTTGTTTCCATAAGAGCAATTTCAGGTAAGTTATTATGCTCACTCAAATGACCTAAAATTATATGCTCAGTTCCGGAACATACCAACTCCAGTGCAGCCTCTGCAGCAGCATTATTGGAAAGATGTCCTTTTTTACCCAAAATCCTCTGTTGTAAATGATACGGATAAGGACCGCACCTGAGCATTTCAACATCATGATTTGATTCGAGCAATATGCTTCCGCTTCCTCTAAGGCTATCCATAATATCTCCGCTTATAAATCCCGTATCTGTCGCTACAGTAAGCTTTTCATTTCCTATATAAAAACTATACCCAACCGGATCAGCCGCATCATGAGATATAGAAAAAGGTTCTACTCCTATATTTCCTATTTCAAATATTTTGCCAGGATTTACGCAAAAACGCAAATTGTCATCTATTTTTCCTACTCCTGTCATAGCGCGGTGTGTCGCAGCAGTGGCATAGACCGGAAGTTTATATCTTCTTGCAAGCACTCCGGCTCCTTTTATATGATCGGAATGTTCATGTGTTATCAATAACGCATTAATGCTGTCTTTTGCTTCTCCGGCCTTTTCTAAAGCTGCTTCTATCCTCTTTCCTGAAGTTCCGCAGTCAACAAGCAAATTAGTTTTTCCATCCGATACAAGCGTCGCATTTCCGCTTGAACCGCTTATTAATGAAACAAATTTTATCATATATCAATAATCCGAATCCAATACAGTAATTCTTTCAATATTAGCGCCAAGCTTTATAAATTTTTCTTCAAAATTTTCATATCCGCGGTCTATGTGGTATATATCGGTTATCTCCGTGGAACCCTGAGCCATAAGCCCGGCTATTATCATTGCCGCTCCCGCTCTTAAATCATCCGCTCTGACATGCGCACCGTTAAGCTTTTCCACGCCGTCTATAATCGCAAGCTTTCCTTCGACCCTTATATGCGCTCCCATGCGCTTAAGCTGGTTTATATATCTGAAGCGGTCATCCCATACTCCTTCTCTGGCACTGCTCGTCCCGGGAACGGTTGATAAAAATGTAACCAGCTGCGGCTGCATATCTGTTGGGTATCCCGGATAAGGCAGCGCAATAAAATTCACATGCTTAAAAACGGTACCTTCACCAACCCATACTCTTACAGTATCCGCTCCATACTCTACATTTACACCCGCTTCTTTTAATTTATTTCCTATTATCTCCAGATGTCGAGGTATAACATTTGTAAGCGTAACATCTCCTCTGGTCGCCGCTGCCGCTATCATAAAAGTGCCTGCCTCTATCTGATCAGGTATTATAGTATATGAACCTCCGTGAAGCTCCTTTACACCCTTTACTTTTATGGTATCAGTTCCGGCTCCTCTTATATTTGCTCCCATATGATTTAAAAAGTTCGCAAGGTCTACTACATGCGGTTCTTTAGCTGCATTTTCTATAGTAGTGGTTCCATTCGCCAAAACAGAAGCAAGAATAGCGTTTATCGTTGCTCCAACCGTTACAACATCAAAAAAAATGCTTGAGCCAGTCAGCTCATCGGCCTCACCGTTTATCATTCCGCCTTCATAATCTATATGCGCCCCCAAAGCCTCCAAGCTCTTTATATGCTGATCAATAGGTCTTATACCAAAATCGCAGCCGCCGGGCGGATCAACCACAAATTTATGAAACCGTCCCATCAAAGCTCCCATAAGGTAGCTGGAACCGCGCATTTTTCTCGTGAGATCATGAGATGGCTCCCATGAATTCACATTTGTGCAATCTATATCAACTGTATTCTTATCTATATATTCTATCTCTGCATTAAGCATCTTAAGTATTCTTAGGAAAAGCTTTACATCTTTTATATCAGGCAAATTATCAATATGGCACTTGCCCTTTACAAGTATACATGCAGGCAGTATTGCTACAGCCGCATTTTTTGCACCGCTTATGGCAATTTCACCGTGAAGCTTGTTGCCTCCCTTAATTAAAAGTTTTTCCAAAATCTGTACACCCCTTAAAAACAGTTATGGTTCTGTAACAATTATATCAGAACTCAATATAAAATGCAAAGTATATTTGAAAATTTAAACAATTTGTAATATAAAGCAAGAAAAAAACAGCTCACATACCAGCAAGCTGTTCATAATCTTCTCTAAAATCAAACTGCACGCTGAACCTTTCCCGAACGAAGACAACGCGTACAAACATGAACTGACTTAGGAGCGCCGTTCACAACAGCTTTTACCTTTCTTATATTAGGCTTCCAAGCTCTGTTTGATCTTCTGTGCGAATGTGATACCTTAATACCAAAGGTAACGCCCTTTCCGCAGATTTCGCATTTTGCCATTATTTACACCTCCTGAATACATTCATTAAAACATCATTGATTATTCTACCATACATCACTCTATTTTGCAAGTGTTTTTTTTAAATTTGTATATTTTTTTTATTTTTTGACCGAAATCCTACGGTTATTTAATGATTTTGGGAATTATTTATGAAAAATTTAAGATTGTTATTGAAAAATCCTCGAATATAAGTTATAATATATAATAGATATTTTTTATTTTCTGATATTTATATATCTGAATTTATAAATTGGAAAGGAATGTTTTTGAGATGGCTGATTTGGGTTTCAACGTTTCCCTCAATAAAATGATTGAGGAATTTGAGCTTGAAAAAATATACGAAACCAAGGATATTGATAATATCGTTATAAGTACTGCGGACGTAAACCGTCCCGGACTTCAGATGACGGGCTTTTACGATTATTTTGATCCCCACAGGATCCAGATAATGGGCAAAGTAGAATTTACTTTCCTTGAGCAACTTACTACTGACGAGCGTCATGATAAGCTTGAGCGCTTCTTTCAAAGTGATTTCCCATGTCTTGTAATTACGCGCAGCTTGCAGGTATTTCCGGAAATGATAGACCTTTCCGAAAAGTACAATAAAAATCTTCTTCGCACAGAGCAGGGTACATCTGAATTTATGAGCGCAGTTATACGTTTTCTTAATGAAGCCCTCGCTCCAAGACGTACCAGACACGGAGTCCTTGTAGAGGTGTACGGAGAAGGCATATTGATAATGGGCGAAAGCGGAGTCGGTAAAAGCGAAACTGCTATAGAGCTTGTAAAAAGAGGCCACCGTCTTGTCGCAGACGACGCTGTCGAAATAAAACGTATTTCAGACAAGCAGCTTGTTGGTTCTTCACCGGAGATCATACGCCATTTTGTAGAGGTGCGAGGCATAGGCATTATTGATGTAAAGGAAATATTCGGTATCGGCGCAGTAATGGACAGCGGCGATATTGATATGATAATTCATCTTGAGCCTTGGAAAGACGGAAGAGTTTACGACCGTTTGGGAATGGTTGATGAATATACTAATATTATGGGTATAAATGTGCCTTCGCTTACGATCCCCGTAAAACTCGGACGTAATCTTGCAGTTATTATTGAGGTTGCCGCAATGAATAACCGTCAGAAAAAAATGGGATATAATGCCGCTGTTGAGCTTAACAACAGACTTATGCACCAAATGGAGGAGCAGCTCGGATTATGATAAACATAAAAGTTGATACCCACACGCATACTATTGCCAGCACACACGCATACTGTACTATTATGGAAAATGCTAAATATGCTTCAACGATAGGTATGGAAGCTATAGCAATAACGGATCATTCCCCTTCGTTATGTGATTCTCCGCATGTGTGGCACTTCCATAATTTAAAAGCCATCCCCCGTGAGCTTTACGGAGTAAAAATCTTATATGGAATAGAAGCCGATATTCTTGATCCGGACGGGCATATTTCTCTCGAGGATGACAGTATATTAAATAAGCTTGATGTGGTAAATGCCAGTATCCATTCTCCGGCCTTTTCGGGAAAACCCGGGGATGACTGCACAAAAGCATATGAAGCTGTAATAAAAAATCCGGCTGTTGATATCATATGTCACAGCGGAAATCCAAATTATCCTTATGACTATGAAAAAATTGTCTGTATGGCAAAGGAATATAACAAGCTAATTGAAATCAATAACCATTCCTTTTATATAAGAAAATCCAGTATTCCTAACTGCCTTACTCTTGCAAAGCTTTGTATGGAGCATAGTACCGGGATAGTTGTAAGCTCGGATGCGCATTTCTGCTCAGAAATAGGTGAATATTCACTCGCGCTTAAGGCTCTTGAAGATATAAATTTTCCGGAAGAGCTTATTATAAACCGAGATTTGAAAAGCTTCCAAGAGTTTATATCTCGCAGAAAAGAACTTTTTAGGTGGAATTTATGATATGACTGAAAAAAATAAATTGAAAATTTCATCCTTAGCTAAGGATGTTCTCTTTGACGAGCCTATGAGCCGTCATACAACTTTCCGTATCGGAGGAAATGCCGATGTATTTGTTAACGCATCCTCTTCAGAGGAGATCGTGTCGGTAATTTCTTATTGCTTAGAACACCACATCCCATATATGTGCATGGGAAACGGTTCGAATATGCTTGTCAGCGACAAAGGCATTCGCGGAGTAGTTATAAGTATAGGCTCAAATATGTCGGAAGTACAGGTTGTTGATAATATGATTTATGCCGAAGCAGGCGCTCTTATGTCAAAAATCGCGTCTGTAGCACTGGGCGCAGAGCTTTCCGGCTTTGAAACCCTCTCTGGTATTCCAGGGACTGTCGGCGGAGGAATATATATGAACGCCGGTGCTTATGGCGGAGAAATAAAAAGCGTGCTCAAAAACGTTACTTTTATATCAAAAAATAATGATATTGTAACTATGGATACAGATCAGCTTGAGCTTGGCTACAGACACAGCATATTTGAAACGAACGGCGGCATTATAGTAAAGTGCTGTTTAGAATTAAAAAAAGGCAATAAAAATGAGATATCAGCTGCAATGAAGGAATACTCAAAACGCCGCAGTGAAAAACAACCTCTTAGCATGCCTTCCGCCGGAAGCACTTTTAAACGTCCTGAAGGACACTTTGCAGGCAAGCTTATCCAAGATGCCGGGCTTATGGGATTTTCTATAGGCGGCGCACAAATAAGCACAAAGCATGCAGGCTTTATAGTTAATACGGGAAATGCTACAGCAGACGATGTGCTTGCACTTATCGAACATGTAAAAAAGACAGTTTTTGCACAGTCAGGCATTATGCTTGAACCTGAGGTTCGTCTCATAGGTGAAAAAAATATTCAATAATAAACTAACCTTTAGATAATTATTAAAAACGATTTACAATCATTTCAATAAACTTTATACATGAGGAGGTATATTTATGCAGTTTACTATAGTTACAGGTATGTCAGGATCGGGAAAAACACGAGTAATAAGATATCTGGAGGATATGGGGTATTTTTGCATAGATAATATGCCTCCCATGCTTATTCCGAAGTTTGCCGAAATGCTTATGACTCCTACCGGAAAGCTTAATAATGTAGCGCTCGTAATTGATGTGCGCGTCGGAGAAATGATAAACGAGCTTATAGATCAGATACAGACATTACGCGCAAAAGGATATGATGTTCGCATTCTTTTTCTTACAGCGGATGATGAAACTCTTGTAAAACGCTATAAAGAATCAAGACGTTCACACCCTATATATAACCCCAACGGACTGCTTGCTTCTATACGTCAGGAAAGAAATATGCTTGCTAAGCTCCTTAATACAGCGGATTACGTTATAGATACATCACGTCTTACAAATTCTGATCTTTTAAACGACTTAAAAGAAATCTATGGAAAAGATAATAAACAGCAAATTACAGTAAATATTATGGCATTCGGTTATAAGTACGGAATGCCGCTCGATGCCGATCTTGTATTTGACGTGCGCTGTTTCCCAAATCCGTTTTATATTGATGAACTTAAATATAAAACAGGAAATGACAAGGAAGTACAGGATTATGTAATGAGTTTTTCTGAGTCTCAAATATTTATGGATAAGCTTTGCGATATGATAAAATTTCTTATTCCTCTCTATGAGGAGGAGGGCAAAGTCTCAATAACTATCGCAATCGGCTGCACAGGCGGAAAGCACCGCAGTGTTACTATGACAAATAAGCTCGGTGATTATGTTAAAACTCTCGGTTACAACACAAACGTAACCTACCGCGACATAGGGCGTGAATAAAATACATAACAGCCTTTTCTGCCGCTTTGGAATATTAATAACCCCAAGGAGATAGGTTTCAATGAAAAATCTTAATGTCGCCGCAATCGGCGGCGGTACCGGTCTGTCTACCATGCTTAAGGGACTTAAGCTTTATACTCATAATATATCCGCGATCGTTACTGTTGCGGATGACGGCGGTTCCTCAGGAATACTCAGAAATGATTTCCGCATGCTTCCGCCCGGTGATGTGCGTAATTGTGTAAGCGCACTTTCAGACATTGATCCGGTAAGCGCAGAGCTTTTAAATTATAGATTCACCGAAGGTGATCTTCAAGGGCATACTGTAGGAAATATTATACTTGCAGCATTAAATAATATGTACGGAAGCTTTGAAGAGGCGGTTTCAAAGCTTAATTCAATAATGGGAATAATCGGAACCGTTTACCCCGTTACTAACGAAAATATAACTCTCGGGGCTGTATTAAAAAACGGTACTATTATAAACGGCGAATCATCTATCGGTATCCATCGCTCAGGCAAAGGATCAGATATAGATCATGTTTTTCTGACTCCTCAAAAGCCAAAGGGTGTCGAACAGGCAATTGAAGCCATATTGCATGCAGACGTTATTGTTCTTGGACCGGGAAGTCTGTATACAAGTGTGATTCCAAATTTACTTGTGGACGGCATCGTCGACGCCATAAAAAATTCAAAAGGAATTAAAATATATGTATGCAATATAATGACTCAGCCCGGCGAAACAGAAGGATACAGCGCTGCAGACCATCTGCATGCTATAGAAAAGCATTCATACAAAGGCATTGCGGACATCATGATTGTTAATGACAGTCCTATCCCAAAAGGTCTTGCCTCAAAATACGCGGAACAATACGCACATATGGTACAAATTGATTCGGCAAAAATCACAGAATCCGGGACCGCTCTAATTCACGGTAATTTATTGCTTGTGCGAAATGATACAATTCGTCATAATTTCAGCAGATTAGCGAGATCAATAATTCAGATAGGTAGAGTGTTAAAGTAAATGTCATTTTCATCAGAAATAAAAGAACGCCTGTATAATATAAAAATAGGCTGTGAAAACTGTGCAGCGGCAGAGCTTTCCGGACTTATACGTTTTTCCGGAGCACTTTCCGAAAACGGACTGCATTTTACAACATCAAATCAATTTGTTGCAAAAAAACTTACAGAGGATCTAAATCAATGTGTCAGAGTTTCTCCGCATATTTCACAGCGGGGTGAATCCGGAGCCTTTGTTTTTTCAATTGACGATCCTGATTCTATAAGGAAGCTTGATTCCATACTGAAATCTTCTAAATGTATGAGAAGATTATGCTGCCAAAATTCTTTTGTGAGGGGAGCGTTTCTTGGAAGCGGATATATAAGTGATCCTCAAAAAAGCTGGCATCTTGAATTTGATACAAAGCTTCATAACGAAGCCTTATTTTTGCAAGAAATACTTAGCAAACGCAATATTCACTCTAACATAACCGAGCGCAAAGACAGATATATTGTTTATATTAAAGACTGCGACTCAATCGCCGATGTGCTTGCAATTATAGGAGCCGATATTGATGCTCTCGGACTTTTTGATATACAAATCGAACGAAAAATGCGCAATGATATAAATCGCCGTATAAATTTTGAAAGTGCCAACTTGAATAAAAGTGCTAAGGCCTCTGCAAAGCAGGTACACGCTGTAAAAAAAATCAAGCAATCCGGGAAGTGGGAAAAACTTCCGGATGTTTTAAAAGAAATAGGCGAACTTAGAATTGAAAATCCTGAGGCTAATTTGAAAGAGCTTGGTGAAATGCTTAATCCTCCGATAGGCAAGTCCGGAGTTAATCACCGCCTTAACAGACTTATGAACATTGCCGGAGAGGATTAATTATATGAATATAAAAATAATTTGTGTCGGAAAAATAAAAGAAAAGTATTTTGTCGATGCTATAAAGGAATATTCAAAACGTATGTCGCGTTTTGCAAAATTCAGTATTATTGAGGTTCCGGACCAAAAAATTCCGGATAATACCTCAGATAAAGAAGAAATTCAAATAAAAAACAATGAAGGCGAGCTTATATTATCAAAGCTGCGCTCTGATGACTATGTTGTTGCTATGTGTATAGAAGGAACCCAGCTCAGCAGCATTGAGCTTGCAGACAAAATTGAAAATATTTCAATGCGTTCAAGTTCTATAGCATTTATTATAGGCGGTTCTTTGGGGCTTAGTGATGAAGTGAAGCAGCGAGCCCAACTCCGACTGAGCTTCGGAAAAATTACACTTCCCCATCAGCTCATGAGAGTTGTTTTATGCGAACAGATTTACAGAGCATTTAAAATCAACAGAAATGAACAGTATCATAAATAGCGTAAAAGCAGGCAATTTTTATATGCCTGCTTTTTCAATACCTATTATCTGTTTCTGTAGAACGCCATATACGCCTTATATGCCATATATATATCACTCTTAGCTGTCACTTCAAACGGAGAATGCATAGAAAGCACCGGAACACCGCAGTCTATAACATCCATATTCAGATTTGCCACATACTGTGCGATTGTTCCTCCGCCGCCCTGGTCTATCTTTCCAAGCTCTCCGGTCTGCCAGATAATTTCATTATCATCCATTATTCTTGCAATCTCATTTACAAATTCAGCGCCTGCATCCGAAGAATCATATTTTCCTCTTGCACCGGTATACTTCATGATTGCCACTCCTTTGCCGGCAAAGGTCGCATTCATCATCTCGTGTACATTTTCATAATTCGGATCAACTGCAGCGCTCACATCGGAAGACATACAAGCCGAATTTCTTATAGCTCTGTTATATCCTGTTATCGAGCACGAGCCTGACGCCTTTTCCATCATTTCCGCTATACACATCTCCATAAATGCGCTTTGAGAACCCGTATTTCCCATAGATCCAATCTCTTCCTTATCTGCAAGAAAGGCTACTGCTGTTTTTTTAGGAGCGTCTATTTCAAAAATAGCTCTTAATGTTGTATATGCGCACACTCTGTCATCCTGACCGTATGAGCCTACAAGGCTTCTGTCCAAACCAACATCGCGTGCTCTTCCCGCAGGTACTATCTCAATTTCAGCAGTCTGGAAATCTCTTTCTACCATTCCGTATTTTTCATTAAGCAATTTAAGAACAGCAAATTTTACTCTTTCCTTTACATCGTCAGCTTTTATAGGCATTCCTGCTATAAGCAAATTCATATTCTCAGCCTCAATGCCTTCAGTCATTTTCTTGGACATCTGATCCTTCGCAAGATGCGGCAAAAGGTCTGTTATACAGAATACCGGATCGTCATCATGCTCACCTATACATATCTCCTTTGCGCCGTCTTTAGTCATAACAACTCCATGTATTGCCAAAGGCAAAGCTGTCCATTGATATTTTTTCAAGCCTCCGTAATAATGCGTCTTTAAAAATGCCATATCAGTTTTTTCATAGAGCGGATTTTGCTTTAAGTCAAGACGCGGAGAGTCTATGTGCGCTCCTACTATATTTATTCCATCCTCCATGCTGTCGCTGCCGATCACCGCAAGGAAGATATTTTTATTTCTATTTATCATATAAATTTTATCTCCGGCATTAAGCTCGGATTTTGAAGATATCAGCACAAAACCATTCTTTTCTGCAAGCTTTACCGCTTCCTTTACGCATTCGCGCTCTGTTTTTGCCGCTGAAAGAAAGTTCTTATAATCCTCGCAAATCGTATTCATTTCACGCTGCTCATCTTCTGTAATTTCATCGTATACATTCTTTCTGTCATACGAAAGCATTTCAAATAATTCTTTATCTGTCATTATAATCATTCCTTTCCGTTTGCTATGTAGACATTGACTATATTATATCACAAAAGAGTTTATTCGTCTATATTTTTTGACAAAGTTATTTTATTATATTGATAAATTCCTGCCAATGTGTTATAATATAGTTACTATGAATGTAGAATATAAAAATAATAATATAATTTTAACAAATGTGCAGGATTTTGACCTTGCTCATATATTTGACTGCGGTCAATGCTTCCGTTTTAATAAGATTTCGGATAACATATATTTCGGAATTGCTTTCGGACACGCTCTTAAAATCGAACAAACCGACAGCAGTGTCATTCTTTATGATACCTCACCGGAAGAATTTAAAAATATATGGTTTGATTTCTTTGACTTTGGTACAGATTATGGAAAGATAAAGCATATTCTTTCTGAAAATGACGATATTATGAAGCAAGCAGTAAAATATGGAAGCGGAATACGTATCCTTCATCAAGAGCTTTGGGAAACTGTTATTTCCTTCATTATATCTCAGTCAAATAATATACCAAGAATAAAGGGTATTATAGAGCGGCTTTGTGAAAATTTTGGGGAACAGATTCTCTTTGAAGGAAATATATATTATTCATTTCCCGGGCCTGAAAAAATAGGTTCTCTTTCTCTTGAGGATTTAAGCGTTATTCGTGCCGGATTCAGGGATAAATACATACTTGCCGCAGCTGACGCCTTTAACAGCGGGACTTTATCTGACAGTCTTCTTAAGAGTTTAAGTACTGTCGACGCCAAAAAAGCTCTCGTGTCAGTTAAAGGTATAGGCAATAAGGTTTCCGACTGCATATTACTGTTCGGTCTCGGACGCGTCGATTCATTCCCTGTTGACGTATGGATCAAACGTATAATGGAATATTGCTATTTTGATGAGGAACAAACAATTCCCGTGATAAGCCGTTTTGTTGCCGAAAAATTCGGCAGTCTCGGAGGATATGCCCAGCAATATCTTTTCTTTTACGCACGAGAAAATAAAATCGGTAACTAAAGGAGTCTGAAATGCTTATAGATTTAAAAAGATTTGCAGCATATATATGTCCATCATGCTCAAATATATCTACCCGGCTCATTACCGCGTTTAATTTTTCAAACGGTGTATTAAAGCTTCTTTGCGCAAGACATAATTGCTGCGACATATGTGCTGCAATATATGAAAAGTCATCGAAATATTTCTTTGAAATAGAATGCCCTCTGTGCGGAGATACACATTCTTTTTCAGTTCCTAAGTCAGACTTATGGACAAAACCGCTTATAAGCTATAAATGCCCGTCAAGCGGAATGGATATATTTTTTATAGGCGAGTATGATCATGTAAAAACCGTTTTGGAAGAAAATATAAAAATTTATTCGGAAATGACTTATGAAGATGATGAAATAGATGATGAACAAGCAAATATTTTATATAAAATAATCGATTGTATAAATGAACTGCGCGATATACATCGCATAGAATGCGTATGCAATTGTGATAATATCAATCTCACTGTTATAAACAATTGTGCGGTTCTTTCTTGTCCGTCATGCAAACGCACAAAATTTATTGAGCCTACTAAGGAAAATCTCGAAATGATTATGCAGGCGGATACCATTATTTTAAACGATTGAATAAATTAGTTTTTATAACTATTTTATATAATAAAAGGAGGAATTTTATAATGTTAGTTTCAGCAACAGAAATGTTACAAAAGGCGGTAGCCGGACACTATGCTGTCGGTCAGTTTAACATCAATAACCTTGAATGGACAAAGTCTATTCTTGCTACAGCTCAGGAATGCAATTCTCCGGTTATTCTCGGTGTATCTGAAGGCGCCGGCAAATACATGACAGGCTTTAAAACAGTTGCTGCTATGGTCAAGGCCATGATAGAGGAAATGAATATAACCGTTCCGGTTGCATTGCATCTTGACCACGGCACATACGAAGGCTGCTACAAATGTATTAAAGCAGGTTTTTCTTCGATTATGTTTGATGGTTCACATTTCCCGATAGAAGAAAATATCGAAAAGACTAAAGAGCTTGTCAAGGTTGCACATGCTATGGGTATGTCAATTGAAGCGGAAGTAGGTTCCATAGGCGGAGAGGAAGACGGTGTAGTAGGAGCCGGAGAAATTGCAGATCCTCAAGAGTGTAAAAGAATAGCTGATCTCGGTGTTGACTTCCTCGCAGCAGGTATTGGAAATATACATGGAAAATATCCGGCTAACTGGAAAGGACTTGATTTTGATGCCCTCGCCAAAACAAAAGAGCTTATAGGAGACCTTCCTTTGGTTCTTCATGGAGGAACCGGTATTCCGGCGGATATGATCCAGAAGGCAATTTCCCTTGGCGTTGCAAAAATCAATGTAAATACTGAATGTCAGCTCTATTTCCAAGAAGCGACCAGAAAATATATTGAAGAAGGCAAGGATCTTCAGGGCAAAGGCTTTGACCCAAGAAAACTTTTAGCTCCGGGTGCAGAAGCCATCAAGGTCATTGTAAAAGAAAAGATGGAACTGTTCGGCTCTGTGAACAAAGCTTAAATTATAAGATTATTTGCATAATTAACATAAGGGTGTGTCCCGCACACCCTTATGATTTTTGGAATAAGGGGGTAGAATACATATGAAAAAGTTATGTGCTGCCGCGCTGTCTACAGTTATGTTAATTTCATCTACGGCATTTGCCGAAAATTTTAACAACAGCGCTTTTATGGGAACATGGACTTCAAGCAAATATACTGATGACAATTATTCTCAGCTATATATAAATTACTGCGATGACTCTACTATCAACGTTACTTTAAAACAGGTTGCAGACGGAAAGGAACCATTTGTTTATGAAGTATACTCCGGAACTATAAAGGACAACGAATCAAAACTGTTGTTTGACTACACGGACGAATACGGAACAAAAGGAACCGGCTTCATTGAGCTGGCATTTTTTCTTGATAACATTTGGTTAAGCGCCTATACGGACGATGGAAAGACTCTTCTTCAGGGAATGTATAAAAATGGGGTTGAACACTTTAATCCTTATGCGTCGCCTTATTCATATAATGTGTCAATATCGTTAAACGGAATGACTCAAAATCTTCCCCAAAAACCTTTTATTATTCAAGGTACAACATATGTTCCTTTAAGAGGATTGTTTGGTTCAATGAATTTAAACGTATATTGGGATGATTACTCTGCTGCTTCAAGCCGGACACAGATGATTACTGCTACACAAAACTCAACAATAATGCAGTTCTCACGTACAGACGGCGGCAAGGGCTTCGGCTCATGGAAGCTCTTAAAATGGGAATCCGAATATCCGGATACAGCTGACGCTCCGGTAAACACATTTGATATAAGAGAAATTCAGCCGGTAATTATAGACGGCGCTACATATGTTCCTCTTCGTATTATCTCAGAGGGCTTCGGCGCTCAGGTCAACTGGAACGATACATCAAAAACAGTTGAAATCACAGCTTCAACCGCATGCGATACAAAGAAAACCTCTGAAGATGAGGCCGCTGTACAGGCTTATACTATTACACAAGCAGATAGTCTCGCAAAGCAGTACGCCGGTATGTCGTGCGCTGATTTCACCCCATATTACACATACAAATCAAAGTATTTTAAATTTGTTCAGTCCGGTACAGTATATAAGCTTCATTACGACAATAGCTTAGAAAATATAAGTCAGTAATAAAAAACACCTCGCAACATATAATTGTGTGAGGTGTTTTTTATGAAATGCAAGATTTATACCTTTATATCTACTTTAATTTTTATATTTGCATTGTGCGCTATTTTCACTCGCGCTTCTTTGCCGGCATCCGTTGAGAAAAACGGAATTGCTATGCCTGTTATAATGTACCATAGTATTCTTAAGGACACAGAGCTTACCGGTAAATATATTATTACTCCCGACACGCTTAGACGTGATATAGATTATTTATATAACCACGGATATACCACCGTTTCCGTACAAAATATCTTGGACTATATTGACAATGGTACTCCCCTGCCCGAAAAGCCTGTTATGCTTACTTTTGACGATGGATGCTATAATAACCTGTTTTACGCGCTACCAATACTTGAAGAAAAACACGCACACGGAATTTTCAGTATAGTCGGGAAATACACCGATGATTATTCAAAATCAAATGAAGTAAATCCCTCATACAGCTATATGCGCTGGTGCGATATAAAGCAAATGATCGACAGTCCATATGCAGAAATTGCCTGTCATTCCTATGACTTTCATTCAAACAACGACGGCAGAAACGGTGCAGGGCGCAAAAACGGCGAAAGTATACAAAATTATTTAGATTTATTTGAAAGAGATATTAAACAGTTTAAAGAGCAATGCCATGCTCAAACAGGCTTTACACCTATTATTTATACATTTCCATATGGTAAATATTCCAAAGAGAGCTTTGATGTTCTTAATCAAGAAGGCTTTAGAGTTACTTTTTCATGCAGCGAAGGTATAAATTATATAACACGCGATATATCTTGTATGAAACTCGTTAAAAGATATAACCGCCCGGGAGGTATTTCTTCAGAAGAATATTTCTATAATATTTTAAAATGACCCCTCTGCCCGTCTAATCGGCAGAGGGATCACCTAAAAAATCCTGTATATATTTAACACCATCAACTTTACTTATTGATGAACACTAAGCTTAATCAAAAAGACTCACCTGATCCGCCTCCGGCAAATCGTCAAAACAGCCGTATTCCTCCAACAAATCGCACACTGACCTTCCTATTCCGCTTCTTGCCTTCAAATCCGCAACCGTCTTAAACGGTCCGTCTTTTCGTGCATCCGTTATTGCCTTCGCCGCATTGTCCGCCACTCCCGGCAGAGAATTAAGCGGCGGAAGTATACCATTATCCGTGGGAAGAAAATTGGTTGCATGGCTCTTATATAAGTCTACCTTTTCAAAATTATAACCGCGCGAATACATCTCTATACATATTTCTAAAATAGGGATCAGACCTTCATCCTTTGGCGCTGCTGTTCCATCCTTCTTTTTATTGTTTATTTCCCGAAGTGCATTTCTTGCGGTTTCCTCGCCATTTGCCATTATTGACGCATCAAAATCATCCGCCCTGACCGAAAAATATGCTATATAAAACGCGACCGGATGGTGCACCTTGCAATAAGCAATACGCAAAGCCATTGTGACATACGCCACCGCATGAGCCTTAGGAAACATATATTTTATTTTCTTACAGGAATCAAAATACCATTCCGGAATATTTGCCTCATGCATTGCCTGCTCATCTTCCGGCTTCAATCCTTTTCCCTTACGAACACTCTCCATTATTTTAAAGGCATGTCCCGCTTCGACTCCCGCCGCTATAAGATAAAGCATTATATCGTCACGACAGCATATGGTGTGAGACAAGTCACATATTCCCTTTTCTATAAGCTCCTGCGCATTGCCGAGCCATACATCCGTTCCATGAGAAAGACCTGAAATTCTTACAAGCTCCGAAAATGTATTCGGCTTTGTATCTATAAGCATCTTTTGAACAAATTTAGTTCCGAATTCCGGTATTCCATATGTACCCAAGCTTGTTCCTATATCCTTTCCCGGCAAAAGCTTCAGTGCCTCTGTAGAATGGAATAGGCTAAGAGTTTCCGGATCTCCGAGAGGAAATGTCTTTGCATCCTCCCCGGTTATGTCCTCGAGCATCCTGATCACGGTCGGGTCATCGTGTCCAAGCTCATCGAGTTTCAGCAAATTTGCATCAATTGAATGATAATCAAAATGCGTAGTAAATATTGTTGAATTTACATCATCTGCCGGATGCTGTATCGGACAAAACTCATGTATATTATTCGTGTATGGTACAACTATTATTCCTCCCGGATGCTGACCAGACGTGCGCTTGACTCCTACGCAGCCCTGTGCAAGCCTTGCCATCTCCGCCTTGCGCATTGTGATCCCTTTTTCTTCACAGTATTTTAAAACGTATCCGTATGCTGTTTTCTCGGCAACTGTGCCTATTGTTCCCGCTCTGAACACAAACCCCTCACCGAAAAATGTTTCCGTATACTTATGTATAACAGGCTGATACTCTCCGGAAAAATTAAGGTCTATATCAGGTTCCTTATCTCCTTTAAAGCCCAAGAATGTTTCAAACGGTATGTCATGCCCGTCCCGATTCAGCTCTGTACCGCAATTCGGACACTTTTTCGGCGGCAAGTCACATCCGGAAATACCTATTTCACTCTTTATAAATTCGTTATATTTGCAGTTCGGGCAAATATAATGTGCCGGCAAAGAATTTACCTCTGTTATATCCGATAAAAACGCAACAAACGACGAACCGACCGAACCTCTCGAACCAACCAAATAACCATCTGAGAGAGATTTTCTTACAAGCTCCTGTGCGATTCTGTACATAACCGAAAAACCATATGTTGTGATTGAATGCAGCTCCTTATCCAGACGCGCCTGCACTATATCCGGCAGCGGGTCTCCGTAAATACTTTTCGCCTTATTTATAGAATCGTTTACTATTGCCTCCTTTGCCCCTTCAACTACCGGCGGACATTTTTCCTTAGGTATTGGACGTACATCCTCTATCATATCGGCTATTTTATTTGTATTGGTCACTACAACCTCATATGCCTTTTCCTTGCCCAAATAATTGAACTCCTCAAGCATTTCCTCTGTAGTTCTAAGATAAAGCGGCGCCTGATTATCTGCATCTTTAAAACCCTTATAATGCATAAGTATCTTTCTATAATCAGCCCCCTCCATATCAAGAAAATGAACATCGCAGGTTGCGCATACAGGTTTATTATATTTTTCTCCAAGCGCAACTACTCTCCTATTAATATTTCTTAAATCCTCATCAGTATTTATTTTTGAAAATCTCTTCTCCGATGATTCTTTCATATAGGCATTATTTCCTATCGGCTGAATTTCAAGATAGTCATAAAATTCTACTATTTCCTTAAGCTCTTCATCACTCTTTCCGTCAACTATTCCCTGTATCAGCTCACCCGCCTCACAAGCAGAGCCTAAGATAAGTCCTCCGCGTTTTTCTTCGAGCAAGCTCTTGGGGATTCTTGGATTCCTGAAAAAATAATTCAAATGTGATTCAGATACCAGCTCATAAATATGTCTTATGCCTTCAAGATTTTTTGCAAGAATAATTATATGATAACTTCCACGCCTTCTTTTTGTCGCTATATGCGCTGCTTTACGCAGATTAAACACCTTATTAAATTCTGTAATATCCTTTTTCCCAAGCTTCTCAAGCTCCTCAAGCATTTTTATAAAAATATCCGCAGTAGCCTTTGCATCGTCTACAGCTCTGTGATGATTTTCCAATATTACATTTAAATGCTTTGTAAGTGTATCTAATTTATGATTCGGCAAATCTGGATACATACATCTTGCAAGAACCATTGTATCCATATATGCAAAATTAAAATCGGTTCCCATACGCTCCGCTTTCGCTTTCATAAAGCCGACATCAAACTGAGCATTATGTGCGACCAACACGCAGTCTCGGCAAAATTCCTTAAAATCTTCCATCTGCTCCTCTATCTTGGGAGATCCCGCAACCATACTGTCACTTATTCCTGTAAGCTCCGTTATAAAATCAGAAATCTTAACACCCGGATCAACAAACGTGGACCAACGGTCGATTATCTCATTTTTGCATATTTTTACCGCTCCGATTTCTATAATTTCGCATGTCTTATTGTTAAGTCCTGTGGTTTCTATATCGAACACCACAAATTTATTATCCAATCCCTTTAACGGCGCAAGCTGTTCATCATATATAATTTTTTGGTTGTCATTGATAAGATATCCTTCAAGTCCGTAAAGAATCTTAATTTTTGAATTATAATCTGAAGCGTGCATTCCGTCCGGATATGACTGCACCACTCCATGATCCGTTATCGCAATAGCTTTATGTCCCCATGTGATTGCCCTGTCTACCAAAGCAGCAGTAGATGAAACACCATCCATTGTTGACATTTGCGTGTGCATATGCAGCTCTACCCGCTTTACAGGTGCATTATCCATTCTTATTGGAGGAGAATTTATTTCGGCAATATCGTTTGCCATTACCACGCACTCATGCGCGTAATCATCATATTGCGCTCTTCCGCGGACTGCGATATATATTCCTCCGCCTTTTATTCCTTTTTTTATTCTGCCGAAAAATCTTGTAAAAGCCTCATCATCCTCAGATTTTGTTATAAACATTTTTACAGTTACGGAATCTGTTTTATCTGTTACATCAATTGTCACAAGATGATATGTCTTTTCGTTCTTTTTTGATGTGATTTCTCTCTCATCACAGGCAAATGCCTTTCCCGTAAAAATTATACGTCCAGAATTCTCGTTTATTGAACGTACCGAGACTACTTTTCCTCGTATTTGCTTTCCATAAAGCATATCGGATACATTTACCGTTCCTACAAACTCCGGTCCGCTTACACTTCTGTTCATTATATCCTCATGCCCCGGCTCTACCTCATATACCATAACATTTTTTTGCAAAACCGTATGATTTTCACGTATCTTATCCGCATATACCTCATTAAGTCGGCAAAATACTTTTATTTTCGCCGACGCTTTATCCATCTGATATCGTGATGTATTTTCGCCAAACGTAATTTTCATCTGCCTGCGGCTTTTTGATAATGCTATCTTTTCAATCGTTATATCCTTTATTTCCTCGTCCGTAATTCCCGGAAATACTGTTGATAATTTTGGCTTCAATTTGATTCCTCCGATTTATATTATGATAATATTATATCACTATTCGGATGGTTTTGCAATAAAAAATACTTATAATAATATAATGCCGAGCATATCGCTTCGGCATTATATCTTAAATTATTACCCAATAAAATTAAGCGGAACATATGTTAAAGCGGGCTCATTAACAGTTTGACTATTATTAAAACTACACCCTGAAAAATATAACGTAAAAGATAGAATAAAGAATAGTATACAAATTTTTTTCATTACTTCACAACTCCTATCATTAATATATGCGTATCAATAAATCAGCAGTAAACTCTATCTATATACTCCACCTCCAAAATAAAAAGAAAGACAAATTCATTGAATTGGTGTATACTGATAATGAAGATATCGTTTAAGAATTATGATTGAGGGGATTCGGATTTTAATTTGATTTTATGGTATCTTTTTATGTTTTGTATGCAGCGTATAGTTTTTTATTTACGCTGTTATTGTAAAAGCAAAGTGCAGCAAATCTCTTGCTACACTTTGCTTTTAAGCGAACTGCTTAGAGAGAACTGACGTATTCTACAGTTTAATTCCTAATACTCTCCTATAACAACGTTTCCTTCAAAAGACTCCAAAGCTACAGAAGAAATTCTTACACTGTACAATTCTCCTTTGTCAAGATCATCAAATACTACAACCGCTTTCTTATCAAAGGTTTTATGCCAAGCTTCTTTAAAAAATGCCTGCATACCATTTTCACCGCTGTCTGCTATTTTTAATATTTCTATATTTACCCATAAATCATCTGCTTCAATATTGTCCGACTCTATCATTACAAATATCTTATCTGTTGACGGTTTCAACAATACTTCTGTAAAAAAGCCTACGCTTATACTATCATCCATCCAGAAGTTTTGTATATAATTTCCCTGCGAAAGGTCAAGTATTCCGTCCTTGATAGACTCATCATCACTTTTTGTGACATCTTTTGCCGTATAAGCAGCCGGAAGGTTTAGACGATTTTTAATTTCCTCCGGAATATCTTCTCCCTCATACCATTCGTCCGAAAGCGGCGTGGGGTCAGCAGGATTAAAATCCTGCATAAACAATCCTCTTGGATTCGTATTTATAGATGGGGCAAACACTCCCGAAGTCGTAATATGGTCACCATAATTAATATACATTGCGCTTTGTTCAGCATCATATGTAATTTCATAGCCTACAGCTTCTGAAAAATATCTCAACGGAATATACGTCTTATCATTTATAATTTGTGCAGCCGTATCCATTACCATATCTTCTCCGTCTTTAATAAGAACATTGTCGCCTATTTTCATGGAAATATATGTAGTTCCATCTGTTATTGATACTGTTTGAGTTATTTCGTCCCAATCTACATAAAATCCCAAATGTTCAGAAATACCTCTTACGCCTACCTGCGTTCTTCCATTCTCATCTATAAACGCATCTAAACCGATTAGCTTATTATTTTCCAAGTAAACATCAGGCTCCGCCGCGCCCGCTGTCATAGAAATTGAGCATAAAGCTAAAAACATCGAGGCTGTTTTTAAAGTTTTTTTCATGATTGCTATCCCCCCTTATCCCAATCATTTATCCGTCTGCCAAACGGTAAGTGCAGCAAATCCCTTGCTGCAATTGACCGTTAAATGAACTAACCAGAGAGAACTGACATATCAGTTAATCCCAAATCACTTCATACCCAAACCGTTCTGCAACAAAGCGAAGCGGAACATATACGCGGTCGTTAACGATCATCGGAGATGTATCCATCATATCTATCCTATCGACCAATACCTTATTATCGGTTGATGTAAACGTATAATGTATTTCCGGAGAGCCTACCTTAAAAACATAAGTATTATATTCATTTTTCAGAGTAACTTCTTCTGTCTCTTCATTCCACTCGACAGTACAGCCTATTTTTTCCCCCACGTATCTCAGTGGAATCTGAGTCCTGTCATTTTCATCAATGAACGGTTCGGCGTCAATAAAATCAACGCCTTTTCCGCCTATAGCAATAGCTAATTTTCCATTCTTGACAGAAACCTTTACCTTATCTGATATACCATCCGGCATCGCCATTCCCTTTACACTGAAAAATCCATCAGCTTCTACGCTATCATCCAGGTACTCTACCTTAAAATAATATTTTTCTCCTTCGTTCATATATTTCTCGGGAATGTCCCAATGCTGAATATAAGGAGTAACATTAATATCCTCGGTATATACAGGCTTATCATCTGCCGCACTTACTATTGATACTTTAATCGTATAGCTGCTTTCATTGTAGGAGCTGTATGAAGAATAAAAATCAACCTGTTCCCGTACAGCATAGAATTCTGAATATGATATTCCTTCATTTGAATTATAATCAAAAACGATGCTTACAGTACCATCTATAGGATTTATTCCGCTGAATGTAACTGCATCGTCTTTCGGAGGAGTTGATGCTGCAAGAGCACACATATTTCCTATAATTAATGACTGTGATATACATATTGCCAATATATATTTAACTGTTCCACCCATAATTTATTCTCCATATATATTTAAAGCTATGTATGGATTACCCGCAGATAAATTTGTAACTTTAATTCTATATTCATCTCCCACTGACACATTACTATAAGTAAAGGTTTCTCCTTCTACAGAACTTGTAAATTTTTTACTTGGAAAAGCTTTTGACAAATCATCCGCATTAAGAACATCTAATTGTAATTCCGCCGGAGAAGAATTGATAGAACATGTTGCATATATCTTCATTGTACATTTTTGTTGAATTCTATAAATAAAATACGATGTAAAATCATCATACATCCCCTTAAAATGGTGCTGTTCCCCTGCTCCGTTTCGAGGTAGATTAATATATTCTTCTCCTAACGCCATATAACTGCTAAAAGGTGCATCATGGTCATAGAAGAAATATTCTCCGCCATTGTCCAATATGTTTCCAATAATAGTCTTATTCTCTTCATCAAACACAGATAAGCGTGAATCATCAACAGTTGTTACCCTGTTTTCCTCCTGCATTTGGATATCATTGATACTACCATCATATGTATCTGTATCCGCTAACGCATTCACTCCCATTGCACCTACTGACATCATTGTTGCCATAGCCATTGCAAAAATCTTTGTTTTTTTCATGATTCATTTCTCCTTCCATTTATGCCGAAAATCATGCCTAAACAAAAGAGAAATTCCCATATAATGCTTGACAAATTCATTGAATTTGTGTATACCTATATGAGAGATGCCTTTCAAAATCATTATGATTGAGAGGATTCTGATTTTATTTTGATTTTGTGGTATCTCTTTTGTTTAGCATTTGAAATTCGGCATATACTTTTTTTATTTCCGCCGTTATTTCAAACAGCATAAATACAAATCCGGGAAAATCAGTATACATGATACTCGTAATACCGTTTCAAAAACACTCAAATACTTCTTATCCACGTGACAATCTCACAAAATTAATGTTTAACAGCATCCTTGATTATCAGTATACCTTTTCTGAAGAATCCCGTATTTATATCATATCCTTTTTTACACATGCCCAATACATGCCTCTGCTATTATTCCGCTATGTAATGCGCAAATAAAAATGATATTTATTTTTCCATTTATTCTCTTTTTTTATGGTTATATTGTACCACAAATTATGCCGTCTGTCAAACTCATTTAGGGACGAAATGCACTTTTTCAGGGACGAAATGCATTTATTTTTTATATAAATATCACAATTTACATATGTGCTTTATGAAGAATTATAATTATAACCATTTTAAGTTATATCTTATAAATCTATCTCTTGCCTCTCATAAACTTACCGTATAAAATTTTAGCCTCATTAAACACATCGTTTTTTCTTGAATTTTGAATTTCTTTACCATTCATAAGGATAAGCTTTTTGCGTTCCATCCTTTTAATGAATCTGCAATTGACAATATAGCACCTATGTGTACGAATGAATCCGAAATCAATTAATTCATTATATACTTTGTTCAACACACCTCTGAATCTAAGACATAGCTTTTCACTTTCGTCATAAGCAGCTATATAGTTGCTCTTGCTCCTAAGATACATCACTTTATTGATATCAATATGTACAATATTTTTTTCTATCGTTAAATTGACTATTTCATTTTGTTTTTTTCTTTTTATAACTTTTTTCATTAGTGTGTTTAAAACTTCATCAAGTCTGTCTAAATCTGCTTTACTGACAAACTGAAAAGGATTATAGCGAAAAGACTGATACGCAAGCTCTTCATATGCACTTACAAATACAATTTCTGCGTCGGGCTTATTTTCCCTAATCTCTTCTATCATCCCAAATTCATCTTTTTGTGTCATATCAATTTCTGTCAAAATTATATCTACGGCATTTTCACTGCAATATTTTATAAAATCATTGCTGTTATTAAACATACTGATCTCACAGTTATAATAATGTTTTGATAAAATATTACATACTTGTTCATGTAATTGCTCTAAAAATACCAAATCATCATCGTAAATGACAATATTGTGTTTTATTTTCATTATTTTTCCTTTCTTTCATATGTCGAATCCCCTCGAATATACATTATAACCTATTTCTACAACATTGTCAACAAAAAAACAGGCATACCAAAAGGTTATGCCTGCTCATAAATAAGCCTTATTATTCTTCTTCAATATCTCTGCCGAGATACTTTGCCACTGAATATACGTCCTTATCTCCCCTGCCTGAAAGGCAAACTATAAGAATTTCATCCTTACTCATTTTAGGTGCGATCTTGCGTGCCAAAGCTATAGCATGTGCTGATTCTATCGCCGGGATGATTCCCTCAAGCCTTGACAAATACACAAAAGCATCAACAGCTTCCTTATCCGTTATCGGATAATACTGGGCTCTGCCTGTTTTATGCAGCATTGCGTGTTCTGGTCCAATTCCCGGATAATCCAAACCTGCGCTTATAGAGTACACAGGCTTTATATTTCCGCCCTCGTCCTGTAAGAACAACGATTTCATTCCATGCAGAACTCCCAACGTTCCCTTTGTTATAGTAGCCGCTGTACGTTCTGTTTCAGCGCCGTCCCCCGCCGCCTCTGCTCCGTAAAGCTTAACGGAATGATCATCTATAAAGTCAGCGAACATTCCTATCGCATTGCTTCCGCCGCCGACACATGCCATAACAGCATCCGGCAGTCTGCCCTCAAGCTCCATGCACTGTTTTTTCGCCTCTATGCTTATAACACTCTGAAAATGCTTTACTATTTCCGGATACGGATGCGGTCCGACCGCACTGCCCAAAACATAAAAGCTGTCGTCCGCATGAGCGGCCCAACTCCTCATAGCCTCATTTGTAGCATCCTTAAGAACACCGCTGCCGGATTCGACCGCATGTACCTTTGCGCCAAGCAATTCCATTCTAAACACATTTAAAGCCTGACGCTTTGTATCTTCAATTCCCATATAGACGTCGCACTCAAGTCCAAGAAAAGCCGCAAATGTAGCCGTTGCAACTCCATGCTGTCCCGCACCGGTCTCAGCTATAACCTTTTTTTTGCCCATACGCTTTGCAAGGAGACACTGTCCTATCACATTATTTATTTTATGTGCTCCCGTATGATTAAGATCCTCACGTTTTAAATAAATCTTAGCTCCGCCCAGATCCTTTGTCATTTGCTCTGCATAATACAAAAGCGACGGTCTTCCCGTGTAATTTTTGTTATAATATTCAAGCTCTCTGTTAAATTCTTCGTCGTTCTTATACTTTTCATATGCTTCTTCAAGCTCTATAAGTGCGCTCATGAGAGTTTCCGCAGCATATTGACCTCCGAACTCACCATATCTTCCTTTTCTTGTCATCTCTTTCATTCCTTTCTGAATTCTCGTCTCATCTCGTCTTTACGTACTTTTAAAAAGCACTCCTATATTGTACCATATATCACTATAATTTTCAAGTACTTTTATTCAAAATCTGACAAAAGTCCAAAATCGATCTCTATATGCCAATTAAAATCATTTTCAAGCTTAAACTCAGCTGCCGGTTGAGGTCCGCATGAATTACTTCCGATACCGTTCTGCCTGTAATCAACACAAAGGATATTATAAGGAGCCTTTTCAAGCTCAAAATTATGTTTTTTTCGTCCAAGCTCTTCCTGAGTATACTCTGAAAAATTAAACGAAAAATCTTTTCCATATAAATTCAATGTCATATCATCAGATGAAATATTAGTATATACGCATCCCCTGTGGCTTCCATTTTCCTGAGGCTTTATATAATCCTCATGAAGCTCCGAAATGTCGGCGTCAAATCTGGCTCTATATGACGCTTCATGCTTATCCTCATAGCTTTCATAGGGTCCAAAGCCAAAATACTGCACATGGTTAAATTTCTTATCCAAAAACATTCTTAATCCAAATCTCGGAAGCATAGGAACCTCTTTATTCTTTACTGCATCCACATCAAGAGAAATAACGCCATTTCCATATACTTTCCATTCCGCCTTAAGCTTTAATATCCATTGCAGTGCTGCAGCTGCTATAGTTATATCAGAATTGATTATACAGCAATCCTCACCGAAACTCACTTTGGTGTCCCCGCATCTGGAAACAGCGCGGCTAAATCCATTAGCTTCCCATTTGTCACGTATAAACATATCATTATCTATAGGCGCTCTCCATATATTCCACTCCATTGAATCTCTGATAAATTCTTTCCCGTTAAATGTTATTTCTTTAAAAAGTCCATGAAGCTTATCATATTTGTACGCAAAATTATCACCTTTTACTGTCACCTCATGTTCCTTTTCTATCAGATTCAATGCACCTCCGCCTTTATCAGCTTCGGGCTTTGGCTTATGTATTTCAATCATATCATATCCCATTACATGTCCCTTATTAACAAGCGGAATATCTTTTTTCAATATATATTCTATCAATATACTGTCAGCATTTTCAGGGACATTAATCTCTGCTGATCCACCTGCCGGTATAGACGGCGCATCAGTTTCATATGTTTCATATGCGTATCCATCGGTGTATAAGGTATATCTTAGCTTAATATAATCTGCTGCATTTGTAAATGCGAGCTTATTTGTAAGCCTTATATTTCTGTTGAAAAGCTCAGCTCTTACGGGACGAATAGCATGCTTATATTCATAAAGTCCGGTATGAGGTCTTCTGTCAGGATAAACCATGCCATCCATACAAAAATTGTTGTCATGCAAAAGTTCTCCGTGATCTCCGCCGTAATAATATATGTCCTTTCCATTTCGTGTCCCCTTATATATAGCGTGATCGCACCATTCCCAAACGAACGCCCCAAAGAATCCATCATATTTATCCATTCTGTCCGTATATGCCTTTATTCCTCCCGGACCGTTCCCCATCGCATGAATATATTCGCACTGCATATATGGTTTTGTATTTTTTTCATCTTCAAAATATCCGTCTATCCACTCGGGAGAAGCGTACATTGTGCTATATACATCTAAAACCGAAAGATCATTTTTGTGTCCCCCTGTTTCATGTACGCTGCCCTCATAATGTATGTACCTTGTTTTGTCATATTCTCTAATCCAGCGAGCCGCATTTTCAAAATTCTCACCATAGCCAGCTTCATTTCCCAATGACCACAAAAGTATACATGTTCTGTTTATATCTCTTTGGACATTTCTCTGCACTCTATCAAGAATTGCATTTTTAAATCTTAGATCCTGAGCTATAAGTCCAAATAAATCTTCATCATATCCGCCTTTGCTTGTAACACATCCATGAGCCTCTATATCAGACTCCCCTATAACATAAAAACCATACTTATCGCATAATTGGGCAAACCACGGTGCATTCGGATAATGACTCGTTCTGACAGCATTAATATTACATTCCTTCATCATTCGCAAATCCTTCTCTGCCTGCTCAGGACTTATTACAAAGCCTGTCTTAGGATCACTGTCATGGCGGTTCACACCTTTCAATTTTACTTTCCTGCCATTGAGCAAAAATACATTTCCCTCTATTTTTACTTCTCTTATACCCACGTGCTCGACTATATATTCATTTCCGCAATGAATTACAAGCGTATATAAATATGGATTTTCGGCGTTCCATAAAACAGGCTCGTCAACTTTAAATTCAGCATGCCTTCCTGACCCATGCCCAACTTTAGTTTCCCCGTCAAACAACTCATATTCTGCGCTGTCCATATCGGAAATAATTTTTATTATACCGTTAATCTCAGTCGTTATTCTAAAATCACGTATATGCTCATTATCTCTTCTTAAAATATATACGTCCCTAAAAATTCCGCTCATACGAAATTTGTCCTGATCCTCAAGGTAACTTCCGTCACACCATTTAAGCACAAGAACATAAAGACGATTTTTCCCTTCTTTGATATGCTCAGTTATATTAAACTCACTGGTGCTGTGAGAAACCTGACTGTATCCTACAAACTTTCCGTTTAGCCATACATAAAAGCACGAATCTACGCCTTCAAAATTCAAATAATAGCTTTCGTGTCCCTTGTTATCCAAAGTGAATTCCTTCATATATGCACCACATGGATTTTCATTCGGTACATAGGGAGGATCAAAAGGAAACGGATAGCGTACATTAGTATACATATGTCTGTCAAAGCCAAGCATCTGCCAGCATGACGGAACGTCAATCTCAATAAAATCACAGCATCCGTCATTAATAAAATTACTCATCTCATATACTGACTCACTATATTTAAAACGCCATTTGCCATTTAAATCAATATACCTGTCAGACATTTTCCTGTTTCCGGACAATGCCTGATTTTTATCTGAAAATGGA
This sequence comes from uncultured bacterium, assembly GCA_905215805.1. GTDB lineage: Bacteria > Bacillota > Clostridia > UBA1381 > UBA1381 > UMGS1958. Next base: position 68,628 of record CAJMRL010000004.1, on the reverse strand, counting down.
ATACAATATGGACGGTTTGGTTCACAATTTACATGATTTATTTCAGGATTTTCATAATATTTTTCAATATTCATTTTTTTCTCTCCAAATATAAAGTTTACAAAACTTATTATAACACAGACAAAAAAGCATGTCAACATCTTCCGTATTATTTGTCATCTAAAAATAGATTTTATAAAAACATATAATGTCCTGTAGAATTTTCACAAAAATCTTTTAAATAATCTATTGACTTTTTATATATATTATGGTAAAATATATCTATCAATTTTAGGAGAGGGGAATAAAATATATGTCTTTAGGAAATGTTATGGTGGGACAATCCGGCGGTCCTACTTCTGTAATTAATTCGAGCCTTGTCGGTGTTTTTAAAACTGCCAAGGATGCCGGATGCGGTACTATATATGGTATGAGGAACGGTATTGAAGGACTTTTAAATGAAAAATACGTTGATTTGTCAGATTATATAAAAAATGATTTGGACATTGAACTTTTAAAACGCACTCCGTCATCTTTTCTCGGCACTTGCCGCTACAAGCTTCCTTCTGCAAATGCCGCTCCTGATGTATATGCAAAGCTCTTTGATATATTAAAAAAGCTTGACATAAAATATTTCTTCTACATTGGCGGCAATGATTCAATGGATACAATTATGCAGCTTTCTAATTACGCAAAGGCTATAAATTCCGATATACGCTTTATGGGAGTGCCTAAAACAATCGATAACGACCTTGCAGTTACAGACCATACTCCCGGTTACGGCTCTGCTGCAAAATATATAGCCGCCGCAATGAAGGAAATAATCCGCGATGCAAAAACATATCCGACAGATTCCATAACAGTGGTTGAGATCATGGGAAGAAACGCAGGATGGCTTACTGCTGCATCAGCACTTTCACGTTCAGAAGACTGTGATGGTCCGGATCTTATTTATCTTCCCGAAAAGCCGTTTGATCATGATAAATTTATGGAACAAGTGACCGAAGCAAAAAAACATACAAATGCTGTAATAGTGGCTGTTTCGGAAGGTGTTAAAACCTCTGACGGAATATATGTATGTGAAGCAAATAAAAAGAATGTATTTACCGATTCTTTTGGTCACAAGGCTCTCGGCGGTACAGCACTTTATCTTTCAGATTTCTTATCTGAGAACACAGGAATCAAATCAAGAGGTATTGTATTCTCCACTCTGCAAAGATGTGCTTCTCATCTTGTTTCCAGACGAGATATTACCGAAGCATTTACTGCCGGCGCTGATGCTGTTGTTGCAGCATTAAACGGAGAAACCGGAAAAATGATTATATTCAAGAGAATATCAAACGCTCCTTACGGAATCATTACTGATTCATATGACATAAATCTCATTGCAAATAAAGAAAAATGTGTCCCTGATGAATGGATCATTAATGATGGTACATATGTTTCAAAGGAATTTGACGAATATGCCCGTCCTCTTATAATCGGAGAATTAACTCCTTTTATGGTCGATGGTTTGCCGCGCCATCTGTTTATAGACAAATAATTCCTATCTTTATCATAAAAAAGCCGCGCTGTCCATATAAAGGCAAAAGCGCGGCTTCTTGTTAAAATTCTTTTCCATTAAGTATTTCAATGTAATCTTTATAATTATCAGCTAAAAGTTTTGGTGTATCAAGTCCATACGGGCATTTTGAACTGCATTGATTACAATGCAGACAACTTTCTATCTTTTTCATTTTAGCCTGTACCTCCGGTGTAAGCTGAAGCTCGGACGGCGACCTTCTTATCAAAAGCGACATACGAGCGCAATTATTGATTTCAATTCCCACAGGACATGGCATACAATATCCGCACCCCCGGCAAAAATTACCGGCAAGCATTTTTCTATCATTATTTATAAGCTCCTCTATTTCTCCGCTCATTTTGGGAGGAGTTATATTATAGCTTAAAAATTCATCCAACTCTTCCATCCTCTGAACTCCCCATATTGGAAGTACATTGTCATACTGCGCCATAAAAGCATACGCGGCGGCAGAATTCGTTATAAGTCCTCCGGAAAGTCCTTTCATGGCAATAAATCCAAGATTATTCTTTTTGCAGTTCTCTACTACCTCAATATCTTTATCTGTTGCCAGATAGCAAAAAGGAAACTGTATAGTATCATACAATCCTGATTCAATAGCTTCATTCGCTACAGCCAATCTGTGGTTTGTAATACCTATAAAACGGATTTTTCCCTGCTCCTTCGCCTCAAGCATCGCTTCGTATAATCCCGTTCCATCTTTCGGCTTCGGACAAAAAGAAGGATTGTGAAATTGATAAATATCTATATGATCCGTTTTTAAATTATTTAGGCTTGTACTTAAATCATTCCAAAATCCTTCAGCAGTCACCGCTGCCGTTTTTGTGGCTATGTATATCTTATCTCTGACGTCCGAGAGAGCATATCCTATCTTTTCCTCACTGTCAGTATAAAACCGAGCTGTGTCAAAAAAGTTCACACCATTTTCATATGCTTTTACTAAAAGCGCTTTTGCTTCATCAAAGCTTACACGTTGTATAGGCAAAGCTCCAAAGCCATTCTTACAGACCTCTATTCCGGTTCTGCCTAAAGTCACATGATCCATTATATTTCCTCCTACAGCTATACAAGCAATCTATGTATATACTCCAAAATTATCCATCTATAAAAAAGACTATCCGGATCAATACCGGACAGTCTTATAAGCATTAGTTTTTAGGAACAGTTGCCCAATCCTTATCAAACTGAGCAATTCCTTTATCTGTAAGCGGATGATTAAGCATCTGCATGATTACCTTATACGGAACAGTTGCTATATCACAGCCTACTCTTGCAGCATCAATTACATGGATCGGATTTCTGATAGAAGCAGCTATAATCTCTGTATCAATCTCAGGATCATTATCAAATACTTCAACTATTTCCTCGATAAGATTCATTCCATTCGTTCCTATATCGTCCAGTCTGCCAAGAAACGGACTAACATATGTGGCACCTGCCTTAGCAGCCAAAAGAGCCTGTGCAGCAGAGAAAATAAGCGTTACATTTGTCTTTATGCCAAGCGCGGTCATTTTCTTACAAGCCATAAGACCTTCCTTATTGAAAGGGATCTTTATAATAATATTTTTGTGTATCTTTGTAAGCGGAATAGCCTGCTCTACCATGCCGTTCGGATCCTTTGCCGTCACTTCAGCGCTTATTGGTCCGTCTACAATTTCTGTAATCTCTTTAACTACATCTTCAAACTTTCTTCCGGACTTTGCAATAAGAGACGGATTTGTTGTCACTCCGCAAATAACACCCATATTGTTGACTTCCTTTATTTCATCAACTATGGCTGTATCAATAAATAATTTCATTGGTTTCCCCTCCTAATGTTTTATTCATATGTACATTATACACAAATTTAGTAAAAAAGTCAATACAATACTTGAAAAAGTCAAAAATTTAGTGTATAATCATAAAAAATATAATGTTTTTACCGGCAGCACCGGAATTTATTGAGGAGGTTAATTATGGCGTCATATTCTTACACGCCTCATGGCGTATGCTCCGTTAAAATCGACTTTGAGGTCGAGGACGGAATTGTAAAAAATGTACATTTCACACGCGGCTGTAACGGCAACACACAAGGAATAGCCCGTCTTGTAGAAGGAATGAACATAGACGAGGTAATAAAGAGACTTAAGGGCACCGACTGCAACGGACGCGGCACATCATGTCCGGATCAGCTCGCACAGGCTCTTGAATTATCAAAGCAGCAGTAATATTTTATAAAGATCCTTCATATAATTAATATGGAGGATTTTTTATGTTTAAAAGAATAATTTTTATATTTATAATAACCGCTGCTTTTATAACCGCTGTTATTTCAGCCAGAGAACCAAATGAGCTTGTAAGCGTAAAGCTGTACATGATAGATGCCGAAATGCTCAGGCTTATACCTATACAAACTTACATAGTAGATACTGACCCTCAAACCGAAGCTGCCGCCATACTTAAAGAACTGATACACGGACGCGATTCAAACCCGAAAATAAGGCGCATAATCCCAAATAATGAAAACTGCATGAGCGTAGAAGTAGAAAGCGGCTACGCCTGTGTAAATATACGTCCGTCTTATTTCAAGGATATATCTATGAACCGCGACCTTGAATACTTATTTGTATACCAAATTGTCAATTCACTTACAAGCATAGAAGGAATAGACGCTGTAAATTTTAAAATAGACGGAAAAATACAGAAAAAATTTAAAGGCTTTGTCGATATGCGTGAAGTTTTTGTCCCCGACTATTTTATGTAGTCTCCTGAAATTCAGTAAGATACTTCCAGTATCTCTTTGGCATAAGCGTCATACGGCACCGCTCATTATGGCGCTCTTTTATTTCAACAGTATCATAAAATTGCTTCCATAGTTTTCTATATTCCTTTTCATTCTCACTTAAATTAATCTTCGGAGCAGTATCCGTAGGGTATATAATACATTCACGTCCATTATATACAAGACACATCCCGCGCTTTTTATCATTTATAATAAACGGCATGCTCTTGTACCTCTCCTCAAAATGATGTGCTATAATTGGAAGTATATTATGAACAGGTTCTATTTCTCCATAATACACTTCGCCCTCCAATTCACTGAACCGCACAAAGCCGGTATACTTATGCGCTTCATGTCCTGTACGCCGGGAAGCATCCAGAACAAAATCCACACATGGCACCGTTAAATGCTTATCCGCCTGCTTGCCATATTTAAGGCACATTCTTACATATCCAAAAATATTTATTTCCCTTTCGCTTTCCTCGGAAAGAAAAGTGTAATATATATGCTTATACGCTTCATATCCGGCGCATTTTATGATCTTAACAGCGACACGTTTCGCTTTTTCTTCATCTGTTTCAATATGGCGATACTCACTTTCAAAGGTAAGCTGACCGTTTTCCGTTGATTCAATAGCCGCCGGAATATTTCGTTCCTTATAGCACTCAAATACGCATGTCAGCACACCTTCAAAACTTCCGTCATATAAATAAATCACATTTCTCCCGTCAGACATTTTACCGCATCCTCTTTCGTTGGTTCATCAAAAAGACTAATCTGTCCATATCCGCTTACATTATTATCTGCCAACAGCATAGGTGTAACAAGTTCCTGTCTCAGCCATAAATTATTATATGTTTTTCCGTTGCATGTTATAAAATATTTTGCTCTCTTCATTGATATCCGCATCTTGCGCAGGTCCTCAAAGCTTAAAGAATGAACAGTGCGGCATTTTACTATTTTTGCTGCCGACCTCACTCCTATTCCCGGAATGCGCATAATCATACTATAAGGAGCTTTGTTTATTTCAACCGGAAATAGCTCAAGGTGTCTTAAAGCCCATTCACATTTGGGATCTACTATATTGCTGAAATTATCATTTCCTCCGTCAAAAAGCTCCTCAGCTCTGAAATCATAAAACCTTAAAAGCCAATCCGCCTGATACAACCGATGCTCTCTTAAAAGCGGCGGTGCGCTTACAGGCAAAAGCGGATTTTTACCGACAGGTACATACGCCGAAAAAAATACCCTCTTAAGCTTATATTTATCATATAAATTTTGAGATAAATTAAGAATTGTTTTATCACTTTCCGGTGAGGCTCCTATTATCATTTGAGTACTTTGACCGCTTGGAGCAAATCTCGGAGCCTTCTTATAAACAGCGATCTCTTGCTTATTCTGAATTATTCCATCACGAATTCTTTTCATCGGAGCCAGTATATTTTGTTTATTTTTCTGAGGAGCAAATTTTTTAAGAGCGTCAGATGAAGGCAGCTCTATATTTACGCTTAGCCTGTCGCACAGCAGACCAAGCCGCTCCACAAGCTCCTGCGATGCTCCCGGAATTGCTTTTGCATGAATGTATCCATTAAAACGGTATTGGCAGCGCAAAATCGAAAGTGTTTCAATAAGAAGCTCCATCGTATGGTCGGGATTTTTTATAACCGCGCTCGACAAGAACAGTCCCTCAATATAATTCCTTTTATAAAAATTAATTGTAAGCTCCGCAATCTCTTTAGGAGTAAACGCTGCCCGTTCAATATCGTTCGACGTCCTGTTTACACAATACTGACAGTCATACATACAATAATTCGTTAAAAGAATTTTCAGCAAAGATATACATCTTCCATCAGCACTGAAGCTATGACATATTCCGCCTATTGAACCTGTTCCTATTCCTCCGGGAGTGTTTTTTCTGTCGGAACCTGACGAACAGCATGAGGCGTCATATTTTGCAGCATCTGTAAGTATACGAAGCTTCTCGGATATATCCATGTCTATGCTCCTCTCATATTTACTAATTTAATTATAACACATGAACATCCGTTTGTCAAATAAAAATTCATATTTTGTAAAAAAATAACGCCCTAATAGCATTTTACTGATATTGAGGCGCTGCTTTTGTTTGTCTGTTTCTCACTGATTTTTTCTTTTTCTTTTTAAATGATAAATGACACCCCGGATATACATAACCCGTTTCCGTTTCAAAGCATTCTCCTATTTCATCAATATTTTCCAAACTATAATCTTCCATAATTCTCAGCAGTACTCTTGCACACGCATAAGCGTCATCATAAGCGTGATGATGTGAAAAGGTTATGCCTAAAGCACCACATAAATTATTAAGCTTATGACTTGCAAGCTCCGGATAAGCAAGCTGTGAAAGCTTAACCGTGCAAAGGTACGCAAATGTAGGATACGGAATGTTAAACAAATCGAGCGTCGCGCACAACGCTCCCACGTCAAACATTGCATTATGCGCTACTACGACCCTTCCGTCCAAATATGGTTTGACTTCACTCCAATACTGATCAAAAGTCGGCTTATTCTTAACCATCTCCGGTGTTATTCCATGAATTTTTATATTATATTCCTTAAATTCAAAAGGTGTAGGTCTTATAAAAATTTCCTTTCTTTCAACTATCTTATTATTTTCAACAACGCATATTCCCATGGAGCAAAGACTTGTATAATTTGAAGTTGCGGTTTCAAAATCTATCGCCGTAAAATCCATATATATCCCTCTCTAATTATATACTCGCAGAATATCTCATCCGCAAATGACCAATATATATTATACAACCTTTCTTATAAATTGTCAAAGCCTATTTGATAAAATTTTATTTGAATAATCTCCGTTTTAAGTGAATATACTATATCATTCGTTTAAATATATTGCTTCATAGAATTACACTGTAAAAAAAACTTTACACAAAAAATGGCTTAAAACCTTAATAAAAGCGACTTTCAACAAAATCCCATAAAAAAATTTAAAAAAACACTTGTATTTTTCAAAAAAATGTGGTATCATAATTACAGAAATTAAATAGAGCAATTAATTATCTCCCTGAGATTTCGCGTGAAGATTGTCTTTTTTTTACCAACACTTCATAAAAGGGATGTTCTCTCCGGATGCGGCGTATACGCCTCCTTTCCTTCGGGACTGCCAGTGGACATATAAAGTATTCGGGAAACGACCCACCTGCTTAGGCAGGTAGAAACTTGACTTTCGTTATACGGTTATCTCGGGGCTATTTTGTATAAAATTATATTATTATTTTCATATTGAATTTGTATGAAGTATATAATTTTAATACATAATATTGTACAATTTAATCAAATAGTTTAAAAAATATATTTTTATCTTGACAAATGATAATACTATATGTTAAACTATGTTCAGATGAGAATAGATTAGTTGAGATTGAGAACAGATGAGACGAGAAAATATTTTTAATATGATTTTTCTGTGTCTTTTTCGGTTTATAAGAAAAAGACATTTTTTGTCTGTTCCTTGACAAAGGAGGCAAATATGTTTAATTTATCACTTGAACAGGTTCACGAGCTTTCGAAGGAATATAATATTATACCGCTTACCATAGAATCATATGCGGATATGGATACTCCTATAAGCGTTTTTATGCGTATGAAGACTAAAAGCAATTGCTTTTTGCTTGAAAGCATAGGTCAGAATCAAGTTACTGCCAGATATTCTTTCATAGGCAGAAATCCATTTATAAATTTTCAGAGCATAGGAAATCAAGTCACCGTTACGGACTATACCGGCAAAACAAAGACATATACAGCAGAACCAATGAGGGAGCTTGAAAAGCTTATTGCAAAATACAAAGCTCCAAAGCTGGAAAATGTTCCGTCATTTAACGGCGGCGCTGTGGGATTTTTTTCTTATGATATAATCAGACAATATGAAAATCCTCCCAATACTCCCGAAAATGATCTTGATATCCCAGATATGCACTTCTTGCTCACTGATGAAATAATAGCATTCGATCATAAAACTCAAAAAATTATAACCATTGTGAATATACACGCTGACGGAAATATAGAACAGCAATACAAAAAGGCTTCAATGCGCCTTTTGGACATACGGGAAGAGATGGCTGACTTGTCAAAGCTCACACAAAAGGAGCAAAAAAACTATCGTGACAGTGCAAAAATCATATCTAATATTTCCAAAGAGCAATTTTGCGCAAATGTAGAAAAAGCCAAGGAATATATAAAAAACGGAGATATATTTCAAGTTGTACTTTCACAGCGTTTTACGGTTGAAACCTCTCAAAAGCCCTTTAACGTATACAGGGCGCTGCGGCTGATAAATCCATCGCCATATATGTATTATATTGATTTCGGAAAGTATCAAATAGTTGGTGCATCTCCGGAAATGCTCGTTAGAGTTGAAAACGGAGTTGTTCAAACCGGACCTATAGCTGGAACAAGATGGAGAGGAAAAACTCTTGAGGAGGATTTAGAGCTGGAAAAAGAACTGCTTTCCGATGAAAAAGAAGTGGCAGAGCACACTATGCTCGTGGATTTGGGGCGAAATGATATAGGAAAAGTCAGTGAATTCGGCTCGGTTAAGGTTACGCGTTTTAAATATGTCGAAAGATTCTCTCATGTAATGCACATTATATCAGACGTAGAAGGCAGGCTCAGAAAAGACAAAACTTGCTTTGACGCTCTTGCCTCTGCCCTTCCCGCCGGAACTCTGTCCGGTGCTCCAAAAATACGCGCCATGGAAATTATAGATGAGCTTGAAACCACAAAAAGATGCATTTACGGAGGAGCCATAGGGTATATAAGCTTTAACGGCAATTTTGACAGCTGTATAACAATCCGTACAGGGGTATTTAAAGACGGAAAAGCATATGTTCAGGCAGGCGGCGGTATTGTGTATGACAGTGTGCCGGAATATGAATATAACGAATCAGTGAACAAAGCTTCCGCTGTTCTCAAAGCAATCGAAGAGGCAGGTGATATTATATGATCATAATGATTGATAATTACGACTCGTTTACATATAATCTTTATCAATATATAGGAACAATAGATCCAAATATTGAAGTATACCGAAACGACCAGATAACGGTCAATGAAATCTTATCAAAAAATCCTGAACATATCATCCTATCTCCCGGGCCGGGACGTCCGGAGACTGCCGGTATATGTACAGAGCTGATCTTAAAAGCACAAAATATCCCTATATTAGGCGTATGCCTTGGTCATCAAGCTATCGGTCAGGCTTTTGGAGCAAAAATTATACATGCTCCACAAATAATACACGGGAAAAGTGACAATATAACAATTGATTCTTCCTGTCCCATATTTAAAGGCTTTGATTCCCCGATAAGTGCAGGAAGATACCATTCTCTTATTATAGATAGGGAAACGCTTCCGCAGCAGCTTAAAATTACAGCTCAAAGCAATGACGGATGTATTATGGGTGTTATGCACAAGACTCTTCCCATTTTCGGAATACAATTTCATCCCGAATCAATTCTTACACCTAATGGTATTGATATAATTAAAAATTTTCTGGATATAAAATAAAAATATTGCTTTAATATAAATACAGCAGGAAAATCCCCCTGCTGTATTTATCTATCTATAACTATTCACCTATTCTCATGATCTTTGTCGCAATATTTTCACAAAACATTTTGTCATGCTCCACAAATATCATTGTCGGAGCGCATTCACGCAGCAATTCTTCAATCTGCATTCTTGAAATAATATCAATAAAATTCAAAGGCTCATCCCAAATATACAAATGTGCCTTCTCACATAAACTTCTTGCAAGCATCACTTTTTTCTTCTGACCGCTGCTATAATCTGATATTGATTTTTCAAACTGCTCTCTTGAAAAATCCAGTTTGCGAAGTATTGCTAAAAATAAAGGCAATTCAATACCATATTTTTCTGCATAATCTTTTAAACTTCCCTCTAAATCATCCGTATTCTGCGAAACATATGAAATTATCACTCCGCTGCTCAACTTAACTGTGCCTTTGTATGGTATTTTTTGCCCGCATATTAATTTTAGAATACTTGACTTTCCTGAACCGTTTTTCCCCTGCAATGCTATTCTATCTCCGCTGCAAATATTGAAGCTTAGATCCTCAAATATAATTCTATCATTATAATTAACAGATAAACCGTTTATTTCGCAAAGAATATTTGAATGATATTTTAAAGGAGATATTGTAAGTCTTTCCTTGCTTTCAATATTCTTAAGCAAAGATGTTTTTCGCTCAATCATTTCATTCTGTCTATTCTTTATACTCACGGCCCTTTTCATCATTTTTGCAGATTTATGCCCTATATAACCCCTATCCAATTTTGAACCGGAATTAGTTGTACCGCTCTTGCTTTTTTCCACTCTGTCTGACCACTCGGCTTTTTGCCTTGCCGAAGCCGAAAGACGTTTAATATCCTTTTTCAGCTTTTCATTCTGCGAAATTTCATATTCATCGCGACGTTCCTTGTTTGTCCACCAATCAGAAAAATTTCCCTTTTGAACTTCAATATTTGTTTTATTTATAGCTATAATATGATCTATGCACCTATCCAAAAAACTACGGTCATGAGATATCAAAATGAAACCCTTTTTCCTATTAAGATATTCACAAAGAGTTTCTCTTGCCTCCTCATCAAGATGGTTAGTCGGTTCATCGATCAAAAGAAAGCTGTTTTCTTTTAAAAACAAAGCTGCAATCAATACCTTTGTCTGCTCTCCGTTAGATAAAGTAAAAAATTGCTGATATAGCACGTCCTCTGACACCTTTAGCTGATTAAGCTCTTTCATGATCTCCCAGTCATCCGATAACGGAGAAATTTCACGGATAATATCAATCGTAAAATATTCAGGATTGTTTACTTTAAAAGGAAAATATTCAAAATCCGTATCGCATACAATACTTCCTTTATACGGATATTCTCCCATCAGCAGCTTAAAAAATGTTGTTTTCCCTCTGCCGTTTCTTCCCGTAAAACCAAGCTTCCAATCAGTATCTATTTTAAAGCTTACGTTTTCAAATATGTTATCATAGCTTCCGTCATAACAAAAAGTCAGGTTAGTGACATTTATCTGTGACATTTTTCATCCTCCTTTACATATCGTTTTACACCACTTTGTAAAGGCGGCATTAAACGATATTACTTATATACAATATCCTACCAATGTTCTCTTCATTTTTTAATCACTAACTCCTTTCAAATCATACCTCATATTAAATAGTAACATTATAATCATATCATAGATATAACCGGCAATCAATACGCACAATCAACAAATTTTGTAATATTTATTTTTTAATAATCTCTACATATACAAAAAAATCGTACTGCCGCATCAAAACAGCAGTACGATTTTATCACATTTCTTTCTTCTTTAATATTGTACTTCCGATAAATACAAAAACAGCTATATATAATATACTGGTAATAACAAACGGCACATATCCGCTTTCCATGATCTCCTGAGGAGCATTTGAATTCATTCCGTATGCCATAAGCGAATACGGCCATATATTTCCTAAATGCTTTGCAAGAAATACCAACCCTGAAATACCTCCCGCAAAAGCTATACCTACCGGCAGCGCAAAGCTTTTTATAAATATAGATAACGAGAGCTGTATGGCTGCCATAACCATACCTCCCAACGTTCCGAACAAGCACCATATAATAATCCGGTCATACGGAGGCACAGCAGGAATTCCGACCGCACTTCCTGATATAATAAAAAGCACTCCTATCCATATCTCACTGAATAATATCATCACCGAAACCGTAATCATTTTAGATATAAATATCATCGCCCTTGAGCAAGGCATTGTAAGTATTTTATTCCAGTTGTGATTATTATGCTCTATTCGCATAATATATGTGCAATATACACCTATCATAACGGGCAGAAAGAAATAACATGTAAAAAGCGTATGCTGAGTCCATAAGCTATACCACTCGCTTTTCAGCAAATCAATATTTGCGAGATAATTGATTGTTCCCAAAACCGCCGGAATAACGGGCATTATCAAAAATGCGATCCATACCGGTGAATGCTTAAGTTTCATTCTTTCCGCCTTCAAAAGTCTTAACAGCATAAATCAAAACTCCTTCCTCTTAAACAACTCTTTGCCTATAATATAAAGCATAATACCAATGATAATGAGTATTCCAAAGAACAGCCAGTCAATATCCATAACAGCAAAATATGCTGTACTGTAGCGTGTTTCACTCGTCCACCCAAATAATCCTACGAATTGAAGCACTCCATAATATCCCCAGATAAATATTTTTCTGAGCGCCGGAATCTGAGGAAGAAACATCGAAAACAGTCCGCAAAATGTTCCGATAACTCCGCTGAAAAACGTAACAGCCTGGTTTTTAAACAGCATCGACATATTATGCTGAAAAATATATACAACCGCAGTCGGTACGAGCGTAAAGAGTAAATATAAAAGATATAGCTTAATAGGAACATCGCCCTCAAAGCCCGCAATATAGCCAGCCGCTATAGTAACTGCCCAGCTTATTAGATTACATAATAATACCATCGCCAACCCGTATATAAGCTTTGCATCATAAATACTTCCCTTTTCTGATAGTACTGCAAGCTGCTTAAAAGTGTTTCCCTTATGTTCAATATCCGCAAGCCGTGATGATACTATTACAGAAAGCACAGACATAAAAATAGTATTAATAAGCGGCAGCTGGTATAATTGACTCATCCATCCCATTCTAAGCTGCTCAGCAGAATAATCATCCATACCATACAGCGCAAAGCAAAGTCCGGCTGCCGTAATTACAAGTGCAGTTGGAAATATATACCGCCTACGTGTTTTTAAATATTCGCATTTTAAAAGTCTAATCATAAGCTTTGCTCCTTTCCCGTTAAATCCAAAAAGATTTCCTCTAAGTTTTTTGTACGGTCCTGTTCATGCAGACGGCATAACTCGCCCTGATACATCATCTTTCCGTTTGCTATAATACCTATATCCTCCGCCATCTGATCTATCTCTGAAAGCAAATGGCTTGATACTATAACAGTCATTCCATATTTCTGAGGCAGAGACTTTATAAGCTCCCTCATTTCTTGTATGCCTGAAGGATCAAGTCCGTTTGTTGGCTCATCAAGTATAAGCAATTTAGGAAATGTGAGCAATGCTGATGCAAGACCAAGTCTTTGCTTCATTCCAAGAGAAAACTGCGAAACCTTTTTTCGCTGCTGCTTATCAAGGCGCACTATGGAAAGTACCTTATCTATATTCATTCTTGGCACATCAGCAAGAGCTGCAAATATAGAAAGGTTTTCCTTCGCTGTCAAATGTCCGTAATACGAAGGTGATTCTATAAGTGAGCCGATATTTTTTAAAATACCGATTCTATTTTTAGAGCATAATCTTGTTCCAAAAATATTTATTTCCCCGGCAGTGGGCCGAACAAGCCCCAGAATCATTTTTAATGTCGTTGATTTTCCTGCCCCGTTCGGTCCTAAAAATCCATAAATTCTTCCTTCGCATACACTCATATTAAGATTGCTTACGCACTCATAGGAGTCATAAACCTTTGTAAGTCCGGTCGTTTTTAAAATTTCATTCATAAATATTACCTCTTTTCTTTTATTCTGAATGAATTATACCATGACTTCCTTTTTTTATTATTAATTTAACCTTAATCTAACCTTAATTTATTTTTTTATCTTTTAATTTTATTGATTCTATGATATAATTTATATCGGTGATAATAATGGATGAACTCACAAACAAAAAAATACTTATAGCTGATGATGAAACAGAGCTTTTGAAAATGATAGCTGACTCTCTTTACCGTGAAGGCTTTTTCAATCTTCACACTGCGGAAAGCTGCAAAAAAGCTCTTGAAATAACCAAATCTCAGCCGATAGCGCTATTTATTCTTGATATAAATCTCCCCGACGGGAATGGATTTATGCTGTATAATGATATACGCCGCATATCCAAGTCACCCGTGATTTTTCTGACAGCAAGAGGTGAAGATACGGATAGAATACGTGGACTAAGCTTGGGAGCAGATGATTATATTGTAAAGCCTTTTCTTATGAAAGAGCTTGTGCTGCGTATAAAAGCGTTACTAAGAAGGACATACGGTATAGAGAAAAAGGAAACCGGATTTTATATAAGCGGACGTTATGTTGATTTCGAGCGAGCTGAAGTCACTGCGGAAAATAAACATATTCCGCTTACGGCAAAAGAGCTTGTAATAATTAAAAAGCTATGGGAAAATAAAAACCGTATAGTAACAAATGATACTCTTGCAATGACTGTATGGGGCGAAGAATACTATGGTCATGAAAATACGCTTATGGTTCATATACGTCATTTAAGAGAAAAAATCGAATATAATCCTTCCGCACCAAGACATATCAAAACAGTTAAAGGACTTGGATACAGGCTGGTGACCGATAATGAATAAGACCGCGATTAAAATATTTATTGATTTTGTCCTCACCGCCGCATTAATTTCAACTATTCTGCTTGCAATTAATTTTTCCGGCTTTGCGTTAATAGGAAGTGACTCGCCTATACGATTCCAGAACCATTCTGCACGCGGAATGCTTCGTGATATAAGCAATTCTTTAAAAAGAACCGAAAGCGGCTTTGAGCTTACAAACGATATAAGCATACCTGATAATTGCTGGTGCATACTTCTTGATGAAAACGGCTATATTGTATGGTCTGAAAATAAGCCTGAGGATATTCCGGAACAATATTCCATAAATGATGTAGCAAAAATGACACGATGGTTTTTAAATGATTACCCTGTTTATGTAAGTGCAGAGGATTACGGGCTTCTCGTTTTTGGAATACCTAAAAATGCGGTCGGCAAATACGATATTGAATATTCAATGAATTGGTTTAATACCCTTCCGCAACGTGTGATTGCAATATTTTTATTAAATGTCGTCCTGGCAGCAATCTTAGCCTGTGTGATAGGAATGAGTCTTTACAAACGCATATGTACTCTTATGAGAGGAATAGATGATCTTCGTCAAGAAAAACGTGTTCATCTCAAAGAAAGCGGTCTTTTCAAAGAACTTGCCAGAAATATTAACATTACATCTGACACAATAGAAAGAAAAAATACAGTGCTCCTTTCTCGCGACAGTGCCCGCAGTAATTGGATATCTGGTATATCTCACGACATACGAACACCTCTTTCTATCATAATGGGATATTCCGAAAAACTCGAATCCTCCGAGGAAATACCGGGACATTTACGCAATCAGGCGTCAATTATCAAATCACAAAGCATTAAGCTGAAAAAACTAATAGAAGATCTCAATATCATTTCATCACTTGAATATGATATGCAGCCATCTAAAAAGGCAGTTATTAAGATATGTCCTCTGCTGCGTCGTGTGGTAAGCGATATTATTAATAGCGGAATTTCAGAAGGCTTTGAAATAGCTCTGGAAGCAAACGACGAGCGGGCAAAAATAAATGCGGACGAATCGCTTATAGAACGGGCAATATTTAATTTGATAAATAACAGTATAACTCACAACCCCGGCGGCTGCTCAATATTTATAAAACAATATTCAGACAACGGAAGAGTATTAATTGAAATATCAGACAACGGCTCCGGAGTTCCTGAAGATGTTCTCAATAATATCGAAGAAATCCCCAAATCCGCTCATGGATTGGGGCTGCCAATGGCATACAGAATAATCCGAGTTCACGGCGGAACTTTCTCTGCTTTAAATTATAATGGATTTCATATTAAAATTGCCTTGCCTGTGGTTAAATAGCCGTCATATAAAAAAACTAAATACAGGCATCAAAATCACTGATGCCTGTATTATTATACGATATTTTTCATTTTCTCAACGCCGCCGCCATACATTTCCTTTCTATGTACAGACATAAACGAGCATTTGAATCCTGTGCAATATTTCTCCATCGCATCAATTACGCTTTCAGGCTTCAAATTATATGTGCTGCCAATACTTATAAGCATTTCAAGAGTTAAAATGCCATTCTCATCCGACAGCTCTTTGAGCTCAAAAATATGCGGTCTTATATCGCTTTCCTTGATACCGCTCTTTGATTTTTTCATAACGATAAGCTTCTCGTTTGCCATAAATGAGTCAATATCAACACTGCCTTCGTGCTCCGCCTCCACGATATATCTTGCTTTATCAATCTTTGTAATATCAATTTCCTTTGCTGTAAGCTTGTATGCGCTGTATGCCTTAAATCCCGGAGGAAATGCTTTGTTCAGTATTTCAACTATCTCTCTCGGCTTATAGCCGTCCTCAAATCCAACCTTCATATATTCACATTCGGACGTAACTCCAACCGACAGCGGCTGCGCTATAGTCATTACAGGGTGAGGATTAAACCCTTGCGAAAATATAAACTGCAAATCAGTACGTCTAACCGTTCTATGAAAACATCTCATAAAATCCAGATGTGAAATATATTTTACTCTGTCGTCGCGACCGTATTTAAGAATATAATTTCCCATGCTCACACCTCCGCTCTTTTTTCCGTACATACTCCGGCTTTAAATGAAGCAATTCCGCAGCCGGCGCATTTCTCACGGCAATTGGGAGTTGTTTTTGCCTGCTTTGCCTTCTCATTTTCACGTATGAAAAAATCTTTTGTAACTCCTATATCTATATGATCCCACGGGAGAATTTCTGAATAATCCCTTTCTCTTGTAGTGTAAAAATTCGGATCGATACCCATTTCGTTAAAGGTCTGCATCCACACATCAAATTTAAAATGATCGCTCCAACCGTCAAATTTGCAGCCGTTTTCCACCGCTTTTATTATAACATCGCATAATCTTCTGTCTCCCCTGGCAAATATGCCCTCAAGATAACTCGTTTTATTATCATGATAATTATAACGTATGCGTCTTGATTTTATTGATTCTCTTATTTTCCGCTGCTTTTCCACCATTTGCTCTCTTGTATTTTGAGGAGTCCACTGAAATGCTGTAAAGGGCTTAGGTACAAAGCTTGAGGAGCTTACCGTTATATTTATATTCTTTGCGCGCTCCTCCTTTGGTATTTCAAAGTATACGTCAAGTACCTTTTGTGCCAGCTCTGCTATTCCCCTTACATCGTCCATTGTTTCTGTTGGAAGCCCTATCATAAAATACAGCTTGACATTTGTCCAGCCTCCCTCAAAAAGCATTTTAGTCGATTTAAGAATATCCTCTTCTGTAATATTTTTATTGATAACGTCACGCAGACGCTGAGTTCCAGCCTCCGGAGCAAAGGTTATTCCTGTCTTTCTTACCTTCTGCACCTTTTCCATAAGGTCAAGCGAAAAATTATCTATTCTCAGAGATGGCAATGACAGACCGATCTTCTTTTTTTCGGTTATATCCAAAAGCCCGTCCGTAAGTTCCGGCAATCCGCTGAAGTCACTGGTCGAAAGTGATGAAAGTGAAATTTCGTCATACCCGCTGCAGCTTAAAAGCTCATTTGCCAAATTCAAAAGCGTCTGCGGCTTGCGCTCTCTTAAAGGTCTGTATATATATCCCGCCTGACAAAAGCGGCAGCCGCGAAGACAACCGCGCATCACCTCAAGCATTACTCTGTCATGCACAACATCTCCGTAAGGTACTATTATCTCATTAGGAGCATAGCATTTATCAAAATCCTTCATTATACGTTTTTTTATTGTTGAAGGCGCATTCGGATTATTGGGAACTATACTTTTTACAGTTCCATCATCGTTATAGCTGACATCATAAAATGACGGTACATACACGCCTTCTATCTTAGCGATTGCTTCAAGATAATCGCGCTTATTCTGTTTACCGCTCTCTTTCCAGCGTATATATTCATCCATTACCTCGTGTATAACTTCCTCTCCCTCGCCGAGCATGAGAAAATCAAATATATCCGCTACCGGCTCCGCATTATATGCACACGGACCTCCGCCGCATATTATAGGAAAGCTCTCATCTCTGTCACACGATTTTACAGGAATATCGGCCATATTCAGCATATGCACAATATTAGAATATGACAGCTCATATTGAAGCGTAAATCCAAGCACATCAAAATGAGTTATTTCATCTCCTGATTCAAGAGCAAATAACTTCATTCCATGCTTTTTCATCTCCTCTTCCATGTCCGTCCACGGCGTGAAAACTCTTTCACACCAACAATCCGAACGGTTATTCAATGTATGATAAAGAATTTTCATTCCCAAATGCGACATTGCTATCTCATATGTGTCCGGAAAACAAAAACCAAATCTTATCTCCACTTTATCAGGATCCTTCAATACGGCATTGAGTTCTCCTCCTGTATATCTCGTAGGCTTAATAACCTTTGAAAGTATTTTATCCCTCGTTGTAATCATCTGCTATATCTCCATCTGCTTTTATTTTATTCTTTTTTCTTTTAGCCATAAATCCGCTTACTGTTTCAACAGCGTCGGGAATCAAATCTATAAGTCTGTCAAAAGCGGAAGATCCTCCGTCCATTGTTATCAATCGTACATTGCCGTTGTTTAGAACAAGAAAAGCCTCTGCTCTTACGCTTGCTCCACCGCCTATTCCTCCGGCAAATGTACCTTCATCTTTGTTATTTTTTGCTTCAAAATCTCCGCCGCCTCCGCCGAAGCCAAAGCTGAGCCTTGATATCGGAACAACCACCGTACCATCAGGCATACTTATCGCATCTCCGACTACCGAATTTGCATCACACGCGGTTTTTATATTTTTTACCGCACCTTCAAGCATATCCTTTACTTTATTCTCCATTATTTTTTCCCTTTCTTGAGCAATCCTTTATAAGCCTGCGTGACTTAATCAATATAACTCCGGCTTTCGCACATATAGTTAAAATATTTATAATATTAGTATTTATTACCGTATACATACCTGCACGGACAATTTCCCTGCTCCAATCCGGCTCTATGCTTACATAAAAGCTTTTTAGCTTCATTTTGGAATCAACCATGCCCAGCAGCCCGTATACAAAAGCATTTGCACCTCCTATTGCAAGACCTGTAAGCATAGGGTCAGCTGCTCCTATCTGAGACTCAATCCTAAAATCACGTATAGTTACCGAACGCTCAGCAATAAATTTTATAAGCCCGTTCACATCTCCGCTTATCCCTTTTATTACCTTATAAATTTTTATTATGCCAAGTCCGCCGGTTTTCTCTTCCTCATTCTGCTCGGGAGTTTTTTCCTCTTCCTTTTCAACTTCCCTCTGCGCAAGCTTTTCCTCTATGGGCAAAATACTTTTTTTAAAAAACAAATATTTTATATAAAGCTCGACATAGCCGCCGTCTTTACTTGAAAATCCCACCGTAAATACGCAATTTATTCTTATGATCATCAAAACCGCCAGCAGTACGGCTATCCCTAAAATTATACAAAGAGCCTTCATTACTCTTCCTTTTCCTCTTTATTTCCAATAAAATTCTCTGTACCCTCTTTATTTTCATTATTACCATTTTTCTTCTGAATTATTTCATTATTATTATTTGATTCTGACTGCGGCTCTATCCCAAGCTTTTTCAAATCTATATCCGGCAGTTCCTTAGGTGACGATAATCCAAAGCATCTGAGAAATGCATCCGTTGTTTTATATAAAACCGGACGTCCCGGAGCTTCCAGCCTGCCGCATTCATCTATAAGCCCTCTTTCATATAATCTGTTTACACAGCTGTCTGAATTAACTCCCCTTATCTTTTCTATCATGCCCTTAGTAATAGGCTGCTTGTACGCTATTATCGCAAGAGCCTCCATTGCGGCGTTCGACAAAGGCTGGTTTCTTTGTTCGCCCAGAATCTCCTGTATATATACATAGTATTCGGGTCTTGAACATATCTGATATCCATCATTTATATCAATAATATTAAACCCGCGTTTTTTTAGATCATATTCAGCCTTTAAATCTGCAACAGCGTTTCTTACTGTATTTATATCCGTATCAAGAACTACCGCAAGCTTTGCCTCCTTAACCGGCTCTCCTGCGGCAAATAATATTCCCTCGATAGCATATTTAATTTCAGTCATTAACCTTCATCTCCGTTGTAAGAATAAAATCTTTTTTTATATCGCTGTAATAAGCAAATAACCTGTTGCCCTTTATCATCTCGAGCACTGCAAGAAATGTCGCTATCATTTCAGGCTTCGAATCCTTTTCTAAAAACAGCTCGCTGAAATCAATACTTTTTTTGCCATATATTTTTTTGCACACTTTTTCCACCATATCGTCTACGCTTACCTTTTCACGACCCACAATACCGGAAAAAGCTTTTTTTTGAGGCTTTTGCTTTCTTATTCTGCGCTGCATAATGGAATTAAACGCATCCAATAAAGCCTGAACCTCATGATGACGGTTATATTGCGGCACAGGAAATTTTATCTTTTCTTCTTCACGAAATACCATATATCTTGAAGAAAACTCATTTTTACGCAGCTCTTTTGAAGCTTCCTTAAACTTCTGGTATTCCGCCAGGCGCTGAGCAAGCTCTTCTCTGGGATCTTCATCATTTTCTTCCTCCGGCTTCGGAAGCAGCATCCTTGACTTTATATATAAAAGCTGTGACGCCATTACTATAAATTCACCCGTATTTTCAAGCTGACTGCTCTCTATATCCTTTATCGCATCAAGGTATTGATCGGTTATTTCAACTATAGGTATATCATATATGCTGACCTTATTTTTTTGTATCAGTGTAAGAAGCAAATCCAAAGGTCCATCAAAATTTTCAAAATGATATTTTATCTTTTCCATCATTATATCACCAAATTAAACACATGATCAAGCATTCCCGTCAAAGCAGAAAATATAATATTAACGCCTGTGCCTATAACATTTCCAAACACACCCATAAGAGAAAGAACCATTATAAGTATCATGCAGTATCTTTCATATCTGAGCATTGTATAATAATATCTGTCCGGTAAAAATATTCCCAATACTTTCGATCCGTCCAACGGAGGAATAGGAATAAGATTAAACACCATAAAACATAAATTTCTTACAACAAAAGTTGATACAAGACTGCTTATCAAAGCCATGGAACCTATAGCAAAACCTGTTTTTATCGCAATAACGGCATATATATAATATAAAAGCAAAACTGCAAACGACATTATAAGATTTGACAAGGGACCCGCCGCTGCCGTCAGTGCAGTTCCCTTTTTCCTATCCTTATAATAGGCAGGATTAATCCCGACAGGCTTCGCCCATCCGAACCCTGTAAGTATCATAAGTATAGTTCCGACTATATCAAGATGAGCCAATGGATTTATCGTCAGTCTTCCCTCCATACGCGGAGTAGGATCGCCAAGCTTTGTAGATACCCAAGCATGTCCCAGCTCATGTCCTGTCAGTGCAATAAGCGTAATAACAGCATTGACTATAAGCGCCGGAATATTTGAAATCAAACCCATCAAGTTCATAATACTTCTCCATTCATTATAAATTAATTAAAACCGTAATTTCGGCATATTTAATATTAATATTATAACACGAGCATAACCCCATGTCAAGAATTAAGCAGTTAACAAATGGATAAAAATCAGAAATACAAAGGTAAAAATTTAATTTCAAAATCTTTATAAAAAACCAGCGCAAATTTTTAGCGCTGGCTTTGCTTTTCTGCTAAAGTTACTATACTTTGGATTTTAAACTTAAAATAAGCTGCCGCAAACGGACATTTTCATTTGCAGGCAGCTTATTTTTAAAAGTGCTTATTCTTCATATTCGGTAGCCATAATAAGGAACGGGCCAACACCCTTGAAGTCATTATCACGTATCGGCTCACTCATATAATAGTCAAGCGTACCGTTACGGCGCGGATTATCATCAGGACCCAATCCCGCAACAGCACAGCAGTTGCCCATATAAATCTTGCCGTCTTCCTCACGGATAAACACTTTCATTATACCATCAACCGCTTTTTTCAAATAAGGCTTATAAACATCAGCATCGATATAGCCCTTGTTGATCCCCTTATTCAAA
Organism: uncultured bacterium; assembly: GCA_905215805.1. GTDB lineage: Bacteria > Bacillota > Clostridia > UBA1381 > UBA1381 > UMGS1958. The sequence goes on along the minus strand of CAJMRL010000004.1, from coordinate 46,296 downwards.
GCGTACGCAAACTGGCATGAGCATGTAGCCTCCTGATAGTTATCGCTTCTGCGGCAGTCAAGAACCTGATACCATACTCCATCCTCATCCTGATACTTAACCACATTTCCTATAACCTTATTGAACATATCTATAAGAGTCTGTCTTATATCATTTCTCTCCTCCGGTATCCAGTCAAGAGTATCAACTAATGCCATACAGAACCAGCCTACCGAGCGTCCCCATACATTAAGCGAACGTCCGGTATTGGGATCTGCCCAGAACATTTTCTTTGATTCATCGCAGGCATGGGCATAAAGACCGCATCTCGGCTCATAGGTGCTCTTTTCTGCAACAACAAACTGCGTAAGAATCTCATCGTACTTTTCGGGATGATTAAATTCATTTGCATACCTTGCGCTGAACGGCTCTCCCATGAATATTCCGTCAAGCCACACCTGATTTGGATATATATTTTTATGCCAATAAGCTCCTGACGGAGTTTTTGGCTGAATCTTCAGCTGAGAAGCCAAAAGCTCAATTGCCTTCTTATATTTCTCCTCACCCGTTTCCTCAAGAAGAAGAAACAGGTTCTTTCCGCAGTTTATATGGTCAATATTTCTTATTTCAGGATTATAGGTTTCTATCGTACCATCATCATGAATAAAGTAATCAAAGAAGTTATGTATATACTCGTTATAACTCTTTTCGCCGGTGATCTTATACATAGCGTCAAATCCTACAAGACACAGCCCTGCATCATACTGCCATTTCTTTATTATTATTCCCGGAAAATCCTCCATAATTGTATTACAGAGCTTTTTCGCTGTTTCAAGTAATACCTTAGCCATTTAGTTTACCTCAAATCTGTTTAATTTATCTCAAAATTCTCAAAATCGGCATATGAGCCCTTCTTGCCCATGCAGAACAAACCATGCTTTGCGCCTACCCATTTGCCCTGCTTCGGTGCAAATTCACCCATATAAGTAAATATCTTTCCGTCTGTGCTATATGAGCAACGGCATATGCAGTCCTTTGCATTCTCTTTCGCTATAACCTCTGTTCTAAGATATACCTCAGTATCGCTTATGATCTTTTCCGCCACAATTTCTTCCTTAGCGTTAAGAGCTGCCTTGCCTGCATCTGTAACCGTTCCCTTTACAAACTCGATCGTTCCGTCATCACGCAGTGCTATGTAACCATAATCAAGACCTACTGTTCCAAGTGCCGCCTTGTTTTCTCCCACGCCCTTAGGCATGGATACCTTAACTGTTACCGTCATTGACGGAGCCTGCCACAGCTGTGTGAGAACATTCGGCATTGACCACATCGTATCGGCAGTCTTGCATCCGAACAGACGAAGCTTACCGTCCGCACACTCATACCACTCACTGCGGTTATTTGCCTGCCATTGCCACTGTAAGCCGAGTCCGTTCTTGAAATCATCGGACGTCGCAATAACACTTATAGGATACTCCTTGCCTACATTCGGCTTTTTCATAACCTTAACCGGCTGACCGCAAAGACCGCTGTCAATATTTTCGCCCATTGCCGGCCAGTCATTTATCCATGTTACCGGCTGCAAATGAACAATTCTTCCGCATACCTCAAGGTCTTGGAAGTGCATGAAATAGTTTTCGCCGCTTTCAAGCTCTACCCAGCCTCCCTGATGAGGTCCGTTTATAGCCGTATCTCCCTGACGAAGAACTATTCTGTCCTCATACGGTCCATCCACATTTTTAGAACGGAGGATTACCTCCCAGCCTGTCGGAACTCCGCCGGCCGGCGACATGATATAATAATATCCGTTTCTCTTATAGAATTTAGGTCCTTCTATCGTGGGATGGCTTATTGTGCCATCAAAGATAAATTTATCCTCTGAAATAACCTTTGTTCCATCGGGCGTCATCTCAAAAAGACCGAGCTTGCTCTTAAAGCCGCAGCGGCTTTTAGCATATCCGTGCACAATATATGCACGTCCGTCATCATCCCAAAGCGGACAAGTATCAATAATACCCTTACCCTCTTTTACGCAGATAATCGGACTCCATTCACCGTAAATATCATCAGTACATGTCATCATGATACCAAGATCCGGATCTCCGTAATATATATAAAATTTCCCGTCATGATAGCGAATTGACGGCGCCCATACACCGCAGCCGTGGACAGGCGTATTATACCTGTCCTGCAGCTCCTTTGCGGCGTAATTTATAATTTCCCAGTTTACAAGATCCTTTGAGTGCAGTATCGGCAGACCCGGAACATATGTAAAGCTTGACGCTGTCATATAAAAATCCTCGCCTACTCTTATGACGTCCGGGTCAGAATAGTCAGCATAAATAACCGGATTTTTAAAATATCCGTTTCCTAAATCGCTGACCCATTTTCCTTTTAAATCCATGATTATATCCCTCTTAGATTACAGTGTTACTCCATCCTTAAAGATCGATATTTCTCTGTAACCATTCCTTTCATTATTAGTCTTTTCACCATTAGCAACCTTTATGATATAGTCAAGCAGCTCATCCGACAAATCAGCCCCTTCAATAATCGGGCCTGCATTAAAGTCTATCCAGTGAGGCTTCCTGCTTGCCAGGTCATTATTAGTCGCAATCTTTACTGTAGGAACCGGCGCTCCTACCGGAGTTCCTCTTCCTGTTGAGAAAAGTATCATATGACAGCCGGATGCCGTAAGATTTGTTACAGCAACTATATCGTTTCCCGGACCCGTAAGAAGATTAAGCCCCTGCTTTTTAACATGCTCACCTATCTGTATAACGTCTACCACATCAGCGCTTCCTGATTTCTGGACACATCCAAGCGATTTATCCTCAAGAGTTGTAATTCCGCCCTTCTTGTTTCCTGGAGACGGGTTTTCATATACCACCTGGTTATGGCGCATAAAGTATTCCTTAAAATTATTTATAAGGTCAACAACCTTTTCAAATGTAGGCTCGTCAACAGCTCTGTTCATAAGAATTGTTTCCGCACCGAACATCTCCGGAACTTCTGTGAGAATAGTGCTTCCGCCTGATGCTATAAGCTTGTCCGAAACACGTCCTATAAGCGGGTTTGCCGTAAGGCCGCTGAATCCGTCAGAGCCTCCGCATTTCAAACCTACCACTAATTTTGAAAGATCGCATTCCTCTCTTTTAAATGTCTGCGCATATTCAACAAGTTCTCCAATAAGACGAAGCCCCTCTTCTATTTCATTATCAAATTCCTGTGTCGACATAAACTTTACACGTTTTTCATTTATGTCACCCAAAAGCGGCTTAAATACTCCGATATTATTGTTTTCACAACCTAATCCGAGCACCAATACTCCGGCAGCATTAGGATGATTTACCATACCCTTTAAAATTGCCTGAGTTGTAGCCTGATCATCTCCAAGCTGCGAGCATCCGAACGGATGAACAAAATTAAATACTCCATCGCATTTATCGCCGTAAAGCTTATTCGCTTCTCTGGCAAGGATTTCTGACGTTTTATTTATACATCCTACCGTATTTACGATCCATATTTCATTTCTTATTCCCACGCTGCCGTTTTCACGAACATACCCCATAAAGGTTCTTTTGGGCTGAGGCTTAAGCTCATATCCCGTGCGTTCATATTCATATTCAAGCGTGCCGCTCAAATTCGTTTTTATATTATGAGTATGAACATGCTCGCCTTTTTTTATATCCTCAGTTGCGTGTCCGATTTTATAACCGTATTTTATAATATCCTCGCCTTTTTTTATATCACGGAGCGCTATTTTATGACCCCTCAGTTCACCCTCAAGCATAACCGCTACATTGTCGCGTTCATTTATAACCAATTCTTTCATATTATGTACTCCTGATATTAAAGTCCGCAAGCTTCCTTCATAGCTTCTCTTATGCCCTTTTCATCTATCATAGCGCAGTATTTTTCAACTGACGGTCTGAGCATTGAGAGATCCTGTCCCCAGAAGTCCTCTTTTGCAAGAATATCTGCAACTGACGCATTCTTCATATACTCCATAACAGCCGCATCATCGTTTGCCTCATCACCCTTATAGAATTTGATCAGCGCTGCCAGCGAGAACACAAGACAGTTTGGTTCCTTTCCAAACTCATCCATATAACCGAGAAGCGACGGCAGATCTCTTACCTTAAACTTCGATACAGAGTTAAGCGCAATGCTCAAAAGATAATGCTTTATAAACGGATTTTTGAAACGTTCAATGACCGCATTTGCAAACTCAACAAGCTCCTCCTTCGGAAGATCGAGTGTAGGAATGATCTCTTCAAATACACCCTTATACATAAACGAATATATAAGCTCATCCTCCATAGCCTCGCCTACTGTTTCAAGACCTGCAAGTCTTGCAGCCAAAACCATCATTGTATGTGCGCCGTTAAGAATTCTTACCTTACGCTTCTTATACGGTGTTACATCATCAGTCCAAAGAACATTAAGACCAATTTTATGGAACGGGATTTCTTCAGCATATTTCTTGTCGCCTTCGATAACCCAAAGATGGAAAATTTCAGCCGTATCAATTACATTGTCAAGATGTCCGAAGCTTTCTTCCATTTCCTTTGCTGTTTCTCTCGGATATCCTGTTACTATTCTGTCTACAAGAGTATTCGTAAAGTGGTTTTCTTCCTCTACCCACTTTATAAATTCATCACCATAATTCCAGTCCTTTGCATACTGAATTACGCATTCTTTAAGGCGGTCGCCATTTTTATCTATAAGCTCACATGGGAAAAGAACAAAACCGTTAAGTCCATTATCAAAACGAGCCTTCAAGAACATTGTTAATCTTCCCGGATATGTAGTTCCCGCAAAATCATCAGCACTCTGATTCGGCTTATATTCAATGCCTGCTTCTGTTGTATTAGATACTATAAAACGAAGCTCCGGATTTTTAGCTATTTCAAAGAATGCATCAGTATCAGCAAATGGATTTATACATCTTGTAACGCACTCTACTACTCTTGTTTCCTCTACTCTTTCTCCGTTTTGAAGACCTCTTAGATACAAATCATACAATCCATCCTGCTCATTTATCATATCGCAAAGTCCGTTAGGGAGCGGCTGTACAAGAACGACTCCTCCGTTCCAGTCTGCTTCCTTGTTCAGCTTGTCTATCATCCAGTCAACAAAACCTCTCAAGAAGTTTCCTTCACCAAACTGCATTACCTTTTCCGTCAATTGACAAGGCGTTTGTCTTTTTAATCTTTCCATGACCTTTTCTCCTTCTCATCTAACACGAACGAACCATCGCCCGTTCATTAAACTTAATATACATAAAACAAGGACAATAACACAATTCCAAATAATACCGAATAGTAATAAACAGAATTATAGAAAGTGCAATTGTCCTTATTTAAATTCTAACATATTTATCCTTAATGTGCAATACCAAACAGATAAATTATTTATTTAACAATCTCAGACGATTTTAGTTCCATTCATTACTACATTCGTACAATCTATAGTCTCGCTTTCCTTATCGCCGCCATTAACACGAATGTCCGTAAGACTTATATCTTCACTCTTTTCAATCTTGACCGCCGGTCCGTTTGTAACCTTTATTGATACATTGCTGAAAGATACGTCTTTACAGAAGCAGCAATACAATCCTGTTCCGGCAGTCTTTTTAATATGGAACGCCATAATAGGCTTGTCCTTAATTTCTTCGTCTGTTTCTATCATTTCTACAGAATAATTACTTATACGCAATCCTTCTACAGGCGATTCCGGGATACCGTATATATATCCGGCCGACGCTGTCGCCTTTGTTGCACGTACGTTTGAAATTATTATATTTTTCATTACCGGAGTATTTTCTGCAACCGGAAGCTTTTCAAGACTAAACAGAGACATATCATCAGGACTTACACCAGCGCCGCACTGATAATATCCGTTTACTGTGATCGGCGCAAATACGTTTGTCATCATAATATTATTTATGAGAATATCCTCAACGCATCCGCCTCTCTTACGTCTCGTCTTTATTCTTATTCCTCGGTCCGTTCCATTAAATACACAATTTGAAATAGTTACATTCTTTACTCCGCCGCTCATCTCTGAGCCTATAACCACTCCTCCGTGACCATTGAGCATCGTACAGTTCGTAACAACGATATTTTCACACGGATACTGCTTTTGGAGCAGATCATCCTCCGTACCTGACTTTATAGTAAGACAATCGTCGCCTACATCTACAGTACAATTTGAGATATGTACTCCGGAACAGCTTTCCGGATTAATTCCGTCTGTATTAGGTGAATCGCTTGGATTCTTTATTGTAATATCGTCAATAGTGACATTTGTACAGCACATCGGGTGAACTGTCCACATAGGAGAATTCTTGAGAGTGACTCCTGCAATTCTTACATTATCACAGAGAATAGGCTGAAACATTCTCGGTCTATGTTCATTTTTCTTATCCGGCCACCAATTGTAGCCGCGTCCGTCTATAGTACCTCTGCCTTCAAGCGCAATGTTTTCAGCATTAATTGCATATACCATTGCCGCATGACCCTCTCTTGTATATCCTTCAACTATTTCTTTAGTTATCATTGGATAATCTTCTTTATTTTCGCTTCCAAGAATTAATGCCCCTGACTCAAGATAAAGTGTCATATTGCTCTTAAGCTCAATTGATCCGGAAATATACTTTCCAGACGGGAAATATATTATACCTCCGCCGTTTTTTTCAGCAATTTCTATTACTGCTTTAATAGCTTTAGTATTATTTGTTTCACCATCATTATATACTCCGTATTTTGTTACATCATAAATTGCCATAGCTTTGCTCCTTATAACGGTGTATTTTCTATTTATGCGAATGCCTAAAAAGACATTCGCATAAATATATTCTTATTTTGTTATAACTCTGTAAAGTACAACTGCCGTCTGTGCTCTTGTCGCTGTATCCATAGGATTAAAATAAGCGTTTTCATCACCGGTTATATATCCGGCCCCTGCCATTTTTGAAACAGCGTCCTTTGCATAATCAGAGATAGTGTCCATATCATTAAGTGATGCGTCTTGAGTAAGCTCTATTCCTGCAGCATTGAGCGCTCTCATGCACATTACAGCCATATCCTGTCTTGTTATTGACTCACCTATACCAAAGCTTCCGTCATCTTTACCTGTAACAATACCAAGATCATATGCCGTACTGATATATGGTGCATACCATTCTTGACTATCTACATCTGTAAATGGCATACCTTCTGATGAATCTGACGAAAGACCAAGTGCCAATACAACCATTTTTACAAATTGCTCTCTTGTAACAGCGCCATTTGGATTAAACAGACCATTTCCATATCCTGATATAATATTCTTTTCATAAAGCGCTTCGATCGCTTCCTTTGCCCAATCAACAGAACCTATATCATTAAATATCAATCCTGCGGCTTCTTCAGGAGTCAGAGCCTCGGTTCCAAAAGAAGTCGACGGACCGGTAACTGCTCCGGATACCCTGATTCCTCCGCTTCCGCTGCTGGCGCCGCCGCCTCCGCCGCCGCCTCCGCCGCTGCTGCTTGTTGTTTTGCTTCCTCTTACGTATACGTTAAAGCTTTCTTCTACTACTTCTTCTCCATATTTTGCTGTTACTGTTATTTTAACTGTTGTGGTAGTTGTAGTTGAAGGTCTTATAACATCTCCGAAATCAGTGACTACATCAGTATTGCTTGAGCTCCATTCAATTTCCGAGCCGTAAAGCTTTCCTGTTTTTGTAAAATCGAGCATAGTATTAGAATAATATGTTTTGCCCTTTATATTTGCTATTGCGTTTGCAATATCTGCTTCAGCTTTTTCTTTATCAGTAAGATCACCCTCAGAAGAATTGCTCTTCTTTACTAAAACTGTAAACTCTTTCTTGTATGTTTCATCGTCTACAATCATCGATCCCGTAAGAGTTACTTTTACTCCCTCTTCCGGAATATTATCATTATCTAATTCCGCCAAAGTAACTGCAACCGTATTCTTGCCTTGTTCCTTATACTTATCTATCTGCTCTTGAGTATATCCGTATTTCAAAAGGTCTTCTACCGGTATCGACTTTACGCCTACAGAAAGAACATCCGGATTAGAGGATTTCCACGAATATACATTTCCTGTAAGTGCTCCGGTTCCTGTATACATCAAAAGGAAATCTTTATCTGCAATATATGTGTCCGTTTCAGCATCATATTCCAGATTATCCAAGGTCAATGTATCCCAGTATGTTGTATTAAAGTCATCCGTAATATTTTCTACTCGGATATTATCTATAAGGTATTTTCCTCCGCTTGTATTACGGTCGGTTGTAAACTCAATTGCAGGTATAGCATCCTCTGCATTTCTGAAATCAAGACCTGTTGCTATGCGCATTCCATCAAAATAGAAATCCCATTTATGAGTTGTTGAATTTGCAACTATTGTAGCTGTTATCCATTTTTTCTCCGGAATCACATAGCCATCCTTACCACCCATGTAATTTATAGTGGTTTCATTACTGAAATATCTAAGTGCGCCATCGCTGTTCAAAAGGAAACGGCACATCTGTGATGGTTTTGAATTTGCTATACCAATATTAAACTTTTGCTTATCACGGCTTACAATATATAAATCCATGCTCATAACAACGATACCCTCCGGAGCTTCTTCAACTCCTGGTGCATCCTCGAACTTTATCCACAAAGGAATTGTTGAGCTTCCGCCATAAGCATTATACTCAGAGTAATAGAAAGCAAAGTTCTCCTCATCCTGATTGCTTACTACAGGTTTTCCATATTTTTCGTCTGTAGACATGATTCTCTTATCAAAATAAGATTCTGTATCTTTATCGTTATTATCAAAGCCATAATCCTTTAAAGCTCTTGACTGTTTAAGAGCGCCTACTCTTATTCCGCGGAATGTTTCGCCCGTTACAGACTCCACGTTATCCTCTATTGCCTTATAATCTCCTTCTGCGCTCTTACCTACATCCTGCTGAAAATCATTATAGTATAACGGTTCAAACTTTCTTACCGAAACATTGAATTCTCTTGTTACTACTGCGTTTCCATTCTTTACTGTTGCCGTAAGAGTTACCGGTACTCCGCCATCTACACATTCTTCATCAGTAGTCGGTCTTGTTACAACACCTGTATAATTGGCACCTGATGCCGAAATTTCCTGTATGCTTATGTAATCCTCATTTGAGCTTTCCCAAGTGATCGTTGATCCGTTATCACCCTTTTTTGCAAGATCAAGATCTATATATACCGCATAATCAGAAATGCTCTTTAACGTAAGTGCTTTTGCATCCGCTTCAGCCTTTACTGTATTGGCGTCCGGCGTAGGTGTTGCAGGTGCGGCAGTTGAGTCTGACGGAGCCGATGTTGACGGAGCTGATGTTGACGGCTCTGTGGTAGTCTGCGATCCGCCTGAAACCGTATATATAATAGCATAAATATTCAATCCGCTGCTCTGCGAATAAATATATACCGGCTTATTTGCTTCCACACTGCATGTTGCCGTTGCCAGTCCATTCGGTTCAACCGCCTGCGATGCTTCTTGATCGCCTTGCTTTATCGCCAACGTTCTTGAATCTCCCGAAGAGCTTGCATGGGCAAAATGTACCGTCACTGTTCCCGGCATTCCCGGAATAAAGCCCAATACTCTTGCTGCGGGAACATCTCCGTCAAAGCTTCCCGATCCTCCCAGTTTAAGTCTATGCGTATACTTGACGCCATCAAAAGACTTATTGCTCTTATCTAAGTTCACTTTAGCATCTGCATTTGCATATAGCGTTAGTCCATCCAAATCAGTTTCTGAACTATATTCGGCAGTATCTCCATAAGTGTCAAAAGTCCATGTTTTGCTCTGATTTATTACGTCTGCCGATGGGTTCTCTGTAACTGCAGGCTCAGCCGTTTGTTCAGGTTCTGTTGTTTCTGCAGGTTCAGCCGTCTGTTCAGGTTCTGTTGTTTCTGCAGGTTCAGCCGTCTGTTCAGGTTCTGTTGTTTCTACAGGTTCAGCTGTTTGTTCAGGCTCCGTTGTTTCCTGTGTATCTCCGCTGCCTTCTGCTTTATATATTATTGCGTACATATTAAGTCCGCTTTTCTGTGAATAGATGTATACAGGCTGTTTCGCCTCTACATTACATGTTACAGTTCCCTGCTCGTTAGGTTTAACTTCCTGTGTTGTTTCATTATCGCCCTGCTTTATTACTAATGTTCTCGGATCTCCCGAGGAGCTTGCATGAGCAAAATGCACTTTAACTGTTCCTGATGTCTCCGGAACAAAACCTACCACTCTTGCTGCCGGGACATTCCCATCAAAGCTTCCTGAACCACTTAATTTAAGTCTGTGAGTATATTCTACACCTTCAAAGGTCTTTTTGTTGGCGTCCAAAGCTACTTTTGCATCTTCACTGGCATATACTGTCAGACCATCCAAATCAGTTTCTGAATTATATTCAGAAGTATCTGCATATGTGTCGAAAGTCCATGTTTTGCTGCCGCTTACAGCATCAAGCTCTACGTATGTATCTTCGTCATATACGAATGTATCCTCCTCGTTCGTATATTCCTCCAAATCCACTGTCTCTCCAAGTAAAACTTCATCCGGCTCTAACGCCGTTTCCTCTGCAAATGCAAAGGGAACAGCGTATGAAACCGTCATTGTAAGAGATATAGCAAAACCGACTGCTTTTTTTATAAGATCAGTTTTCATTGCTGCCTCCGTTATCAATCACTTATATATACAATAACCTCATTGAGTTCGCCCATGTCTTTTGAACGTACAAATACTATATCATTTTTGGATATGTCATCCATAGATCCTATTTCAACTTCATCTGTACTTACATTATATGTATAGATATATGTTTCTTCCTGATTAAGATTTATAGGACGATAGTAATCAATCATATTGATAAGAGCATTTGCATAACCGTTTCTCTCTTCTTCATTAAGCGCACACAAAACCATATAGTCATTATATCTCATTTCAACGTTACCAAAGCCAATATACAAATCATCATAGAAATCAATTTTAGTAACCGAGCCTGTCTTTGACCATCTCTCAAAGAAGTACTTCTTATCTGTATATGTCAAATCTCCGCCATTATAAATTGTTTTTTCGTTATTGTATATCTTTCTGTATGCTGCTACAGTATTGCCGCTGGCTATTGAGTATTGGAACGCATCTCCCGGACGAAGTGATTCATAGCCCTCATCAAAGTCCTCATTGCCTGGTTTATTCATCCAGCCATCTTCATATGTTATTGAACGCGAATCCTCATCAAAGATAAGAGTCTTTGCTTCACCCTTTTCATATCCGTCTACCGAGATAACCGGATCTCCATCATTATTAACACTATGATTAACTTCACTTACGATGAACATGCTGTTTGATTCAGAAACAGAGTCCTCTACGTCCTCTTTTATAATAAGAGCGCCTATACGTCCGTTTCTATCCACGTCATAGCATGAAACATCTGAATAAATTCTGCTTTCAAGATCATCTTTTGAGAGAAGCTTGTAATCAGCCGGATTATCGCTTTCGTAACGCGGTATATAGAAGATCGTTGTATCATCCGAAACTATCGAACGTCCGAGTATACCGCCAACATATCTTACTGAGCTCTTGCTCCAATTCTTCTCGAATGAGGTTACCGACACATGATCCGGTCTTGATGAAGCATCATACGGTCTGTTCATATTTGAAATATATCCGTCACCGTTTACTCTGAATGTAATAAATTCTCCCGCCTTAATAACGCTTGTGAATTCATTATACATATATTTCTTACCGTTTACGACGACCTTTTCATCAGTTGAGAATATCTTATATTCTCCATCCTGTGTAAAGAGCTTTACATATCCACGAGCTTCATTTTCATCAAATGATGAATATATAACGTAAGCATATTTCAAGGATGAGCCGGAAGTGGAAACAATACCCATGATCTTTCCATCTGAGGTAACTGCAAACGAACCATTATCTCCGCTGTTAAATGTGACTGTACTATAAGCAGAAATATCATATTCTTTTCCGCTTATTCTCATTTCTTTATTTGCTGTTATTGACTCAATTGTTCCTTCTACAATTTCCGTAGAAATCACAATTTTTATATCTTCTATAACGCTGCTGTCATTCTGACTCGGAGTTTCTGTGACAGTAAGAACATTATTTGCTTCTATGCTGTCAAAGCCTACTTCCACTCCATCTTTCAAAATCGTTATATCCTGTGTGTCAAAATCAAGCTCATAGAAAGACGGCAAATATGGAACTGAATCTTCGCTTTCCGATGAATTGGAAAGGTAAAGTGTAGTATTCTTTTTGTCCACTCTTTCAACGAAGAAATGCTTTACATCATTTATTAAAATGACATTTGCTCTCTTAGAACCATCGTTAGCTATAAAGGTTACATTTCCTTCAGGAAAATTAAATAAATCTTCAAAATTACTATAATCCGTATAAATTCTTCCGTTCTTTAATACCTGAACATCTGAAGCTACTGATTGAGTCTTGGACTTTCCATCATCGGTATAATATCTTACACTGTTTCCCGAAACAACCAGATCGTCAATATCTATTGTTGTAACTGTATTAGATGTAGACCTTGGAACAATTGCAACAAGTGTTCTGTCTCCATCATTATCCATATAATATGCTTTTACTTCATAACCGAAATAATCTGCTGCCGTTGTAAGCGTTGTTTCCATAACCTCGCCGCTTATAGATACCTGTGTATCAGAAAGAGCCACTCCGTCAAGTGACATACTTCCAACGCCGCTTATTACTCCCGTCATTTCATATACATCCCATATGTCTTCAAGAAGTGTCACGTCACTTTGTCCATATTGTGACTGACCATTATCCATTGTCATATTTACAACAGGAGACATAAGTGTATTGTATATTACAATTGCCGCATCTCTTTTAGTAAGTACTGTATTGGTACCGAGAGATGATGCGCCCTGAGAAAGCTTGAGCTGCGCAGCTACCTTCATAACTCCGCCGGGATAGCCGCCGTTCATGTTAATCTCATACTCATAACCTAAACTGTTCAAAAGCATTCTTGCCGCATCTGCATACTGAATATTTGCAGTCGGTTCAAATTTATTGCTGTCTGTAGGAATTATGCCCGTATCAGCCAAAAGATTTACAGCACAGCCCTGCTCCGTTGAAATATCAACGTCTGAAAAAGCGCTGTTACCCATTTTTCCTTCTGTAACATCATAGTTAAGCATTTTTGCTACTGCCAGAGCAAAATCTCCTCTTGTCATATATTCCATGCTGCCAAAAGATTCACCATCTTTCGCACTCATGATCCCCAATCCCTCAACGAGAGAAACGGAGGTTTTTTCCAGCGTGGTTACTACATCGTCATATGCAAAAGCCGTAAACGTACTTAAAACCATCGACAGAGCAAGGAATATCCCTAAAATTCTCTTTTTCATTTTCTGCATCCTTTCCGGCACAAAAGTGCGCTTTTTTATTATTTATCCATACGCGGAGCTTTTAGGTCCGCGTATGGCATTTTCGGAAATTAATTACTGTACCTTTAACATCTCATAAACGATTTTTGCTGCCTGAGCACGGTTTGCCTCGCCTCTTGGGGTGAAGTTGTTGTCTCCGGTACCGTTTACAATACCTGCCTTATAAAGAGTTTCCACACTTTCTTTCGCATAATCCGATATAGAATCTCCGTCAGCAAAACCATTGTACTCAACAGTACTATCGAACTCAAGTCCTATACTCTGAGCAAGTCTTACGCACATTACAGCCATATCCTGTCTTGAAATATGATCATTTACTCCAAAACTTCCATCAGGATATCCTGTTACGATTCCCATTGCCGAAGCAGAAGCGATCGCATTGTAATACCAATCACCGTCATTCACATCTGTAAAATTACACTGAGCGTCTTTTCCTACTAATCCAAAACCTCTCATAAGCATTGTTATAAATTCCGCTCTTGTTACTTCTCTTTCAGGAACGAACAGATTATTGCCTACTCCTGTAACTATTCCCTGCTCATAAAGACTCTGAACTGCTTCGACCGCCCACTCAAAGCCTCCCATATCATTGAAGCTTGTATTTATATAATTCTTTGGTATTTCTGTTGCTTCCGGAGCTGGCGTACTCTTGTCAACTTTGGGGGATTCTGAGAAATCTCCATCGCGTATAATGGTGTCGCCACCACCACCGCCGCCACCGCCGCCGGACGGTCTTGAACCTGATGTTCCTTCTTCTACTTCTCCTCCTTCGCTCTGACCGGGCATTTCTCCGGTTTCTGGATCTGTCCAGCCTGAATATGCGTACATGTATTCAATATATACATCCTCAGTACCTGCCAGACGTGAACTCAACTGCCATCTCTGCAAAGCTGTAGGATCTTCACTGTTATAATTAAGATACTCAAGATCCGACGCTATAAGCTCATCATTTATGTATATTGAACATGTCTTAGCATCGCTGTCCATAAGCACCTTCAAATCATACCAAACGCCGTCCTCATAACGAGCATATGCTTTTCCGTTGTAGTTTATCTCATTCTTTGCAAATGTAATTGTAGCTATATTACCAAATGCCGCTGATGAACTATCTACATCCGAATCCGTATCCTCGCCTCCGCTTGCCTCCTGCAAATAGAATCTAAATTCAGGATTCTGATTCATCGGGTCAAGTACCTCATCATCGATCATCAGTCTACACTCTACTGTCGATTTACCTGTGAGCGGTGTATCAAACTTCTTAGCATATGTAAATCCGTGCTCATGAGCTTCATCTCGCAGCATAAGCATCATTTTTCCATCGTAGTTCGTAGGAATCGGAATACCTCCGAGCGTATATATATACCAATCTTTTACATCGCCGTAATATGTAATAAACTTCGCAGTTTCATTTTCACCGATTCCAGCTTCTGTCAATTCTGCGTTATAATCTTCCTTGACAGCGTATCTTGTAGGATTAACTCCTATTGTCTTAAAATCGGTATCATAGAAATACTCTTCAACTTTGCCGCCGCTTACGGTAATGCCCTTAACGCCGTAGAGCTTATTGCCATCTTTATCCGTTTCATCCAGCTCTTCAGCCTTCTTTGCATTATATACTGCCGAATCACTCTCAATTCCGGACGCATTCACAGCCTTAAGTTCTATATAATACGTATTGTCATTATCCAATCCTGAGATCGTATAATTCGACATATTACCTGATACATTGATTGTAACAGCATCAGACATATCTTGATTTGTAGAGTATCTTATAACATAGTGGTCTACAATATTTTCATACTGATTTGACTCTATAGTTGTAAGTAATCTTGAATTTTCAGAATCTGAATCATAGCTCTTGAGCGGAGCATACGGCTCAAACTGAAGATTTATTTTTTCGTCCAGCTCAATGTATTTTGTTATTCTCGGCTTATTGGGCTTATCAGCAGATATCGGCTCTGTCTTGAATGAATATGTATCTGACAGATACTCAACACCTGAATCTGAATATGTCTTTATCTTATATGTATATGTTGTATCAGGCTTAAGTGACGTCGTTATATCAGTTGCGCTTGTGACATTTGGGAATGTTACGCTAAAATATGTCTTGAAATCACTTGCCGTATCATATGTATCACTCGTTGTATCATAATTTGAATTTAGATTTATCTCTGTTGCATTATCTAAATCAAATTCTGAACCCTCGCAATAATATACCTTAGCTTTTGCTCTTCTTACAGTGTTAAACAATATCTGATGTGAACGATGGGTATTATATCTGTCCGAACCATCTCTTACATTTTCAGGCTGAACAGGTTCATTTGAAATACTGTCTGCTACCTCAACATCTCCGCACAGATAATCATTTATATAATACTCAAGATTTGTATAGCCTCTTCCCTCGTAATCAAGATATGAAATATCCTTTTTACTATCATAGTCGTCTCTCTTATCCCATCCCATAAGACGTACAAAATAGTCCGGAATACCATCATTGTTTGAATCGAAGCGACGATTTACATACAGTTCAGGATTTTCTTCCATATCTGTAGCATCACCGCGGTATACAGTAGGAAGCTGCGGCCAATCTTCGTCTGTCCACTCTGTATCAACATTAGGTGCACTTATATTCGGATCATCAGAATCTGTATCATGCTGATAATTTCCCGGGCCATCTCCCCAATCTGAATAATTGAGAACTATTGTCTGGCCATCAAGTGTATAGTGCATTCCATCCGTAGGATCACTGTCACTTACATATGGACTCGGCTTTGTAAGCTGCTTATTATTTACATCATAAACTTCAAATTTATCGTATATGTCATCATCATCGTCATACTCTTCTGTAACTATACGATATTTATGCTCACCATCTGTATCTGTTACATATAATGAGTTAAGATCGTTCTCCTCATCCTGAACAAACTTATATTGCTCTACAATTGTATATTCCTCAGGATTTGTAATATCATATCCATCCACATCATATACTGTACTTCCATACTTATCTTTATATACTGTATGAGTATGTACCGGAAGTCCGTATGCAGTTGATGGATCCTCCATATTTGCTATATCTTCATCAGTAAGTTTGATACCCTGTGTCTGTGAAGCCTTAGAATAATCAGACTCAACCTTCAGTCTTGTTCTCGCTTCTGTAAGATATCTGTTATCGAGAATTCCTCTTACAGGATACTTAGCTCCGGCGTTTGAAAGCACATACTTTGCCGCGTCATCAGCATCTCTCGTTGTCATTTCAGGCGCCGGGAATGGATAATTTACAAGTGTATTACCCTGCAGGGCTACCTGTGAAGCATCATAATCTTCAATAGATATGTCATCAGGGAATATCATATCACGCCATGCTTCAGCTGTATTGCTATACTGACCTGCATTAATAACTCCAAGCTCTTCACCTAAAACTTTTTTCTTTTGATCAATCGAAGTATTTACATCCCAAAGCGCTCCGTCTCTATATGATGATACTGACGGTCTTGCGCCTTTTGTATTGTCAAGATTATTTATTGTATAAGTTATAACTCCGCCTGAATAATCTCTTCCCTGGAAATACTTATACGAACCGCCGCTGGAGGTATTTCCTGTAGCTCCGCCCGGCGCCGTATTTCCTTTGAGCACCATATTGTTTACTATATTAAATTTAGTATTGGCGCCCATCCACTCATAGTTACAGATATCAAATGAATACTTACTGTTATAAACTACATTATTTCTAACATCTATATATTCATTATCAATAATTCTCGGTGCTCTCTGTCCCATGTCAGCTATATAGTTATTATAGAATGAACCATATTTAGCTCTGAACATTCCGGCATAGTTGTGCTTACCTTTTTCATGAGGTGTATTCCAGTAAAGACCCTTTGAAATCATACAGTTACTCATTGTAACCTCTTCGCCGTCTACACGGAATCCCATATCAACGCCCCAACACATCGAAAGATGATCAAGTACAACTCTCTTTGTAGCTCCGGAAACCGTCAATGGGTCTGACTGATATGTATCTCCATACTTACGTACATTACCTATACGTATAGAAATATTTCTTATAATAACATCTTCTACCGCATTTAAATTGATTCCGTATCCTTTAAGCTGAATACCATCGCCCGGTGCTGTCTGTCCTGCTATAGTTACATTTGAGCCCGCTTCTCCATCAAGTCTTAATGCTCTTCCCAATGATGTAAGATCTATTGTACCTCCAACATCAAAAACAATAATTCTGGTACCGCTCTTATCTTCCATTGCTTCTTTAAGAGTTCCGGGACCCTCTGCAGCAAGCGATGTTACATGGCAAACGTATCCACCGGCTCCGCCTCTTGTCTGTGTTCCGTAGCCCTGCGCTCCAGGATACGCTTTAGGCGCTGACACTGGCTTTATGGAAATTATATATGTCAATGTTTCAGTTGCTGATCCGGAAGTAATTGTTACTGTCAAATCAACATCATGCGCACCAGATCCGGCCTCCGGCATCTGTACAATCTGGCCATCATCTGTAAGCCATGAAGTATCCGATGATTTCCATGTCAATGTTGCATTTTCTATGCTTGTCAACAAAGAAATATCTGTGCTTATAGCTCTTGGAAGCTCAGTGTTAAATCCAAGACTTTCAAGCTGCTCTTTAGCATACCTTACATTCTCTTCATCAGTCACCGGTCCTTCATTTTTAACAACAGTTACTGTTAATTGTTTTGAAGCTGTAGCTGTTCCGTATTTTACCGTTGCAGTGAGCTTAACCTGCTTATTATCCGAATAATACGGCGGTCTTGTTACTGTTGCTTTATCTCCGTTTACAGCTATAACCGAAGAATCTTCAGATGTCCATGTAATCTCTGCTCCCGAAGTAACAATAGTTGTCGTCGTAGGCAAAGTAAAATCTGCACTTACAGTACTCGGATCTATCACTATTGCATCAGCTATTCTGTGTGCAAGAGATTCATCTGATTCTTCACCTGTACTGGTTTGAACTGTAACATTAAACTGAACCTCTGATATGCCTGCTTCTGAATATTCGTCAGGGAATTTTATGCCGTGCATGCCATCGATCTTGAGCTTAGCAGTAAGCGTAACTTGCTTTGTTTCTACATTATGTACTACCGGTACAACGCCGTTCTGCATATTGTTCGTATCTATAACAGAAGTATCAGAAGATGACCACTCTATTGTGTTGCCTTCAAAATCAGTAGGCAATGTCATTGTATTTTTGTCAACTGTTATATAACTTTCAACATTTAATTCATCAGCGGCTCTTAAAGCAAACTGATCATCTACATATGCAGCGCCTGCTTTTATATCATATATAGATATATTATCTATATAGAAATTGGCGTTGGTAGTATTTTTATCAAATACCATTCTGAGTCTGTCCGGCTTAAGCGCCTTATTGCCGTCAGCCACGCCAAGCGCTTCACTGCCATCCTTCATCTCGGCCTTAGCACCATCTATATAATAAGTTGTGCTGTCCGTCTGATTGTCTGCGTTTACATGTGTTATCATAACTACCGAATGCCATTCTCCGGACTGATATTTTGTCTTTGTATCAGCGCCTTTTATCTGACCTTCTCCGGTAAACACTCTTATTGTTCCTTTATAAAGAGTGGCTCCGGCACATATATCCGCACCGCTGTTTCCTCCTGCCATTGTTAACTCAAAAGATTCATCAGATACATTATCCGATGCCCAATCAAAGCTTGTAATAATATATCTTTCTCCCAAGTCAGCGTTTCCTAATGACCATGTAGGAAATACGATTTTCTGACCGTTGCCTCCATCAGTTTTGGCTATTTTTAATATTTTTCCGTCTCTGCCCATGTCGCTGCCGCTAATAACATTAAAGCTTTCAGCGCCGTCTTTACCGTCAGCAAACGTCAAATTATCACTGTAATCAGCACCATCCGCAAAGCCTTCAAAATCTTCGCTGAAATAAAGTCCGGGATTATCGTACATTAACTCAACCATAACGTCATTAAAGGTTTCGTCATACGGCAGTTCCTCTGATTCATCCGCTTCTTCCTCTGCAGATTCAAATTCCGGAGTCTCTGTTTGTTCCGGCTCTGCTGTCGATTCTGACGTCACTGTATCAAGATTAGAAGCATTAGAAACCTCCCAATCTTCAATATCTGTCTCTGCAAAGGTTTGAGGTACGGCTCCGATAAGCATTGCCGCTGTAATAAGCAACGATATGCTTTTTTTCATTTTTCTATACATAAGAGTTACCTCCAAATGCTATTTTATATATTTAAATTTGGAATAAATTTACGTATAACCTCATCAGAGCCGGGTAATAATATTCATTTTCCCCAGCTCTATATTTAGAGATTATTCATTTAATTCGGCCTGAGTTCTGTTATATACCTCTGTCTGAAGTGCCTCAAATTTTTCAAGACCTACGCGCTTCATATCACTGATATACTGATTCCAGTCATCGTCATTACTCGGATCCATCTGTCCTAAAAGGAAACGCGCCATATACTCGTCACGTTTTGTAGCAAGTGATGTTGAAAGGTCAGTCACCTGCTGTTCTTCATCAGCCGTATATCTCATAGGAACTTCTTCGATATAATAATAGTTGTCTGTTTCCATCTTTCCCATGAATTCATTATAAAGGTCTTCAATCTGATTACCTCTTACTTCATAGAACATCTTCGGGTGCTTAAGGAATACAGCAGAGAACATTCCAAGCTTTTCATTTATCTTGTCGCCGCCGCTATTATATTCCTGATGATACCAACCGTCTTTAACTACAGGTACACACTCAACTCCGTCTTTTATCGTCTTCCAGTCGTCAGGTACAACAAAGGCATCAACATCTGCTTTTTGCTGATCTGCCTCCTCCTGAGTCAAATCGCCGTCTGCAAGCTCGCCATCAATTCTTGCCTTTTCCTGATTTTTATACTCGTCTATTGTAACCAAGTCATAGCTTTCGCCTTCTATACCATAAGTAGTATAAAGCTGTCCTTCATTTGTAGCGAACCAATCATAGAGTTCCAAAACCTTATCCATCTTGCCTTCTTCACTTAACATAGATGTTGAGAATGCCGGTCCCCAGTCTGAATAAAGCGGGTCTTTCTTAAATACAGTACCTCTTGATTTATCGTTCGTAAGCATATTTGATGTATATGCCCATTCTCCGCCTTCCTTGCCGTTTACATTCGTTTTATTTGTAAACGTTTCTGCATTATAAATATAGTTATACGTTATAAAAGCATTATCTGTTGCGCAGCGTGAATAGAACTTATCCTTTTCAAGAGAAAGAATTTCATTATCTATTACGCCCATATCATGCAATTCTTTTAAGAAACAGTACATCTCTCTTGCGCTATCGGTAGTCATTGCATAAGGGACAAAATTACCGTCTCTGTCAACATATGAATAATCCGCCAAGATAAGCTCAGGCATACCGAAAGCCTGGAAAAATCCGGTTAATGAACTCTTCTTCTGTCCGTTTGAAGAAATTATGATCTTGTCCGGATATGCTTCCTTGAGCTTTCTGCACACTTCAAGAAACTCATCTGTAGTTTCAGGAAATTCCAATCCGAGTTGATCAAAAATATCTTTACGGTAAAGCCAGCACATCTGACACTTTTCCTGACGTACGGACGGAAGATAATAGAGCTTTCCATCTGCAGAAGAAGCAAGATTATAAACATCTTCCATATTCTCTCCGAATAATTTGCAATAATTCGGCATTTTCTGCCGCAAATCCTCTAAACTATCCGCAACCGGAACAAGCATCTCATCCTCTGCCCATCCCTTATAATTGACTTCCTTACCTCCTGTTGTCAGGTCAGGAGCGTCACCGGTAGCAAAATATGTATTTGTCTTTGTTTCCCAGTCTGTTCTCGGGATTCTGTCATAATCAAAATAAATATTAAATCTATCAAGAAGCATCTGGTCAAATGCATTATCATGTGTTTCCGGATATACTGTATCATCCTGTGTGTACATGTTAAACTTATAAGCATAAATCTTTCTATTCTGCTCGTCAATATAGCTGTGTCCTACATTTTTGTTTGTATCACAGCCCGTCAGTGACACTACAGAAGAAGCTGCAAGCATTAGAGCCATAAGCCCTGTCACAACTTTTTTAGCCTTCATTTACTTCTCCTCCTTAATTAACCCTTAACTGAACCAACCATAACGCCCTTAACAAAATATTTTTGAATAAAGGGATAAACAGCCATCATCGGAACTATTGATATGAACAATGTAGCATATTTTACAACTTCTGTATTAGTTGTAGAACCAAGTGCATCCTGCATCGATGTATCACCCATAGCAGCAAGCTCTGCCGCCATCTGATTCTGCATGATTATCTGACGGATAATAAGCTGCAACGGATATTTTGAGCTATCCTTAAGATACAGCATAGCAGTGAACCATGAGTTCCACATATATACACCGTAGAAAAGACCTACTGTTGCAATAGCTGCCTTAGCAAGCGGAAGCATTATTTTAAAGAAAATTACTATCTCATTTGCTCCGTCTATAAATGCTGCCTCCTCAAGATCGATAGGAATTCCTTCAAAGAAGGATCTCATAACGACGAGGTTATATGTTGTAACCGCAACCGGAAGTATCAAGGACCACATGCTGTTCATCAAGCCAAGATATTTAACTACCAAGTAGTTAGGAACTATACCTGCCGAGAAAAACATCGTAAATACAACCAGCTTTGAAAAGAATCCTTTAAATGGTACTCTTTCTTTCGCTCTTGACAGTGGATATGCCATTGATGTTGTAAGTAATAATGCAACAAATGTATACAATAATGTATATATTACCGAGTTAAGCAGCGACCTCGGAACTGTTCCCGCTTTGAATACAACCTTATACGCATCGAGGTTAAAATCAACCGGGAGGAATACTACTCTTCCACTTTCGTATGCCTCAGAGCTTGAAAGTGAAACTGAAAGAATGTAGATTATAGGATATAATGTAATTACTATCAACAAGATAAGAGATACATATATTACTATGTCCAAGATCTTGGATGACAACGAATTATCTTTTACCATGAATATTTTCCCTCCTTTATATTACCACAGACTTGTTTCTGTAAGCTTCTTGGAAACCAAGTTTGCGCCGATAACCAATATTACATTAATAATGGAGTTGAACAAGCCTACTGCAGTTGAATAGTCGAATTCACCTTTTCCTATACCAAGGTTATAAACATACGTTGAAAGTATCTGCGACTTCGGATATGTAACTTCTCTCTGAAGAAGAAGTGCCTTGTCTGAACCAAGAGACATTATCTTACCGATCTGCATTATCAAAAGCAAAACTATAGTCGGCTTGATAAGCTGTACTGAGATGTACCACATTTTCTGAACTCTTGATGCGCCGTCAATTGTAGCAGCTTCATAAAGCTCCTGGTCAACTCCCGAAAGAGCCGCTATGTAAACGATCGCACTCCAACCGATTCCCTGCCAAACGTCCGATGCAATATATATTGTACGGAAGCATTCCGTTCTGTCCAGGAATGATATACCTTGATCTATAATTCCTGTCTTTAAAAGGAATTGGTTCAAAAGACCTTCATTTGCGTAGTTTCCCGCTGATGCAAGCGTTCCCTGCGAAGAAAGGAACAATGTAAGCATACCTGCGACAGCCGTAACCGATACAAAGTGCGGAAGGTATGATATAGTCTGAACTACCTTCTTGAACTTCACGCTGCGAAGCTCATTGATAAACAATGCAAGTAATATTGCAAACGGGAACAACCATATAATATGCAATACGGAAAGTGCAATTGTATTCCATACATAATTAAGCATATCCGGAGTCTGCAAGAATCTTACGAAATGTCCAAAGCCTCCATACGATGCCCAAGGGCTGGCAAATACACCGAGCGTAGGCTTGTAATCCTTAAACGCTATAAGCAATCCATATATAGGTACATAGTGGAATATGATGTAATACACCAAACCCGGAATCAAAAGAAAGAACAAAAACTTATTCTTTTTGAGCTTTTTCATTTCGCCCGCAAACCAAGAAGTTTTGACCTTCTCTTGTGTGGAATCACTGTTTTTCACCGAAACAGTCTTCATAAAAAATCCCTCCATTTAAAATATTTTATTCATTGTTTATATTATACAACAAAAATCAAAAAAAAGCAATATGCGTAAACAAAATATCTAATTTTCACAAAAATACAGTTGTTTGTTAACAAAATACTAATTTTTTGTTCTTTTTTTATTAATACCGGCTTAATTTTTCTTTAATAAACAACAAATATACAGTATACTATATATATTAATACATCAGGCAAAAAAACAGTAATATCATTTATACCGATATTACTGTTTTTTTGTTTCTCTGTCATTCGCTGATTACAGTTCGTACAACACTTATACCGTATAGATTAATTCCTGCTCCCGCATATATATCTATAGTAGAATCTTCTCCTTCGTAGACATAACTGCTTATGGTGTCCTTCGTAACATCATATGGCTGTTCATTTATATAAATTTGTCTCGTTTCGCTATTTTTTGCAGACGAAGCGTATGTTGTTATGACCGCTCCATCCTGCACCGGAACTGTTATTTTCTTTTCAGGCTTGTCTATACGTATAAATCCTACTAATGAAACATCTCCAAAAGTTTTTGTTTTGGTCGTATCTCGTACATCAAAGCTTTCGGAACCATACACTGTAGCAGTTTCTCCGCTTAACTCCGTTCCGTTAGATGTAGTGGTTGCCGCAAGCTGTGCCGGCGGAGTCTGATCCAGAAGCGATGCGAATGAATACCAGCTTTCTGTTTTAGTTATCTTTAAAGACGGTTCATTTCCGGCTACACTAACATTATCTATATAATATGTTCCTTCTCCGCTTGAGGACGGTTCGAAGTAAACAGCTTTTGTGACGTCTGTCTTTTTCTCGGTATTCTGCTGAGTCCTGAAATCAGCCCCGGAAACGGCTGTTATTGGACTTTCTGCAATAAATCCGTTTTCATCCGAAACAGTTATAACCGCCTCTTTGCCATTGACTCCAACATCTTCCTTTATATTTATCTTATACCATTTTGATGTTTCAACCGCACATATTACAAAATCATTTACTTTTAGCTCTCCGTCTTCAATAACTGCTTTATATGCGCTTTGTGCTTCTCCGGTCTGGAAATACAGATTCATTGCCGGATTCTCTCCTGACAACAATATATCCGCACCCATCTCAGGAACAAGTTCATCACTCATCTGGTATTCATGGAAAATGTATCTGTTTGAGGCATAATCATTATTCGGAGCTATTACCATTTTGCCGGTCGTATTTGAAGAGATCTCATCGCTGCTCCATTGAGCATCCAGTACAGCTCTTTCCTGTCTTTGCCAGAGCCAATCAAGACCGTAATCAAAATTCCAGATGTAATTATTATCCCCGCTGTTGTTGTCAAGACTCACCCAACCCGCATCCGGCGGATTATTCTCTGAACCTCCGTATACCGCGGCAAATCCCATATAATATGTATCTCCAAGTGTTGAACAATCCACTGAGGCAACAAGATCCTTTGTAGTATATACTGTAGAGCTGTTTTCAGTCTGATAAATATTCAGTGTATTTCCATCTTTTTCAGCTATGAAATACAAATTTGCATTCTGATTATCTAATGTATAATCCGTTATAGTTTCCTCTCCGGCAGATGCTCTATGACTAAGTCTATATATAAGCTTACCATCATCGTATTCTCCGCCGAAATAATACATTTCCGAATCAGCCTCAAGACTTGCACGGAGCATAATTCCAAACTGATTTCCACCCTGCATTCTGCCTCGATAATAGATCCTGTTATCTCCGCTGAACTGCTGGTATACATATCCAAACTTATCAGAAGTGCCTCCTATCCTTCCCGAAGGTGCATTTATCTTATATGTGTAGTCATTTGTGACACTGACATATGTTTTCGTATCATTTTCATCCATGCCTATGTCAGCTATCTGCCACGGAGTAAGGTCAGCGGATATGCTTATATTAACACTGTCACTTGCTGTGCAAAGATTTTCATCAATACATGACACCTTCAGTTCTCCGGCATCTATTCCTTCAAACTGTACTGGAATTGTCACTGTCTGGGGCTCACTAATATCCACATTCTGCAAAACTATCGTTTCCCCATTAAGCGAAATATCTATCTGCTGAATATTTGCATTGTCCGGAGTCACATAAACCTCTATGTTCTCATTGAATCCAAGCCTTTGATTTTCTTCAACATTTGTAATTTCTATCTGCGGACTTGTCTGTGCATTGATCGCCTGAAGACTTATATTGGCAGCATAATCCTGACCTTGCGGCGAAACATTTGTAATAAGAAGCGTAGTAGAATCATCACCCGCTGTATACTCACTGACTTTTGTCCATTCAAATAACGATGCTGCTCTATAAAGGGTGATTTTTCCGTCTTTTTTCTCAAGCCTTATCAACGCTGTATCATCTAAAGCAAGAGTCTCTCCGTTATCATAAATAACCTTCTGATATGAATCGTTAGATCCTACTCCGAAATCATAAACATTACCTCCGTTCCCAAGCCTTATACATGTGTAAGCATCTTTAGCACTTGTAGGAACTGAATTAATGTTAGCTACTAAGGTAAAATCACCGTCCAATTGCTCTAAATCCAAGATCTGCGGCAATTTATACAAATAATCCATACTACTGTTTCCATTTTGTGAGACAGCCGTAACTGTGTGCATTCCGTTTTCAATCTCGTATTCACTCAAATCCACCTCAGCCTTTAAAATTTCTCCTGCCGGTTCCATTCCATCAAGACTGTTCCAAACAAAATGCTTTACATTCGCACCGGAAACTCCCGGAAAACCTCCTTCTTCTGCACTTGCAGTTTTTACTTCACTTATTCTGCCATTTGAATCATATCCTGCGCTTATAAGTATACTATCCTGCGGAAGCTCTCCCTCAAGCTCTACTGTGGTCTTTTTCTCTCCGTCAATGTAAAGATCAACTTCCTGCGCGATCGACGCTGAAAAAATTGCTTTATCACCCTCTACAGAAACAGAAACTCCTCCGGCCTCTGCACCATTTGCAAACATTTCAAGATATGTATAGCCCTCCGGACCAATAAACAAACTGTCGGTAGGATTTTCTCTGTCTAAGCCCATGCGATCTTCCCATTCGTCAGGTATACCATCTTTATCTGTATCATAATCTTCCGGCCTAATTTCCGTCTCCCAAATAGGATATCCTCTATCGTCATACGCATCTTTACTATCCTCCGGAACTGTATCTCTTGGGTCATCCACAAGACCGACACTTCCCTTTGAACCGCTCGGAGCTGTTCCATTGACAACATCAGAGATAATCCTCTCGTCCACTGCATCCAGCTTGGGCAATCTTGCTCCTGCATTTTCTATAACATAGTTATACGCTTCCTGAGCGGACGTAGTCGTTATTGGATATTCATTTATGTATGTATTATTAGGTTCTTCAAGCTTTTGATAAATCTCAACTCCACTGCTGACATATACTCCTGTTCCTCTGTCGATCTGCCAGTTATCCGCATTTACAAGCTGAGCATCCGCACCATCATCGTCTACATAATTTCCATCTGCATAAACCGCGCCGCTCCAGCCTTTTTGATACTTATTTCCGGCTGAAAACTCAAATATTCTCGCCCGCTTATTTTCCGGTGTAGCTGGACCCGGCTTATAATAATTATTTATGATATTTACATTTGCGCCGTTTTCCGCACCGTATCCTGCTTTATCACCCCAGTTGTAAATAACATTGTTTCTTATATCTACCAGAGTTTGATCATCGGTATATCCGTCTGTCATTGCAACTGTTTCAGATGTTCCTATCTTAGGATTCCGGCTCTTATGCGATGCTATTATATTGTGATGCACACTAAGGTTCACTCCGCCCCATATAGCAGCATAGCTGTGTTCTCCTTTAGAATGTATCGACTGATTCAGTGCTTCGGCTATAATGCTATTCTGGATAGTCACGTCTTTCACCGCATAAGCTGATAAATTCTCGTCCGTTCCCCAGCTGACCGAACAGTGGTCAACTATTATTCTCTGCGAATTATCAGTTATTTCAAGCCCGTCCTGCGTTCTGGTATCTGTTCCGTCCGCAAGATGCGCTCCTACCCTGAAACGTATATATCTTACAATAATATCTGAACCGCTTAATTTAATATTGTTTCCACGTATACATATACCATCTCCCGGAGCCGTCTGACCAAGTATCGTCGTATTGCTTTTTACCGTTACATTTGACTCCAGATCGATCATGCCGCTTACATCAAATACTACGAATCTTCCGGATTTCGAGACCGCGTCACGGAAAGAACCTTCACCGCTGTCATTAAGATTGGTTACATGGTATACTTCCATTTTGTCATTTGATCTCGCACCTTCAGAATACATTCCTCCTCCCTCTGCTCCGGGAAAAGCAATAGTTTTATTTTCTGCTTGAACTGCCTGTTGCGTACCGTTATCCTCTGCCGAAACTGATGCCGCTCCAATGCCGCTTATACCCATAACCGCCGAGAGAACTGCGCTTAAAAATTTCTTCATAAAATCCCTCTTTTTCCCTTAAATCCATAAACATCCGCAATAAATCGATATTGCGGATGTTTTAAAACGTCATCAACTACATTCCAAAATATACTTTAGCGTTATTATAACAAATATCCTCGACAATTTTTCCTAGAGTATCCATATCTGCCGGGAATTCTCCCTCTTCAACCCATGTGCCAAGAATATTACACATAATTCTTCTGAAATATTCATGTCTTGTATATGAAAGGAAGCTTCTCGAATCTGTAAGCATACCGACAAACTTATTCAATGCTCCCAGATTTGCAAGTGCTTTCATCTGCTCTGTCATACCATCACGCTGATCACAGAACCACCAGCCTGAGCCAAACTGGATCTTTCCGCCCGTTCCGGGTCCCTGGAAGTTTCCGAGCATTGTTCCTATTACATAGTTGTCCTTTGGATTAAGCGTATAAAGTATCGTTTTAGGAAGCTTATCATTGATCTCCATAGCATCAAGAAGCCTTGAAAGATCAGCAGCTATTGAATAATCCGCAATCGAATCGAATCCTGTATCTGCTCCGAGCTTCTTAAACATCTTTGTATTGTTGTTTCTCAGCGCACCAATATGGAGCTGCATACACCAATCAAGCTCAGTATATTTTTCAGCAAGCTTTATAAGAGTCGTGCTCTTGTATGCGGCAACTTCCTCCTTTGACAAGGCTTCACCGTTCATTGCTTTTTTGAATACATCCTCAACGTCTATTCCCTCTGCATAAGGAACTCCGTCAAGAGCATGGTCACTTACACGGCAGCCGTTTTCGTTAAAGAAATCGATCCTATTGTAAATTGCCTTTATAAGATCTGCATATGTATTGATCTCAATACCCGATACTGCGGCAAGCTTTCCAATGTAACCAATAAAGGTATCCTTGTCTATATTAAGCATAAAGTCAGGGCGGAATGCCGGCACTACCTTTGCGTTTATATGTCCTTTTTCAGCGATCTTTTTATGCCACTCAAGTGAATCAACAGGATCATCTGTTGTACATATAACATCTACATTAGAAGCGTTTATGAGCTTAGCAGGACTCATCTGAGTTTCTTTGATAATCTTATTCGCCTCATTCCAAATCTGTTCCCATGTATCCTTTCTAATAACAGTATCTATATTAAAATAGCGCTGCAACTCAAGATGCGTCCAATGATAAAGCGGATTTCCGATCGCATACTGAAGCGCTGTACAAAATGCCTCAAACTTTTCCGAATCAGGCTTATCTCCCGTCATATAGCTTTCATCAATACCCATTGAACGCATATATCTCCATTTATAATGATCACCGCCAAGGAATATCTGAGTTATATTATCAAACGGCTTATCCTCATACATCATCTGCGGTGACAAATGACAATGGTAATCTATTATAGGCATTTTTTCCGCATGTTCATGAAACAGCTTTACAGCTGTGTCATTTTTAAGCATAAAATCCTTATCCATAAACTTTTTCATAATATTTTTCCTCCTGCAACTAATATCCTTATATGTTATATTATAATATAAATAAGTAGATTTGTCACGTACTTTTTTTAGGAATTTTCACTGTTATTTTGCTTTTTTATAACTATATTTTTGTTTTGTTTTTATAAGTTTTGGCAAAATATCAGTAATTGCTTGCTTTTTGGCGCGTTTTGTGTTAAAATTACAGATGAATTATATTTATGGCATTTTATAAGGAGGAATTTATATGCTGCCTGAAGGAAAAACAATGTACATTGAAAAGTTAGAAGAACCCGGGAACACAAGCATGTCTTCTTCTCATATGCATGATTATTATGAGATTTACTATCTTTCTTCAGGAAAGCGACGTTATTTTATAAATCATACATTATATGATATGGATTGCGGGGATGTTGTATTTGTTAATGCCGGTGATATTCATAAAACACAATCGGTAAATAACGGAGATATATACGAGAGATATTTGATTACATTTTCTCACGAATTTGTTAAGAAGGTATCCCCTATAATTCCGGAAGATCAGCTTTTAAAATGCTTTGAGGCAAAAAAATCTCATATCGCTGCCCCCAATATACATAATTTTAATTCTCTTTTGAGGAAGCTCGAAAATGAATGCCGTTATAACGATGATTATAATACCCAGCTTTGCACAATACATCTTATGGAATTGCTTGTAAATTTGAATAAAAACGCATTGCAGAAAAATATTCGCATTACCGATGATCTCACAGAATATGAAGACCGTATACAATCAGTATGCAGATATATATGTAATTATTATAACCGTCCCATTAATCTTGAAGAAATTGCCAAAATCGCTTACATGAGCCCGACTTATTTTTCAAAAAAATTCAAGAAGGTGACCGGATTCGGCTTTAACGAATATCTAAACAGTGTGCGAGTTAAAATGGCAATAAATATGCTGCTTGAAACAAGATATTCTATTACCGAAATAGCAATGTACTGCGGATATCAAGACAGCAACTACTTTGGTGACGTATTCAGAAAAATGACAGGTATTTCTCCCAGTGCATATAGAAAACAACATATGAATTCATAAAAACAGCGTTCATCGCTTTTAGAGCAGAGCGTTCAAATACATTAAAAGTCTTTGAACTACGAATAGAACTCACCTATCGATGTACATAAAAGTACACCTTCAGGTGAGTTCTATTTGTTCTGCATCAAAAATTTAGCAGTTCTATAAGTTTCTTAATGCGACAGATTTAAGAAAGCGTTTGTTTATGACGCTTTCTGTTTTTTTATCATATTTGCAATTCTCTTTCTTAAAGCAAACAAAATAACTCCTGTCAATGTAACTCCCGAAACCATGCCGGATGCGAACAGTCCCGGCGCATGATACACAAGCTTGATTTCATGTTCGCCCTCACCGGCATCAATAGCAAGGAATGTATTCTGAGCAGCTTTGACCTCTGTTTTTTCTCCATCCACATATGCAGTCCATCCATTTTCATATGGAATAGTTGTAAAAAGTACTTGTCCGCTGTCAAGAGTTATTGTGCCTTCTAAGCTTCTATCACTATGCTTAGTAATATTAAATCCTTCTGAAGCCCTCTTCTCAACACATGCTTTTTCAAAGCGTTCGGAATCTATTCTATAAATTTCCGCTCCGTTAAGAACTTTAGAGCTGTTTAGCTTTACATTCACTGTATCCCCGCTTTTCAATTTTCCCAAACAAAAGATTTTCTTTGTGGATTTATCAAATTCATACGTCACAGAAGAATTATTTATTGAAACAGAAATATCTCCTTCATATTTTTGATCCAGTTCCATATAATATGTTCCATCGGCTGAAGCAGTAAATGACGCCGCTGAACCATTTGTTGACATTTGCTGCTTTTCTGTAAAGGATTCTCCCAATATTGACTCAGCAAATTTATCTTGATTTTGCATCTTAGATGCACCATATGATAAATTCTTTAATGCAGATTCGTCCGCCGCAAAAGCATAGCCCAAAGCATATGGATTCTCATATATATTTACTCCGTCTGATGAAGTGTTTATATTCTCATAATCCGGATGTATCGGCTTTTCAGATACAATATACTTTACACCAAGTAAGCTGTCTGTAATCAGAGTAGATCCTGCATAACGAATCAGCACATATTCCTGAAGCATACCCATAGCCTGATTAAACTGCGCTATTTTTTTATTATATGTTGAGCTATAATGCGACATACCATTGAAACCAAAGCTCATAGGATCGTTATCCGTTCTGTCTATCGTTCTCTCCATTCTGAACAATCCATTGTCTCTTTCATTAACAAAATCTACTGCTTTGCTTAAATCCTCTGCCTTCTGAGAGTATTCACTTCTCGATTTAAATTTATGCTCTTTATTAAGCCCTTCTATCGTTACATACCCATTCGCTGTCATTTCGACTGCTGTAATAACTGCCAAAAAACCATAAATGATATTTGAATTAAGCTTAACTTTTCCGCTTGAAATCAATAATACTCCAATAGCATATAAAACAGCAAATAAAAAGCTTATCCTTGCCAATTTTATATTCGTAAGAGCCTCTTTATCAGCTATATATACAGCTGCTATAATTACAAAATATACCCCTATTCCGACCAAAGTCCAGTATAAATTCTTTTTATCCAATTTTATAAATCCGCAATATGCCGTCATTACGGAGAAGAAGCAGAATACATACGCATATCTGTATGGATACCAATTCGGATACTGAAAAATATGCCATGCTATATCCAGCCTTGCTATAAAGAAAGATGCCAGCATAACTGCGTATACCGCCAAAGCTGCAATTTTACGGCGCAGCTTTATATTTGGATTAAAGAAAAATACTCCTGTCATCATACCGCAAAGCATACCGCAGAAAATATTTGGCATACCGCTGTTCGTTATACTATCGTATTGTCCGCCAAACAATCTTCTTGGAATATTAAATATATCCTGATTCCAAAACTCCGATACTGTAGTACCTGACGATGACGAAAGTTTTCCATCAAATATGTTAAGTAAAGTCGGATAAAGAATGACCACCGCAAGCAAAACACATACCGCTCCCGTTCCAGCAAGCTTCAGTACCTTCAATATGCAGTCCTTTACACTCTTATTATCGTCTCTTACAGCATATCTATATATGAAAAATATCACTGTAAACAGCGTAGACATATATGCCGTATAATAATTTGATATAAGAGTCATTGCATACGCTATCAAAAACAGCCACGATGATTTCCCATCAAGCACTCTCTCTACTCCAAGAAGAATAATAGGCAGCCAAATAACTCCATCCAGCCACATTATACACATTGAATAATGAATAGAATATGTCATCAGCGCGTAAGCTGTGGAAAATATCAAAATCCTGAAATCGCATTTTTTATATACATTTACAAGAAAAATTGCAAAAGTCAGACCGCTGCATGCTATTTTAAGCATCGTTATAAGCGCTATCCCCTCAGGCATAATCGACTGCGGAAAAAACAGTGTCAACAGAAAAAACGGGCTGGAGAGATAATACGCAAAAAGTCCAAACGTATTTCCTCCCATTTCTTTTGAAAATGAATATATTATACTGTCATCACCTAAAAGTACTTGTCTGTACCACATAAAAAAATCTGCATACTGACCGTTTAGATCCATAACCAGCACAGTGTTGTCTCCAAAAGGAAATACCTTAAATAAAGCGTAAATAATAAGCATACATAAAAACGGAATAAAAAATGCAGATAAGTACACAATGCGTTTATTTACTATAGATTTTTCCAATTCGGCGAAATTCCGCGATTTCATAACATTCCTCCATTCTCTGCTTTTCAGCAATATAAATTATCATTATTAAAAAATAACACAATAAAAGCCGCTGTATATATACAGCGGCTAAGTGGCGATCCGGATGAGGCTCGAACTCACGACCTCCAGCGTGACAGGCTGGCGTTCTAACCAACTGAACTACCGGACCAATAACAAATATATTATATCATAAAAATAACAGAATGTCAACAGTTTTTTTATTTTTTTTTAAAAAACTGTTGACTATTCATTTTACGGCTATCAATTAATTTCTCGGTTTAAAAAAATTAGGTACATCAATATCATTGCTCAATCTCGGCTTTAATCTTCTTGAAAATACATCATCGCCATCCGATGAAGATGATGAAGAGCTATAAGATGATCTTGATGTGGATGATGAAGATGAAGAATTATATGATGAAATTTTCTTTAATATATCATCCCCCTCATCTTTCTTTGTCTTGCCTCCAAGACCTGTTGCAATAAGAGTAACTCTGATTTCATCCTTAAGATTATCATCCATTGCCGTTCCAACAATAATATTGGCATCAGGCGATACCATATCACGCACAATACCGGATACCTCTCCCATATCCACAAGAGAAAATTCGCTTCCGCCTGTAATATTAAGCAGTACGCTTGTAGCTCCTGTAATATCCGTTTCCAAAAGCGGACTCTCTATAGCAGCATGAACAGCGTCCTGTGCCGCATTTTCGCCCTTTCCTATACCAATTCCCATATGAGCAATACCGCTATCCTTCATTATAGTACGTACATCCGCAAAGTCACAGTTCATAATTCCGCGCTGTGTAATAACCTCTATTATACCCTGAACGCCTTGACGAAGAATATCATCAGCGAGCTTAAATGAATCTTTTATTGTAACCTTCTTATCTGCAATCTTAAGCAAAAGATCATTCGGAATTGTAACTATTGCGTCAACCTTTTCTGACAGAGCCGCTATACCTTCCTCTGCATTTTTCATTCTCTGCGGTCCTTCAAAGAAAAATGGCTTCGTGACCACAGCCACAGTCAATATACCCATAGACTTAGCAGCCTCTGCAATAATAGGAGCCGCTCCTGTACCTGTACCGCCGCCCATTCCGGCAGTAACAAATACCATATCAGTATCCTTTACGAGATTTTTAATTTCATCCTTTGTTTCCTCTGCAGCCTGTCTTCCGACCTCCGGTCTTGCACCTGCGCCGAGTCCTCCCGTAAGCTTTGCACCAATTTGTAAAACAGTAGGAGCCTTAACCGCAGAAAGCTGCTGCGCATCAGTATTTACACAAATAAACTCTGCTTTCGTAATACCGGCCTCAATCATTCTGTCAACAGCATTATTTCCGCCGCCGCCAACACCGATAACTTTAATTCTGGCACCTTCTACTACTGTATTCTCTTCTAAATCAATAGGCATAACGCTCATAATCATATCCTCCTTCGTAGTTTCCCTCTACGGTCATTTACGCATATATATTATTGTACTATTTTTTTTTAATTGTTGCAATAGTTTTTTGAAATTTATTTTCATTTTCATGCTGAAAAATTGCACAAATTTTTTCAATTTTTCATACTGTTTTTTCTACGGAGTATAAATTGCCTTGCCGGATGTGCTCAAATCCATGGTTCCTCTGGCATTTTCAGCAAGATTATTGCTTGTCACAGCCACATAAAACATCCTTATCTTTCTTTCCAGATCAAGCTTTGTTCCGCAGAAAGCATCTATTCTATCATCATATCCAAATGTTATATTTGTTTTGTCAGATACATCTATATAATCGGTCTTATCAAGCATACCTACCTGACGCATAACATCTATACAAATATTTATAATCTCATCCTTTTCCGCGTCCTCCGAGACCAATACATCTCCGACCGTATATTTCTTTATATCAAGCCCCCTTATCTCCGGGACTCCTTCCGATGAAACGCCTCCATTATCCGAAACCACCCTCATATTGTTATCGATAATGACATCCTTGCCGTTTAATATAAGAACTCCCGACGGCTTATATTCATTCACAGTAATCTTAAGAGTAGGAGGTATTAAATATTTGGCTACAGAAATTCCGTCTATATATGCAATATCCTTTAATCTGTCCGATACATCTGAATCTGAAACACTAAAAAGATTCAATCCCTTGATATCTGACAATCTCGCATTTACATCCTCAGTGGAAACCACTTGATTTCCCTGAACTGTTATTCTTGATATATTAAATATAGGAGTCATGAACATAAGAAGAACCGCAAGAACGATCACTGTTAAAACTATAAGAACTGCCCTTGTTCGCAAAATCCTCATGCGTTCCTTTTTCTGTTCCCTGAGAAGCATTCTTTCAAGCTTTGCCTCATCTTTTTTGTACTGAAGCTCTTTTCTTGCCCTCACAGGATCATATGCTGCCTCTCTCTTTCTTGAAGGCAGATTCTGACTCCTATATACATTTACACGTTTTCCGTATCCGCTTTGCGCCTTGTCCGGCGAACGCACGGATTCTTTATCATTTCTATATCTTTCATCCATATTCAGCAATAAACCCTCTTAATATTTGCATTCAACGCCGACAGGCATCTTTCTATATCCTCATATCCGCGGTCGATATACTCAACGCCGCTTATTTCACTTCTTCCCTGAGCCGCAAGAGCCGCTATTACCAAAGCCGCTCCTCCTCGGAGCTCTCTTGCCACTACATTTGTTCCCGATAAACTCTTTACTCCTCTGACTACAGCGCTTCTTCCCTCTACCTTTATGTCCGCTCCCATCCTTACAAGCTCATCAACATGACGAAATCTATTCTCAAATATATTTTCAACATAAATGCTTGTTCCGTCAGCCAAAGAAGAAACCGCCATAAATGGAGATTGTATATCGGTTGGGAAACCCGGATACGGCATAGTTCTCAATATATGTATACTTTTAGGTCTGCCTCTTGATTTCAAATGAACAGTAGTTTCGTCAGCTTTTATAAGAGGCCCCATTTCAGAAAGTACATGAAGCATAGATCCCATACTCTTTGTATCCGCTTCAGTGAGGAATACTTCCCCGTCCGTAGCCGCAGCAGCGGCAAGATATGTTGCCGCGACAATCCTATCAGGCATAACAGTATACTCTGCTCCGTGAAGCTTTTCTACTCCGTCTATTTGTATAAAACTGCTTCCCGCTCCGTTTATTTTTGCTCCCATGGCATTAAGAAAATTACCTAAATCAGTTATTTCCGGCTCTCTGGCAGCATTTGATATTGTGGTAGTTCCCTTTGCTGTAACAGCTGCAAGCATAATATTTTCCGTTGCACCGACGCTCGGAAAATCAAGATGGATATCAGTCCCCTTAAGCTCTTGTGCATTACATATTATATATCCATGCTCTTCCTTAATAAATACTCCCATATCACGCAAAGCTTTAAGATGCAGGTCTATGGGGCGCAGACCTATTGGACATCCGCCCGGCATACTTACTACCGCTTCTCCGCACCGAGTTATAATTGCTCCGAGAAAAATTATAGACGATCTCATCTCACGCATAAGATCCTCGCAAATTTCACATGAGCATACGCCTTCCGGCAGTACAGTTATATCCGCTCCCTCACGCTTAACCTTGCAGCCAAGCCTTTCGAGTACCATTTTTGTTTTATCCACATCTCTAAGCCTGGGGCAATTATGAATTATACAGTTGTCTTTTGTCATGACAGCAGCGGCAAGTATCGGTAAGACCGCATTTTTTGCGCCCTGTACTCTCACTTCGCCCAGCAAAGGATTGCCGCCTTCAATTATAAGCTTTTTCAAATCAACACCCCCAATATGATATTTTCAATATCATATATTATGAAGTGCAGTTATTTGTTGTTACTGAGAGTATATATGATTTACTGCTCTTTTTCAATCTGGTGAATCTTTTCAACTCTTTTTGCATGTCTTCCGCCGAGATGCTCATTTTCAAGCCATGCGTCGACTATCATAAATGCCAGTTCTCTTCCGATAACCCTTCCGCCGAGACAAATTATATTCGCATCATTATGCTGTTTTGCCATTGCTGCGCTGTATACATCTCCGCACAATGCAGCTCTTATTCCATTGAACTTATTTGCTGCAATAGAAATCCCTATGCCTGTCCCGCATAAAAGGATTCCGCATTCTGCTTCTCCGTCAAGGACCGCCTTACATACAGGCCTTGCGCAGTCAGGATAATCAACGCTGTCCTCATTATACACTCCGTAATCCTTTACTTCGATCCCCTTATCCTGTAAATGCTTTACAACATGATTTTTCAGCTCAAATCCGCCGTGGTCACTTCCTATTGCGATCATTATTTTTCAGCTCCCTTTCCGTGTTTTTCCTCATATTCACGCTCTGCCTGAGATTTTCTTAAATAAAACGGCTCAAGCTCATTATATTTCTGGACCTCTCCTTTATCTGCTTTCTCCTTAGCAAGCATTGCAATAGAAGACGCTCTCTGCATAAGCGCTGATGCCGGAGCAAAATGCGCTCTTTCACCAAGACGCTCTTCTATATATTCCTTATATACCGACACCCCGTCACCAACAAATACCGTATCAAGAAATTCTCCGCATGAGTCTATACATTCATCTATACTTATAACTTCATCAGGACTAAGCTCCTTAAACCCATCCTCATCCCATATATAAGAAGCAGTATACACATGATTTCTCCTTGCGTCCATGATCGGCACTATAATATGCTCGCAAAATGGTAAATTATATGCCAAAGAAGCAAGAGTACTTATCCCGACTACCGGTTTATTGACCGCATGTGCAAGCGCTTTAACAGTCGCTACTCCTATCCTTAATCCTGTAAACGAGCCCGGACCGTTTGCAGCCGCAAAAACATCAATATCAGCCGGTTTAAGCTCCAAATCGGACATCAACGCATCTATCATTGGCATTATTTTTTGAGAATGAGTTTTATTAAAATTTAAAATATATTCTCCGCGCAAAATTCCATCCTCTACCACCGCTGCCGAAGCAACATTTGACGCGGTATCAATTGCAAGAATCCTCATATCATTTACCCGCTCTTTCTATTGTAATTATGCGGCAGTTTTCGCCCGCTTCGTAATTTCTGTCTATCTTAACTGAATAATAGCTTTTCGGCAGTATATCCTTAATAAGCTGCGGCCACTCTATGACGGACACTCCGTCTCCGTCTATGTACTCCTCATAGCCTATCTCATACATTTCATCCTCCTCAGCAATTCTGTAAACATCGAAATGATATAACGGCATTTTCCCGCAATACTCGTTTACTATTGTAAAAGTCGGACTCGTTATATGATCTTTTATACCTAATCCGCGCGCTATCCCCCTTACAAAAGCAGTCTTTCCGGCGCCAAGCTCTCCATACATACATACAACATCACCCGCATTGAGCCGCTGTGAAAATTCATATGCTATTTTTTCGGTTTCCTCCGGTGAATAAGATGTGTAGCGCATTTTTCCTCCTTAAAACAGTCCGGAAATAACTCCGTTTCTGTCAATATCTATTTTTTCTGCCGCCGGAACCTTAGGCAAACCAGGCATAGTCATAATATCGCCTGCCTCTGCCACGATAAATCCCGCACCGTTTGATATTCTTATTGTCTTTATATGTACTGTAAAGCCTTCCGGCCGTCCGAGAAGCGATGGATCGTCCGATAAAGAATACTGTGTTTTTGCTATACATACAGGCTTTTTATCCAAGCCGAGCTTCTCCAATGTCGCTATCATTTTTGCAGCTTTCTTTGAGTATGTGACTCCGCTTCCGCCATAAATCTTAGTCACTATTGCATTGATTTTATCATATATTGAATCATTATTATCATATACGGGATGATACTCCGCATTTTGACTCTCCAAAGCTTCGATCACCTTATTTGCAAGCTCAATTCCGCCTTCTCCGCCTTTTGCAAATACCTCGCTCAAAGCGCATTGCGCACCCCATTCTTTACACAATCCTATAACGGTATTCAATTCCTCTTCAGAATCTGTATCAAAACGATTTACAGCCACCACAACTGGCGCTC
The DNA here is from genome assembly GCA_905215805.1 of uncultured bacterium. Lineage (GTDB taxonomy): Bacteria > Bacillota > Clostridia > UBA1381 > UBA1381 > UMGS1958. Next base: position 7,019 of record CAJMRL010000004.1, on the reverse strand, counting down.
CGAAAGACTGCATATTTTCTATATGCTTTTGCAAATTTACTGCGCCCTTCTTTAACGCCTCCACATTTTCTTCTTTCAAATCCTCTTTTTTAACGCCTCCGTTATATTTAAGCGCTCTTACCGTTGCTACTATAACCACTGCATCCGGATGTATTCCGGCAATACGGCATTTTATGTCCATAAATTTTTCCGCACCCAAATCTGCTCCGAAGCCCGCTTCCGTTATAGCATAATCGCCCATCTTCATCGCAAGCTTTGTAGCCTGAACACTATTGCAGCCATGAGCTATATTCGCAAACGGTCCGCCATGGATAAGACACGGAGTATACTCCAAAGTCTGAACCAAATTCGGCTTTATTGCATCCTTCATAAGCGCTGCCATTGCTCCCTCCGCATGCAGATCAGACGCATATACAGGCTCTCCATGCCTATTATAGCCTATAATTATTTCTCCGAAACGCTTCTTTAAATCTTCTATATCCTTTGCAAGACACAAAATAGCCATTATTTCAGAAGCAACGGTTATCATAAAACCATCCTGACGAGGCACTCCGTTGATTTTTCCTCCCATGCCAACCACAATTTCTCTGAGCGCACGGTCGTTTGTATCCATTACCCTTTTCCATACTATATTCGTTGTATCTATATCAAGCTCGTTTCCCTGCTTGATATGATTGTCTATCATAGCCGAAAGAAGATTATTGGCCGCTGTTATCGCGTGCATATCGCCTGTAAAATGAAGGTTTATATCCTCCATTGGCACAACCTGGCTGTATCCGCCTCCCGCTGCTCCGCCCTTTATTCCCATCACCGGTCCCAAGGACGGCTCTCTCAACGCAAGAACACACTTCTTGCCCATTCTGGTAAAAGCATCTCCCAAGCCTATTGTTGTTGTAGTTTTGCCCTCACCTGCCGGAGTAGGATTTATAGCGGTTACAAGAATAAGTTTTCCGTTTTCCTTATCGGCAAATTTATCATATACATCATTTCCGAGCTTTGCCTTATACTTGCCGTAATATTCCAGCTCATCGTCCTCTATCCCGAGAGACTTTGCTATATCTCTTATATGCTTCATATTCGCCTGCTGTGCAATTTCAATATCGGATAACATGGTTTTATCCCCTTTCCGTGAATATACTTTTATAAACTCAACAAGAGCTGAAAATTTTTTATTTTCCAGCCCTGGTAACTCCGCTTTTTTTATTATCAGTTGTTTTTATAATGTTCCTTATCTTCCCTAACTTTTCTTAAAAGCAGATCAAGACGCTTCTCAAGATCCGAAAGCACTTCATCTGCATAATCACACGCGTCATTTCTTGCTTCCATAGCATCCTGCTGCGCTTTTGTATATATCTCATTGGCCTGTGAATACGCAATCTTTGTAACCTCATGCTCATCTATAAGCTGCATTTGAGTCTCTTCCGCATTTTTTTGAATCTGCTCGGCTCTTGCCTCTGCTTCGCTCAAAATCTTTGCTCTTTCTGATTTCACCCATTTTGCCTCTTTAAGCTCATCCGGATATACAAGCCTTATTTCCTGAATATAATCCAACAGCTCGTCCTTGTCAAGCATAACCTTACCCGTAAGAGGCACTGTTGATGCCTTTTCTATAGTTTCCTCCATCATGTTAATTATTTCCATGATATCCATATCCATATCCATTTCAATATCAATCCTTTCGTAGCAGTTCTTTTCAATCATTACGGCGGATATGACATGCCATAATTTTAACTATCTAATTTTTTCTCTTATTTTGTCTATTATCCCATTAGGAACCAAGCCGGTCAAATTTCCATGGAAGCCGGCAAGCTCCTTTACCATACTGGAGCTTATATATGAATATTTTGTATCCGTCATAAGAAACATTGTTTCATACTCCGGATTAAGCGCTTTGTTAAGCAGCGCCATCTGAAACTCATATTCAAAATCCGCCACGGTCCTAAGTCCTTTAATTATAACATTAGCGCCGTTCGCCTTTGCGAAATCAACCAAAAGTCCCTCAAAGCTGTCCACTTCAACATTTGGAATATCTTCTGTTACAGAACGTATCATCTCCATTCTTTCCTCAACAGAAAACATAGGCGTTTTTTTGCCGGGATTATTAAGCACTCCGACAATCAATTTGTCATAAAGCTTTCCGGCACGCCGTATAATATCAAGATGTCCGTTTGTTATCGGGTCAAAACTGCCCGGATAAACCGCTGTTCTCATTCGTTTTAATCTTCCCTCTTATAAACTGTAATAAATGTACGTCCATATTTTTTTTGCTTGTAAATACGCAACCCTTTTATCTCAGAGCGAAAGTCGGTACTATCACTTTCAAGCACAGCTATTCCGTTATCTGATAAAAGTTCATTTCTGACTATCGTATCCAAGGCCGGTTCTATGAGATTTTTATTGTACGGAGGATCAAGAAATATAATATCAAATTTTTCATCCGTATCTTCTGCATAATCAAAGCAGGACATATTAAGAACAGTACATCTGTCCGAAAATTTAAGCGATTCAATATTTTTCTTTATTATATCTATACTCTTTTTATCCGAATCGATACATACTGCGGCATGTGCGCCTCTCGAAACAGCCTCAAGACTCAGCGCCCCGCTGCCGGAAAACATGTCAAGTACTCTTGCCTCCGGAACGTAGGTCTGTATTATATTAAAAATAGATTCTCTGACGCGATCGGTTGTAGGGCGTACATTCATGCCGTCAAATTCAAGCAGTTTATGTCCGCGCCTTGAACCTGCAATAATTCTCATATAGCAGCTATCCTTTCTTAGACAGAACAGAATATAATGCGCATATAACTACGCATTATATTCTATCCTAAATTTCCGAAAAGGTCAATATTGTTTTTATTTTTTATTTGAATTAGTATATAAACTACACATTTTTGTAATCTTTTTGTAAAAAATGACCGTATTTCGACACTACAAAGTATAAAAAACCTATACCAAATCTATATCCTCAGTAAAATCAGGCATTATTTCTCCTCTTACATAATCATTATTAGGTACCGGAGGCTTATCCATTTCCGGTCCTATGTAAAAACTTGTCTGCGTGCATTGGTTATATGCTGTATTCTGGAAAGCCACCGAGCATCTGTATACACTGTCGTGCATCAAGGTATAGAATTTATGGTTCGTAAGCTCAGTGGTTGTATATATTCTAAGCTCTGTACTGTCGGTATTTCTCCAAATCACCTCTTCTCTCCAATCGCCTAAAATATCAGCCTGTATACAAGGATTTCCTTTCTTCCAATTGTTTGATAACACTCCGCTCGGATCCATTATGGTTATAAGCTTATTATTTTCATAATCCCACTTATATATTTTAGGATAACCCGAGCCTATATTGTCATCAAATTCATGGTCAAGTAATTCTCTTATAAGATCTCCATCCCACCAAATCGCGAAATTTATACTTTCAGGTCCTTTTTCATTTATAAGCTTTCCGTCCATAGTATATATTCCGTCATCCATTACCCAGCACTGATTACCTCTGTACCTTGGGTCAATCTTTGCGCAGAGACCTCTTGTTGTATCACGTCCGGTATAGAATCCCCATTTTATTTCTCCCGTTGCCGGATCTCTTGATTCAAAGCCATATTCCGCATCAGATTCTTCATGGATCTGGAAGAAATCAAGATTAGGAGTATCCGGATTGAAATTGCCGAGGTTCAGGCAGTCTCCATGACCTATTCCTGTCGAATATATTCCCGTTCCGTCATGGTCAACCGCCATCGCTCCGTAAACAATTTCGTCCAATCCGTCACCATCTATATCTCCAACACCGAGATTATGATTTCCCTGAGCTGTATATTCTATATTTTGTGTACTGTCAGCACGGAATTTCCATCTTCTGACCAAGCTGTTATCTATAACATCATATGCTACTAAATTTGTAGGACGTCCATGATCATAGTATCCTCTGCACATTACAACACTTGGATTCACTCCGTCAAGATATGCAACACATGCAAGAAAACGGTCCACTCTGTTTCCCCATGAGTCTCCCCATTGAGCTACATTTCCTCTCGGAGGATCATAGTCAACGGTATCCATTTCTGCGCCGTCCGTGCCCCTGAACAAAGTGAGATACTCCGGTCCTTCAATAATAAACCCATCCTTATTTACATAATCCGCCTCAGCATCTCCTATAACCTTACCTGTTCCATCTACCGTTCCGTCTGCTGTTTTGCATATGACTTCAGCTTTTCCGTCATTATTGAAATCATAGCACATAAACTGAGTATAATGTGCTCCCGCTCTTATATTCCTGCCCAAGTCTATGCGCCAAAGCTTTTTGCCGTTAAGCTTATATGCATCCAAGTATACATTGCCCGTAAATCCTTTGTGGGAGTTATCCTTTCCATTACAATCCCATTTCAGTATTATCTCATATTCGCCATCGCCGTCCAAATCGGCTACTGATGCATCATTTGCAGTATACTCATAAACCTTTCCGTCTCTTAATGACACAGGAGCAGGCTTATCCAGCGGAATCGACAAGTATGGAGTATCACTCACCTTTACAGTATAGCCCTTCTTTTCCATTTTTCCATTAAGTACGGCTTTGACTGTATATTCATCTCCTGACTTTCCGTCCTTGTCAAGATAATTTGTAGAATCGGTTATTGGTGATTCAGTGATGCAGCTGCCATTTCTGAACAGCATAAAATCGATACCTGCCTCATATTCCCATCCGTTAAGTCTCCAGCTTAAAAATACTCCGTCTGCTGTTTTTATCGCAACCGCACCTCTGTCGAGCGTTTCCATTTTTCGCTTTACAGGCTGGGCTTCCATATCGATTTTTACTTCTGCACGCTTTGATATTCCGCTTGTAGTAACAGCCTCGACCGCATAAATGAAGGGAACATTCGTTACAACCTTATCATCAATATATGCGCATTCCGTTGTTGTTCCAATTTTTTTATATATTCCGTAAGGCGCTTTCTGATAAATATTATACCATACCGCCTTGTCAAAGCCTTCCCATATCAAAGCCACGCTTACCGGCGTTTCCTTTGCGTCAAGATTCTTTATCTCATCTTCAACCTTACCGCCGTCTGTTATAGTAACCGTTATTTCAAATTTATTATCCGCTTCAAATTTGTGAGAATACAATCCGCATACAGAATATGAATATTTTTCGCACAAAGCCACGTCATTATCCGTATATTCCTCACATACCACATCCACACATTTATCCGGCTCATTATTTTGATGATTCAGGCGCTTTACTCTATATCCCATTACCCCTTCAAGCGGCTTCCATGCAAGCTTTACGCCGCATTCTGTTCTTTTGGCAGTTACCGTCACTTCCGTTTCCGGAGCAGGCATATCTCTTAACGGAGCAATATCAATGCTGTTTAAAGTACAGTGTTTTCCTTTATTAAACTCAAATACCATGCTTCCGTCGGTTACATCAACCTTAAGCACCTTTGAAATCACAGCACTGTCATACACCCATGCACTTTCCTTTATTCCGTTTACACTATATGAAGTTGTGACATCTCCCTCGTCATCGTAATCCCCGGTATTCACTCTAACGATATATTTTCCATTATCTATGTCTACTCTGAATTTATTTTCTCCCATGAACAGGAAATCACGATTCAGTTCATACTCTCCCTTATCTCTCACCACAGCTTCAGCAGGCTTTTCAATGCCGTATCCTTTTTCCTTGGAATATATGCAGTCACCCGTTATTTTTATGTACCCTTCGGTCACCTGTTTTTTTCCAAAATCAAAGCTTGCTTCCTTCATACTATCCCTTCCTCTCCCGAACACAATTTAAAGCGTTCCGTTTATCTATAAATTACATGTATATATTATACTACATCTATCAAAAAAATAAAAGGGGTATTTTCAAATTTTTCTGCTTTTGTTTATTTTTTATTATTCTGCTGCCGTTATGCTCAAATCATCCAAGCTTCTAAATTCATATCCCATTCCCCTTGCGGCATCTATTATATTCCCCAACGCTTCTGTATTGTCGGCAGACACCGCATGAAGCAATATTATTGCACCGCCGTGCAAATAAGGCACGATCTGATCATAAGCATATTCCGCCCCGTTTTGTATATTGACATCCCAATCCTTATATGCCATGCTCCAAAACACCGTAGTATATCCCATATCTTTTGCCACCGCAAGTACTCTGGGACTGTATTCTCCCTCCGGAGGACGCATATACTTCATTTTTACTCCATAAATCTCTTCACAAGTCTTATTCATATCTTCCAGCTCCGACTGCACCGTTTCAACCGGCTGATTGGCAAGGTTAAGATGATTCACTGTATGATTCCCAACTATATGTCCCTCATCTATCATTCTCTGTATAAGCTCATTCTGACTTTTAAGATATGGACCTGTTACAAAAAACGCCGCAGGAACATTCTTTTCAGCCAATATATCAAGTATCCTTGATGTGAATCCGTTTTCATATCCCTCATCAAAAGTCAGATATAATGCCGCCTTATTGTTTTCGTCCATATATACTCCTCTGTATTTTTCTAAATCCTCCTTCTGCTTTGCCGTGATTTCAGGAGGAGCGCCTTTTTTCCTTACAAATCCCCAGCCCATTCCTTTTGAATCTATCATATCATAATCCGAGGCAGGTTTTACTTCCACAGCATCCGTTTCAATATTGGGAGAAGGACTTTGGAACACCTCTGCCTGAGCCTCTGCCGTTGCGTCTGATGTATGTACAGGTTCAGCTGTATTTCCCGGCTCGATGTCTTTTTTCTCCGGCATATATTCACATGATGAAAGCATGATCAACGCCGCCATTAAAAATAGAATTTTTTTCATAACATATCATCCTTTCTGATAAAATTTTCGGAAAATTTTTGCTCCGATAATATTACCAATTAATTTTATTCCGCTTCATAAGTTTTTAGTACAAAAATTTCCGCAAAAAATAAAAAATAATGTTGAATTTTTTAGAAAAACAGTATATAATAATGGTAACCTCTAAAAATTCATAAAAAATTGTTGAAAAAATCGTCAGATTAT
>CAJMRL010000003.1 GCA_905215805.1 uncultured bacterium | reverse complement strand
TCTAAACGGCTGTTCGGGCGGCGTGGCTGAAACACAGGCTCGCCGGAAGTTTCCTGATACCCTTTTAATTCTGTAATACAAACACTTCTTCCATTTGTATAAAAATTCAAATCATTCCTATATTCACCGATACAACGGGCAGGGATTTCCCCCTTAAAAATAACTTCATCTTTTTCAAGTCTGGTTGATTCAATTATTGCGCAATACTTTGGTGCGTCATTATAAGCCCGTGAAAGATATTCCTGCGGCGCAAAAAGAGTAAAGGAAAGGTATGGTTCCAACAGCTGTGTTCCTGCTTTTTTCAATGCCTGTTCCAACACGATAGGTGCAAGAAAACGAAAATCAGCGGGGGTACTGACCGGACTGTAATAAACTCCATAATCAAAACAAATTTGGCAGTCTGTCACTCCCCAGCCATATAAGCCCTGCTCCATTCCATAACGCACCCCCTCCATGACGGCATTTTGAAAACTTTGGTTTAAATATCCGAGAGATACCTCGCTTTTATATTGTGTTCCGCTTCCAATAGGAAGCGGTGTTACAGTCAAACCAATAGATGCCCAAAACGGATTCGGCGGCACTTCAATATGAATCGTGCAGCTCGCTTTTTTTTGCGGTCTTTCCAGATAAATAACCGAAGGCTCTTTCGTAACCACGCCCACATGATATTTTTCTTCTAATAGCGAACAAATAACTTCTAACTGTACTTTTCCCAAAAAAGATAACATGATCTCATGGGTAACAGTATCAATGTCAAAATGCAAAAGAGGATCTGTATCAGCGATCTCTACGAGGGCATTTAACAGGGCTTCCCTTTGCTCCGGCTTTTGCGGCTCTACGGTTGTCCGAAGTAATGGCATGGGATCATCGATCCGTGTTTTTTGAGGTAAGAGTTTTTCGTTTCCCAGAATGTCGTTCAGTTTCAAAGTATCATCAGCTAAAACAACAATTTCTCCCGGATCAGCATGGTCAGCCGGGACGATTTCACCATTTAACGGAATACACATTTCTGTAATCTTTATTTTTTTCTTTTTTGACAGCGGCAGCTCATCCCGTAAATGGAGCGTCCCATGATACAGGCGTAAATAAGTAAGCCGTTTTTTCCGGTCTGTATACTCAACCTTAAAAACATATCCACATAATTCAGACTGAATATCGTCTGTTTCTGTAATGAAAGTTTCTGTAATCGCTTCGATCAGTTTTTCTGTTCCTAAATTGTCTTTTGCACTCCCATGATAAACAGGAAACAAAGAGCAGCATCTGGTTCTTTTGCACTTTTCATATTGTAATTCCTGTATATCCAAAGGATCCTCTGCAACATATCGTTCTAACAGTTCATCGCTTCCAGAAATAACAATATCCCATTTGTCCAAATCAGAAATATCGGTTATGGTTATCTTGGGCGACAAGGCAACCTCCTGCATGACAATCATATCACTGGTAAGTTTATCTTTGATGCTTTGGTAAACACGCCGCAGGTCGATTCCATTTTGGTCTATCTTATTTACGAAGATGATTGTCGGGATGTTCATCTTCTGAAGCGCATTGAATAATATACGTGTCTGTGCCTGTACGCCGTCTTTTGCCGAAATGACTAAAACAGCTCCGTCAAGGACAGATAAAGATCGGTATGCTTCGGTTAAAAAATCCATATGACCGGGAGTGTCCACGATGTTGATTTTATAATCATTCCAGCAAAAAGAAGTAACTGCTGTCTGAATGGTAATTCCACGTTGCCGTTCCAAAATCATAGTGTCTGTTCTTGTAGTTCCTTTATCCACGTTTCCTTGTTCCGCAATCGCTCCACTGGTGTATAGCAGGCTTTCCGTCAATGTTGTTTTTCCTGCGTCTACATGGGCAAGGATGCCAATATTTATTATTTTCATGTGATTGTCCTCCTTTTACAGCCCTAAAGGGCATAAAAATCCCCAGCAGTAAAATACTTTTACCACTGGGGATTATAATTTGCGGACATACACATATACAGCATACACCTATTTGTGATTGCTGTTTTTTGAATATGTCAAAATTGATAAGGCAAAAGTATTCTTAAATTGGGTACAAAAAACCAAGCCCCCACAAAAGGAGCTATCATAATTCTTTGTTCCCACTATTTGATTATAGTTTTATTTAAGAATACCTTGCCGCATATTTTTTTACTCCTTTTCTGGAATGAAACTATTATATCACATCAGCTTTAGGAAAGCAAGTACCTAAAAGAAATTTTTCTTCCTCTTATATGTTAACAATCATACCGGCTTCTTGGCGTTCAGAATAGTTTCTGCTGTTTGCTGTGGTGTTTGGTTGGAATTGTCCAACCAAAAGCTGATCCGGGGTGTTGTCTGTATAAATGTATCGTATAAGGTTTCAACCGTAAAGCCGGAATAGCATGCTTTCTCCCTGTATAGTTACGTCTTTTTACAAACGTAAACCTGTTACGTTTATTGTGTGATATATATTATATCATATTTTAGTGCCATTGTCAATAATTTTCTTAATATTATCGTTCCTGTTCGTGATTTCGGTACTTTGTGTGGTTATGGTCTGTATTTCGTTGCTTGTTTTTCTCTAACCTCATTAGAATAGAGAATGGTTTTTCGTGCAGTTCCATATTTACATCAGCTTCAACATCTTTGTATATATCATAACTGTATTTACGTCCGTATTTCTCTTGTAGCTTTTGTATATTTGATTTTGTGTATTCATCATGGATTGTATAGCGTTCAGCCTGTACCGCCACCATATCTTCGGACGGAATACTCTTTTTGATTGATATAAATTCAGCTTTATCGTCAGCACATTGTTTTTCTAATTCTGTATTATTTGCAGCAATTTCTATAATAATATCATCATTTTTTATGTGCAATGCTTTATACTGTGGAATATCTTTTTCAGATTTGCAACTCATTTTGTCAAGGAAGGCGGATTTGAGATTTTGCAATTTTTTTATTTCTTTTTCCGTCTTGTCTATATGTTCCGTCAATTCTTTATGGCGAAAAATGTGTATTGGATTTAAATGTTTCTGCTCGGCTTTCATTTTCTTCAATTCGGTAATTTTATTATCTAACTGCTGGACAATTCCGTTATACCTTTGAACAGTAACATCAATAGTGGTGTTATACTGTTTGAGTTCTGTGGATATGTTTTCATTTTGCGTTATTTCATAACGGTTAAATATATATCTGTTCCGCAAATTCTCTAATGTATTTGCAAAATCCAAAACAGTTTTTTTCACCTTATCTACAACTATTGCCGATAGCTTTTTGATTTGTTTCTTTATTTCAAGCAACAAAGCGTTATCAGCTTTTATTTGCCTGTTCATTTCGCACCGTTCCGAAACACCGCCGCGCTGTTCTATGATATGCGCGGAAACACCCTCGTGAATAGTCGGCTGCTCGTCAATGCCGCACTCCTTGAAGCTGCGGCAGTCAACGCGTGCGTCAATGCTGTTCTGCTCCAGTGCCTTATTCGTGACTCCTTCCCATGCTTTGCGCCAACGTAAGACCTGTTCCTCGCTGTTCCACTCGGCGCATATGGGATTTTGCCTTCCGTATCGCGTACTTTTGGGATTTTTGCTTACCCTCTCATATCCCTGCTGTTCGGCTTCGGTGGGAGTCATATACAGCTTTTTCTTGTCTACCTTATACTGATACTGCTTTTCCCAGCCGTCAGCTTGTGCAGTCTTGAACTCGGCTGCTGTAAAGCCGCGTTCTTCATCACCGCGTTTGCATAAATACTCTTTCTGCGTCTTAGCCTGCCACTTGCCTTTATCATCAATCGGTCGCATAGTTAGCAGAATATGCGCATGAGGATTATGCCCGTCGGTGTCATGTATGCTGACGTCAGCACACATACCCTTATTGACGCACTGTTTGGATATAAAATCTTTAAGAATGGCTTTCCATTCATCAAGTCCGATTTCAACGGGTAAGGCAACAATCAGCTCCCGTGCAAGTCGGCTGTCCTTAGCTTTTTCGGCAGCTTCGACAGCGTTCCATAATTCTGTCCTATCCTGCCATTCTGGCGGAGCATTGGACGGCAAGAATATTTCGCTGTAAACACAACCGTGCTTGCGCGTATAGTCATGCATCATGCCGTCATAATCGTTGTAGATTTTCGAGCATGACGCATAAGCCGCAGCAGCTACTACGGAACGTCCAGTGCCGCGGCTTATCATCTTTGCTTCAAAATGGTAGATTGCTATTTTGAACACCTCCGTATGGTCTGCCATGCAGACACAAGTTTTTGTTTCTTTTTTCAAAAAGAAAATGAGCGGCAGCTCATGCTTGCTAAAAGCTGTCGGTGACAGGTTTTAGCAAACAGCCGAGAAAATGAGCGGTGCTCATTTTGCATTGGCAACAATGCTTTGCGGGAGTGGTCTCCAGCAATTCGGCTGTACCGATAATTACGCTTGCGTGATTGTCGGCGCTCCCGGCAAGGGCGCAACGTCTGCCGCTGAAAGCGAGCAGTACCACCACCTTTACGGTGGTGAGTAAGTGCGCCCTTATCGGGATGAGGGGGCGTTTCGGCTGACCGAAACACCCCGAATTTGAGTACCCACTTTGACTTTCTCAATTGAATTTGCTATGTAAAAACTGCTCCAATTTATCAAGCTCCACATGCAATACCTGCGGCAAGACCTTTTCAAGAATGGCTCCCTCTTGTATCAATCTCCGTGTTCTCGCTTTGCGCTCTCTCACACGGTCGCGCGCCTCTGCTTCTTCAAGCCTGTGCTTTGCCTGCAATAATTTCTTCTCATCTTCCGTCACTGCTGTCACCTCCCGAAAATATTTTTCTTGCCCTCACGAACTCCTATTGTGTTCATAAACTCTCGTCCTCCTTGCACTCATAATTTCGTTCCTGTTTCTTGGGCTTGTCCTGCAATATCCACTTCCGAACGGTAGCGGCATGGCTGCTGTAATCCTTGCCCGTGGATGCCATATACAGTGACAACCGCTCTATATACTCATCGCACTCCGTAAATTCAGCCGATAAGGCTTCATATTCTTCATCGGAGATGTAGACATTTTTCTGACTGCCGCGGGCGCTCCTTTCTTGCTCCCTCATTTTTAATATATCATTTTTATTATTATCATTTTTAATACCGGAAAGTTTTCTTTCTTCCAGACAGACAGTTTTCTGTCTGTTATACGGAAAGTTTTCTTTCTGTATGGCAGATATATTTCTTTCCGGCGGCAAACTGTCCATAGGCATCCTGACATAAATCTTATTCGGCAGACCAACGCCTTGATGAACTCTTTTTATAAGCTCATTATCTTCAAGTAAAGCAAGCGCCGTCTTGACGGTCATCTCACTTTTGCGGATGGTCTCTGCAATGTTGGTTATTGTGTAATAGATATACACATGACCATAATTGTCGATATAATTCTGATTTTGAAGTGACAGCCTTGTACGATCAAGCAAGATCGTATAAACGAGCCGCGCAGTTTCGCTTAGAGCAGTTTCAAGCAGAAATTTAGGGAATAGCATGTATGGCGGCATGTTGAGTGCGGGCGTTATGTAGTTGCTCATTCGTTACCACACTCCTCTCGCTCGGCTGCGACACGGCTTTCAAGCATTTGCAGGATCAGCTCCTGCGGTGTTTTGGTTGTGTTCGGATTTGTAAATGATGAAATGATGAATGTGACATTGCCGCGCTTGCGCCTGTAAGGCTCGGCAAGCGCAGTGTGTTCTGTGTTTTTTGGCATCAAAAATGCCTCCTTTCATAATAAACTTTAATATAAGTTTACTCGAAAGAAGGCAAAAATACATTGACTTCAAATTGAGCGGAAATTGACTAATTTTTATTCGGTGTCAGTCTGTCATACTGTATATAGTGCTCGTTAGTCCTGATATTAACTTTTTCCTTGTAGAGGAGCGTCAATTTTGTTTGACCGTATGTATAGTCAACCATTTCGCTGTTGATAAACGATTTGCAAAATTGTTTCTCCGAATATGAGCGCTTGTCTGTAAACAGGTAGAATGTCAGCGCTTCATATACATTCTTCAATTCAAAATCAGCGGTTATCCGCGAGAATTTCCTCAGCGTCGATGTGTTGCATTTGAAAACAGTGTCGTTGCTGTCGAGCATTTCTTCAAGCCGGTCAAAATATTCAAACCTGTTTCCTAAGTCTTTAAAGAATATACTTCGCGATAGCTGCTCATAAGTTATATTTCCTCTGAGACAATCATAAAAGGTCTGCGCTGTAGGAAGGCGTCTGTTTATGACATCGGTCAGCTTATGAAGCCCGATCAGATGAAAAAAGTCCGATGGCTCAAAATTCAGTGTAAATTCGATGATCCTGCCCTTTCTGCCAAGCTTGATAATATATTCGTAGTCCATTAAACGGCGAAATGCTGCCGCGCGTATTTGCAATTTATCCATATCTTCCTCCGTGCAAAAGAAAAGCCCCGCCGGTTAAAGCAGGGCTTTGAATGTTTTCTGTCTGCACGTCCTGCGTGCATAAAGTCAGCTGGCGGTCTACACATACAACCCATCGAGAGCTCCGTGAAACACTGCATGCTGACACAATCCTCCACATCAACGCTCTAACGGACACTCACCGTTGCCCGTTCTTGTAATATTATTATACGATTTTTCAGCGGATATGTCAATACCTTAATCGAAAAATTTACAATTGCCTCACCCATTCAAGAGGAACGAGCCGCTCATTTCATATACAGCAGCCATGTTTTGAAGCTCCATAAGCTTTGCTTGTAGCAGCTCCGGCTCATTCTGCCACAGCTCGGTATATATCTTCATAGCGCTCTTGAAATACACAAGTGCATTCTCCCTGTCATACAGCTGCATATATATGCCGCCGATGTCCCAGAGCAGATTTGCATAGTCACTGCTCGTATCGGAGTTATACTTCTTCACAGCCTGAGCACAGGCTTTAAGCGCCCGTATAGCTTTCTGCGGCTCGCCGGTATTGGCTAAAAGATTTGCGCAGTTGCATATCTGTATGACGCTGTCATTGGTGTATTCAAGGTCATTATCGGACAATATCATATACGCACGCTCCATGTAATGCTTAGCCTTATCAACCTGTCCGACGCTGTGATACAGTCCTCCTGTGTTGCCGCAGATGTTGGCTGCAAGATGCGGATTGACGTTAGCTATCTCGTCACAATATTTGACTGCCTGCTGCTCATACCGAAGTGCCTTTTTATGATCGTTATTGCATATATGCTCATATGCCGCCTTATAGTCAAGCAGCATTGCTTTTTCAACTGTACCACAACTGTATCGTTCAAGCTCAGAGATGATGAGCTCCATACCGGAACGATAGGCGTACTTCTCCATGTAGGGGAACGCATCCTCTATGAATGACATATATGTCTTCATATCGTCCTTTTCGGCTGTTGTGATAATGTTCTCCGCGGTCTTGAACATCGTATCATGATACGGCAGGTCTAAGCCATGAAACAGGCACAGACCATGCAGAGTTTTCACGAGCCACGGACAGGCTTTGATGCTCGGTTTTGTATCGTCAACGGCTATTTCCTGTATTATCGGGTGCAAAAATATTTTTCTGCACTCATTCATACCGACAAAGCCGTATTCGATAAGCTCGTTTAATGTGTTGAGGTCGTTAATACATATCCACTTCGCAAACAGTTTCGGGCGTATACCGTCAGCTGGGATAAGCGACATGTTCCTCATGACATATACAGCCTGATCCGACAATGCGAACAGGGACACTAATTTGTGAATATGCTCGTAATATGTCGCTTTTGATGACTTGCCGTCCTTTACGATATTTATTCTATCGTCGGTATGCAGTACGCTTCTTGTGTTCTTTAATTCTTTTAACAGCTCGTCAGGCTCTAATATGCCAGACGCAAGCAAACGTGCCACAAGCTCCACCGAAAGAGTATGGCTGTAAATTTCGCCAATTATTTGCCTGATCGTATGCTCATCGTCATACTCATCATAGAAATATTCGATAAGTGCCATAAGGCTTCGTTTGTCCAATTCTTCAAGCTCCAAAGACGTATAATCATCAAAGCGGCTTCTTGTCGTAAACACGATCTTGCACCTGTAGCTCATTACGACATCGAACATAGCGTCGCTTGAAGCAATAGTATTAAAATTGTCTATGATGATAAGGGTATCCTCTTTTAAGCTCCTCAGAAAGCGATTATGGCGTTTAAAACGCATTGCCTCATCCTCATCGGCGCGGTCGTCGGCAAAATCGCAGTCGGTTATCATCTGCCTTAGGTCTCCATTGTAGTTGAAGTATAGAATATTCGTATAGTCCTTCTTGTATTTCTTCGCATACATCTTCACAAATTCACTCTTGCCGATCCCCGGGATGCCATGCACAAACACCTTGCCGTTATTGTCAAGCACAGAGTGCAGCAGCTCCAATTCATTCTCACGTCCGCAGAAATGCTTGCAGGGCTTAGGAACAAGCCCGTCATATATGTAATCCTGCAAAAGCGGTGATAAAGCTCCCGATGCCATTATAGCCTTAGTTTTAGCGTCCCTCTTTACAAACGGTCGTTCAAGCCCAAACAACAGCACACGGCTTAGGAAGTCCGATACCTCGGTATCGTTCTCATACGGATAGCCCTCGGTGATCTCCGCCTTCTTGCTCTCCGAAACAGTGCTGTCGTTCATGAATAGCTCGTATATATCTTTGACTGCCATATCCTTGTCATACAGCAGCGGCAATATATTTTCCTCAATGTCTATCGCAAGAGCCTCGATATTGCCGTTCTTTGCATAGTATGACGTTATCCTCGGACTCAGCTTTGCGGTGCCGTTGAGCCAGCGGCATACAAGACCGTTGTCAAATTCAAAGTCGTAGCCCTCATCGCTTTCGATAAAGTCCTTGAACAGATCATACACAAAGTCCATCTGATTTACGTTTTTGCTCTCTGCCGTGTAGTCCATGATAACCTTTGCAAAAGAGCAGAAATCGCATAATTTCAAAAAATCACATCCTTAGGTAGGGTGTATCTGAAAACTCCATTCATTCGTCTATTTGCCGTAAATCCCACCTGACTGCGTTAGAAAACTTGACAATACGCGAGTATTCTCTGCGTTTTCTGCCTTGTCAGATGAAATTTCCGCCTAAATCTCCAAACAAAGCGAGTTTTCAGACACACCCTAATCAATTTTTACTCAATTTTCACTCAATGTAAGATTGAATGAATTTTAGTATACTATCAGTATAGCATATTTATTTTGCAAAACTTATCGAAAAGAGACAGCAATTCGTAAAGAATTTATCAATTCGTTCGACATTTTATATTGCAATTTGCCGCAGACTGCGGTATAATGTAATTATACAAAATATCTTGAATTGCTGTTTCGATGTACCGCCAAGAAGGGCGGGCACGGCGTAAGCCGTGAGTTTTGCGCAAAGCGCAAAATCTACTGAGAAAGGGACACTAAAATGAAACAATCTAAGCAGCAATTTAATAAAATAACAGCTCTTTATTGCAGGCTCAGCCGTGATGATGAATACAGCGGTGACAGTATGAGCATACAGACACAGAAAGCCATGCTAAAGCATTACGCAGACGAGCACGGTTTCGGCAACTGTCAATACTTTGTTGATGATGGATGGAGTGGTACGAATTACAATAGACCCGATTTTCAGCGGCTGCTCTCGGAGATAGATGCGGGCAGAGTTGATACGATCATCGTAAAAGACCTGTCACGCTTGGGCAGAGAATATTTGCAGACGGGATATTATACCGAGATATTCTTTCCGCAGCATGATGTCAGATTTATCGCAGTTAATGACAACGTAGACAGCGATAACGGCGACAACGAATTCGCCCCGTTCAAAAATATTATCAACGAATGGTATGCGCGAGATGTTTCACGCAAGGTGCGGTCTGCATACAGAACAAAAGCCCTAAACGGACAGTTTACGGGGGTCAGAGCTCCCTATGGCTATATGAAATCACCGGAGGACAAGCACAAGCTTATTCCCGATGAACATGCTCCGATAGTTCAGCGCATGTACCGCATGGCTCTTGAGGGCAAGACATGTGCCCAGATAGCTAATCTGCTCAGGAAAGAGGGCATACCGACACCGGGAGCCTATATCCGCGGTATGGACGGCGTTCTTCGCAAGAACGAACGAGTTAAATATCCATGTGGATGGATAAAACGCGGGGTGCAGGTAATCTTGCAAAACCCTGTTTACATGGGCGATATGGTAAGTCAGAGGCATACATCGCGCTCCTTTAAGGACAGACACCTTATCGAGAGACCTAAAGATGAATGGATAACGGTACGCGATACGCACGAACCGCTCGTAAGTCGTGAGGACTTTGAAACAGTACAGCAGCGAATAAGCGTCAAGAAGCATTTTAACGAGCCCAATCCCAACAATATTTTCAAGGGACTGCTCATTTGCGGCGAATGTGGAAAGACAATTGTGTATAAGAAAGAGCACAGCGTAAATCGTACACCAAAATACAAGTGCAATTTGTATGTACGGCGAGGTGCCGAGCAATGCACACCACATTCGATAAATGCCGAGGATCTGAAGGCAATTGTCTTAGAGGACATAAACCGCCATATCACACTTTCAAAAGAGGATAAGGCGGCGTACATAGAACAACTCATAAACCGCTCAGACAGCGAATTGAACGGTGAGAAAGCCTCATATCAAAAGGAATTGCAGAAGATCAATCAGCGGCTTGACGACCTCAATGTTATTCTGCAAAATCTGTACGAGGACAAGGTATTCAAGCGTATATCAGAGGAACGATATTCTGCAATGTCTGCAAGTCTTGAAAAAGAGGAAATGCAGCTTAAAGAGCGGTATAACAAAATCAATGATGATCTGTCACAGCATACACAGCAAAGCCGTTCGGCACAAGATTTCGCCGATCTGATAGAGCAATATTCACCGATAACGGAGCTTGACGCTGTCCTGCTCAATACGCTGATTGAGAAGATCATAATTCATGAGCACACGGACGAGGACGGCAACAAAGTGATGCCGATTGAGATATATTATCGGTTCATTGGCAATGTAGGATCGGCAGCAAACTAAGGTATCAAGGGCGGTTTTCATGACCGCCCTGCGTTAAAACGTCACCACCGCAATAAACATATGACTTGCTTCATGCCCTGGCTTTTGGAGGCCGGGTTGTCCTGCCCGTAACCTTCCAGCAGGTTGATCACGCCCCAGATACCAAGACCGGCGCCCAGCGCCACCACGAGAGTCTGCAAAACTGTAACTGCACTGTTGAAAAATGCCATAATAAAATCCTCCTAAAAATGTGTTTGATTTATTCGTTTCTGTCAATTTCGTACACCTCGAAGCTGTCCGTGGGCTTCACCACGGCGCGCTGCTTCTTCATGTACCGTTCCATGTCAAAGACATTTTTAGGGTCGGCGTCGGCCGTGTATTTGTAGTTGGGATGCTTCGTCAGGTCGTACTTATCCGAAAGAAACGGCCGCACGCCCCGCAGCATGAAGATACACTTGCCTCCGTCCATGACTGCCAATTCGTCCTGGGACATCAACTCCTTTCCTAATTTCTGATAACTGAGGCCATGGGAAATCTGGCTGCCCCGGTTTTCGGATTGATTGTAGCTGTCGATGGTCTCTTTCCCCAGCAGCTCCGAAATCTCTTTGAGCGTGGATTTCTCCTTGCCTCCCAAAAACAAGGTGCTGTCACAGTTACCCACAATGGTATCCGCCGCGTCCTTGTAGATGGTCTTTAACTGGCTCTGCGACTGCAAAATAATAGAAGCCGATATCTCACGGCTTCGGATGGTGGCGATCAGCTTATCAAAGTTGGGTATCTGGCCGATGTTTGCGAACTCGTCCAAAATCAGCCGCACATGGACGGGCAGCCGCCCGCCGTAGAAATCATCGGCCTTGTCGCAGAGCAGATTGAAAAGCTGGCTATACATCAGGGCGGCCACAAAGTTAAAGGTGGTATCGGTATCGCTGATGATAACGAACAGCGCCGCCTTGCTGTCGCCCAGGGTGTCAAGCTCCATCTCGTCCGTTTCCATCAGATCACGGAGCTCTTTGATATCGAAGGGGGCTAACCTTGCCCCGCAGGAAATCAGTATAGATTTCAGGGTTTTGCCCGCCGCCATTTTGAACTTGCGGTATTGCTTCACGGCGAAATGGTCCGGCTCTTTTTCCTCCAACTGCTGGAAGAGGATATCAACGGGGCTTTGGTATTCCTCGTCGTCCTCCCTGGCTTCACTGGCGTTGATCAGGTCCAGAAGGGTAATGAAGTTGCGTTCTTCCTCCGGGGCCTCGTACCAGATGTACCCGATCAGGGCCGAATAGTACAGGCGTTCCGCCTTGACCCAGAAATCTTCGGAACTTTTTTCCCCTTCGCCCTTTGTGTTCATAATCAGGGCGTTGACCAGCTTCAGGATATCCTTCTCGGAGCGGATGTACGCCAGCGGGTTATATTTCATAGACTTCTTGAAGTTGATCAGGTTGAGGCACTTGATCCGGTATTTCTTCCGCTCCAGCAGCTTTCCCACCTCGTTCAAGATGGTGCCTTTCGGATCAGTCACCACATACGAGGAATGGCATTGGAGCAGGGAGGGCTTTGCGAAAAACCTCGTCTTGCCGGAACCGCTGCCGCCGATGACCAGGATATTTTTATTCCTGGCGTACTTCGGCTGCTTCGGGCGGCTTGCCATCGTGATCCGCTCCGTCTGGGTCATGGGGATGTTGTTGAAAAAATCCTTATCCATGAAGGGGGCGATATCTGCCGGCGTGCCCCACCGGGCGCTGCCGTATTCCATACCGTGTCGGTATTTCTTCGCGTTCTTGCCCTTCATGTAGACCGCCAGCCGCAGGATCACCGCCCCGGCTATGCCGATCAGAAGGTCCGTCAGTGCAAAACTTAATCCCGGAGAGGCAAACGCCGCCGTGAAGCCGTCCCCGATGGAGAGGAGCTTCGCCGAAAGGTCCGCGCCGGGCGCCAGCCGGAAGGCCTGGGCCGCCTTGTCAAAGGGATACACGAACAAGAGATACGGGAGATTGGTCAAAATCAGTTTTTTCATGTTCATCGCTGCACGCTCCGATCTTTGACCTTTACTTTCTCCCGGTCAATGGTGCGGTGCTCCGCCTTCTGTGCCGCCTGTTCCTTCGCCTGGTCCAGCCTGTCACGGATGGAGGGGCGCTTCTCCCGGTTTAGGGTCATGGCCACAAACTCCCGGAACGCTGGCTCCAGCTGGTCCTTGTCCCTTGCCTTGAAGAACACATAGTAGTGCGGCGGTTGGGTGTTCGGATCCTTCTTCAAGGCGTAGTCGATATCGTACTTCTTCGCCACCGAGGAAAATGCCTTGATATTTTGCTCCGTGATCTCAATGTTGGTCAGGGAGGCTCCGTGCTGTTTGAGCTGATGCAGGGTCTGTTTGCCCCGGTATATCTTCGGCTGTTTGCTTTTCTGGATTTCCTCCAAAAACTTTTTGACCGCCTTTTCAAACACCTGCTCGCTCAGCTTCGTGCCGCTGATGATAAGGGCGACGGTCTTTCCGGTCACTTCTTCCTGCATTTAGCCGCGCCCCCTTTTCCCATCCCCGTACATATCGTGCTGCACCAGGGAAGAATAGTAATTGCTGATCGTGCCCGGCGCATTATACAGGGCCGCCAGCAGGTATTTCTTGATATTGCGGACATAAGTGGTGTTCTCCCTCATGCAGTCCATGACATACTGCACATGGGAGCTGTCCAGCTTCATAAACCGGGATTTGACCACCTCCGCCGGGTAATCGTCCCCGGCAATGCGGATCGTCTTTCTGGCGGAGCATACGGTATCCACAATGAGCTCGGCGATCTCGTCAAGCTGCTCCCGGTCAATATGGCTGTCCTGGATTAGATACGCATACCCGATGTTCTCCAAAATGATCTCCCGGTATATTTCTCTGGCTCCCATCCCATCCGTTCCCATCCTTGCCCCCGTGGGGGTAGGGGGATTTGATTGGATAGGATTTGATATCTCCGTACTTGATAAATCAGTTTTTAATTTCTGTTTACTTGATCCTTTAGTATTTAATTGTGCGGGGTTTTCCTGTTCAGGTTTTTCCCGTTCAGGCGGGCGGGGCTGTTCCAGAATCGTGTACTCGATGGCCCCAAGCTGTCCGTTTGGATTGCGGACGCGCTCCCGGACCACATAGCCCTGTTCCTCCAGCTCCCGCACCCCGGCGCAAATGCTGTCCACGCCATCCTTGCAGATACGGGCAAGGCCCTTTGTGGTGTAGTCCCAATTCTCCGGCAGGGAGAGCATAAGGGAGAGCAGCCCCTTCGCCTTTAGGGACAATTCGGTATTCCGCAGATGGTGGTTTGACATGACCGTGTAATCACGGGTCTTTTCGATACGGAAAACTGCCATGCCGATGACCTCCTTCCTCATAGATTGAAAAGTGTTGATTTTCGTGAAAAATGCCTCTCTGTTCCTTCCGTCACTTCCTCATGGGAAAAGATATGGGCGGCTTCAAAATCACCGCTCACAGAAGGGAAAACAGAGGATTTCCCATCCTTTTTGATACATTTTTGCAGGCTCCTATAACTCCCGGTCTTTGCGGTCATAATGGAGGTTCCCCGCAAGCACCTTCGCATGGTTCCTGATCTTAATAAATCCTTTGTTATGGTTTTCCAGAGCCTTGCCATATCCGGTTTCTGTCAGGAACAGGCGCATTTTCTCTCCCTTCCAGCCCACAGGGGACTCATGGGAGAGAACGTCAAAGACGATCATGTGCCGGGTATCCGGGTCAAACCGTTCCAGCGCCATAATGTCATGCCCTGCCAGCTTCGCCGCCCCGGACTGCTGCCTGGCCTCCGCCAGCATTTCCCCAATGGTCCGCGCCTTATCCGGCAGATGGTAATTTGTCTGGACCTCCCGGATCACGTCCATACACTCCCTGTCCGAGAGAGGGCGCAGCTTCTTCAGGAGGCTTTCCGCCGTGTCCTTCGTGGCCTGGCTTTTCGTATAGCGCCAGGTCATGTAAATCTCATTCAGGGCGGCGTTCTGATTGGTGCTTTCAATCTGATACACCATCCTCTTTTCTTCTTCATTCAGTTTCATCAATCCGGCTCCTTTCCGAAAATGGGCGTAAAAAAACGCCACAGGTTTTTTATACCTATGGCGTGGGGAACAGGAAAAGGGTGCTGATGTTTTGCATATCAGCACCCTTTGAGCCTGCCAGTATTTGATTTTTTTGACTTCGTACCGCGTTTCCTGCCTCTGAAAACATTGATTTTACTGGCTAATTCGATGTTTTCTTATTAGGAGGTAGGGAAGTGGCGTCCCGCTTTTCATCTTAAAATCGCTTCAGTTTTAGTTGCGAAAAGGAATAATCTTTATGTTTCATCCGGATACTCCAAAATAATATGTGAATAGGAGAACTTCCAAAGCGAGGGATCAAAATAGTCCCGCTGGGTGCGGAAGTCATCCCAGTTTTCCTCGTTCTGCATGCGGCCCCAGGTCGTATCCATGATGACCCACCTGTCGCCGACCCAGACCTCGTTCCAAGCGTGCCGCACGACAAGATAGATCCCGTTTTCCTCGTCGCCGCCGTTCATCAGGATTTTGATCCAGTCATCCGTCGTTTCCCCAATCCCATAATCGAGCGAGGGAAATCCAAGCACATATTTTGTGGGGATGCCAATCGAGCGGAGCAGAGCTGCCGCAAGCTGGGAATACCCCGCGCACACTGCCGAGCGCTGGTTCATGACCGACACCGCATCCTGCGGGCGCTGGGATTCATCATCTACCGCATGGTAGGTTTCGTAGTCGTAGGCGATATTTTGCCCCATCCAGTCATAGATGGCCGACGCTTTTTCATAATCCGAAGAAAGACCTGCGGTAATGCTTTCCGCCAGGGCGCGTATTTCCGCGTTGTCCGCCTGGATATCCTGCGTTGCGCTTAGATATTCCCCTGCAGCCGGTGCCTGCGTCTCTTGGAACATTTTTTTATTGTGCTCATACGCCGGGTAAGGGATCAGATAGCCATGGTCGTTGTCTTTGATAATATCCACATACGGCGGCTCTACCGTTGTCGGTGCAGCGGAAAGGATCCGCCCGTCCTGCGGCAGTTCCGGCCTTTCGGTGTATGCGGCGGCCAAGCTGTCGGACGTATATGGACGGATAACGGCCGTGTAGCGCCCATTGGGAATGTCTGAAATATCATATGTGATTTCGGAGTTTACAGCGGTTACA
Organism: uncultured bacterium; assembly: GCA_905215805.1. GTDB lineage: Bacteria > Bacillota > Clostridia > UBA1381 > UBA1381 > UMGS1958. The sequence goes on along the minus strand of CAJMRL010000003.1, from coordinate 217,985 downwards.
ATATCGCTTTTGGTCATTTCCGTGTAGCTGTGATAATTTAAGCCTACACCCACGATAATGCTGTATTCGCCGTCCTGCAGGTTGCTGAAGTGGAGCTGCCCGCCCTCCAGGCTTGCCATCACGCCGCCGTTGATTTCAACCGGGACATTGCCGGGGTAAAGCGGCTGGATCACGCCTGTGCAGTAACGGTACAGCCGCTGGAAGGTCAGGATCGCCTGCTCTCTCGTGTAATTTCCGTTCGGGTCAAAGAGGTTGTCTCCCACGCCGCCCATGATGGCCGTAACCGTGCGGGTGTCGATGCAGGAGGAAATGAATTCAATATTTTCCTGTGCCCAGCCAAACATCGCTTCATCACTGAAGGATTCGTAGGGCGCGTTCGCCGTGTTGCCTGTCAGCGCAGCAGTGCGCGCAAGCATGGCGGCCGCTTCGCTGCGCAGGATGGAATTGTCCGGCGCGAAGGTACCGTCCGGATACCCTTGTATCACGCCGAGCGCAGCGGCACGCTGGATACTTGCATCACTTGTATCGCTGAACGAAACGGGGCTGCCGCTGCTGCTAAGACCCATTTTGTCCGCATAGGCGCAGACCAAAAGGCAAAATTCCCGCCGTGTGATGGGGCTGGTATAACTGCTGTCCAGCTCGGCCGGGATCAAACCGTTGGCGCGTGCGGCAGTTACTTCCGGGATTGCCCATGCAGAGGGCTGTTCCGACGGGGAAACCGGCTGAGAAATCCGATTCGCAATCAGCGTTTTCCCTTCTTCATAGCTTGTTACCGCCTGGAAGGGCAGGCCGAGCAGCCCGCAGAATTCCTGCGCGGTGGAATCCGCCAGGCCATATACCGTAACGAGCGGGGAACCGTCAAAGATACCGGAACCCTGGGGGTTATCCGTGAAATATTCCACGCTGTCCGGAATGAGCACTGCTTCAAGCGAGGAGCAATCCCGGAAAGCATTTTCAGCGATCACGCTGGTCCCCTGTGGGAGCGTAACGGCTTTTAATGAGGAACATCCGCGGAAAGCACCGTCCCCGACAAGCAGGCCGCCGCTGATGTAGCTTCCGGTATCGTCGTGATAAAAACCCTCTTCGTCGATGTATGTGCCGTGCGGCAGGCTGTATTCACCCCGGAACTCAATTTCTGTCAGGTTTTTGCAGTCGGCAAAGGCTTCCGAAGCGATGCTTGCGATCCCCTGCGGGAACGATACTTTTTTCAGAGCGTCCGCGCCGGCGCAAACCCGGGGATCAAACTGCCAGACATAGTCAGGGATATAGAATTCCTCAGCCGCTGACGCCTTGGGATACGCGGCTACGAATTTCCAGTCGGGGTAAGCTGGATCCGGCACGCTATAAAGTACACCGTTTTCCGCAGTATAAAACGCGGAGCCCGGCTCTGCGGAAAAAGACGTGACGCTTTCAGACATGCCGACAAGGATCTCCGAGGCAATCAGCCCAACCGTCTTTCCGTCAATCTGAGCCGGTATCGTCACATCGCCGCCCGGGCCGTTGTAGCCCGTAACAGTAAGCGTCCCGTCCTCGTTTTCAAACGTTTCCCATGTGGTTTCGGCGAATGCAGATGGCATAAGAAGCGTTGCAAGCATTATTGCGGACATAAAAAAGGATAATATTTTTTTCATATTTTTTCTCCTTTATCTATTTTTGAATCGGTTAATGGCCGTTTTACACATGATTTTTTGTAGCAAAAGTCGGTGTTCCCACTACAAATGGTAAAATATCCGCCATCAATTATAAGTGGGAGCCCTAATACCAATGCATCCGCAAGCTTTTTCCTTGCGTTTTCATATATTCTTTGAGCAGTTGTCCTTCCGACTTCGAGCTGTTCTCCGCATTCTTTCTGTGATAATCCTTCTTTATCAATAAGCCGTATCGTCTCAAATTCATCTAATGTCATCACAATAGGCGGACCTTTTCTTTCAAGTATGGGATGAAATTCAAGATTTTCAGGCAAGTGACACACACGGCGGCATCTTGTGGGTCTGGCCATATCATCACCTCAATCAATATTATACCACAATAACGGGCATATGTCTATAATTTATTGACATATGCCCATATGACAAGCCAATTTTCCGGTGTAAAATGGCTGATTATCATTTTACACTTTCCGCATCCTACGCATTTTTATAATCATCTATAATTCAAGATTCATTCGTTCATATTTTTATTAGCGACATATTGCTCTCCTGCCGCCAATCTTACAAATACTCTTTTGGAATATATCGAAATGAAAAGTGCCAGCGCTGCCGAAACGCACATTATCACCCAAGGCATATGTTTATAGCTGTCAAAGGCGATTCCATAAAGGGCTTGCCCAATCGGCTGTAAACAGTTGGATACCGCAATTATTACAGCCATAATTTTCCCTAATAAATGTGAAGGTGTTTGCCCCTGGATTGCCGCAAACAAAGTAACTGTAAAAATAGTTGAAACGCACATTGTAACAAAGCTCATTCCTGTAATAATCCAAAATCCAATTGCCTCCGGTATCATTTCGATAAGCGCGATTCCCATAAACAAAGCACAGACAGAGCATATTATAAGAAGAATATAGTTGTCTTTTAGATTTAATTTTTGTATTACTGCACTTGATAAAATCCCACCGACAAGTCCACCGAGTCCTAAGGCGCTTTGCGCAATCCCAACACTTGCATCTGACATCTCAAGGATTTGTCCAACCATTACGGGCAGACCGACGATCATTGCAGCTGAAAGTACCAGATTAAAAAGCGCTAAAACAATTACTACAGATATGTACACAGGCTTTTCATTTTTAATAAATTGATAGCTTTCTTTTAAGTCATATAGGAGAGTCTTTATTATACCGCTTTGACCTTGTATTTTCTGATGTGGAATATGTATAAAGATTTCCATAATTGCCGCAGCTGCAAAGCAAGCAAAACTAATGATGAGTATTGGTGTCAAACCGAAAGCTTGAAATAATACACCACCGATGGCAGGTCCCAGCAGACTTGAGAGCGTGCTGACCATGTTAATGACAGCATTTCCTTTGACTAAATTCTCAGAATTTATCAATAATGGTATGCTTGCTTGCACTGACGGCTGATATGCCCCGGAAATACCATAAAGCAGCCTTAAAGTTATAATCATCAGTGGAACAAGCGGTAACTTGCCGAGTATTATATAAAACATAATGATAATAAATGCTGTAAAAAAGTCCAGCACAACCATGATGTTTCTCTTATTCTCCCTATCTGCAATAACACCACCAAGCAACGAGAATATAACCATAGGGATAAATGAACATGCCGTCACTGTACCAAATAAGATTGAAGAATTTGTTTCTCTCAATAGGTACAGCGGCAAAGCAAACCGTAAAATCGCATTTCCAAACAGAGATATGATCTGCCCAATTACTACCATTGAAAAATCCCGATTAAATAATTTTATTGTTTTCATAATAGATTCCTTTCTAACAAACCGACTTGCGGTTTGTATGTGACCCAAAATAAACTGCTCCTCATGAGCAGCCTATTTTTATTTCTTTATTTGCTTACAATATTGTTTATATCTTGCAATCATTTCATCATCAATTAAGTCTACACCTAATCCGATAAGCATTTTATTCATTGCAATACATTTTCGCTCAATGTCTGACTCCTCTGTTTCATGTACAAGTGGGTTGAGCCATAAATTTGCTAAAATCATCATGGCTTCAGCCAATTCTTTCGGATAATCAGTTTGAATTGAGCCGTCAACAATTGCCTCCTGTAAAATAGGAAGAATAAAATCCGGTACAACAACATCAAATATATCTCTAAATTGCATTGCTAAAAGCCGAGGATTTTCTAAAAGATTTGGCGCTGCTGTCAACAGAATATCTTGGTTTGTATTAAATATTGCGGCCTTAAATATTGCTTTTAACTTTTCATAGCCGTTTAATGACTTATCATCTCTTACTTTAGCTAATATTTCTGCATTATCTTCACCAATTCGTTTTACCATAGCTACAAAAATCTCTTCTTTCGATGCGAAATGATGGTAGATTGCACCCTTTGATAATTTTGTTTTGTTAATAATATCCTGCAATGAAGTATGCTCGTAGCCATGCTCGATAAACAATTCCTGCGCAGCGTCCAAAATAGATTTCACCGTTTGTTCAGGATATTTATTTCGAGCCATAATTGTTCACCTCCATTTCAAACCGACGGTCTGTTTGTATTATATACTATTTCTTTTACTTTGTCAAGAGGCATTTTCAATTGAATACATCGTTTATAAAATTTATTATGATATATCCTTCCCCTATTTTCTTTGCTACAGTTTGTTTGCTTTATCCTTCATCTCTTTGGCAGTAGGGTTACTGTAAATTAGTGTGGTCTGCACATTGCTATGCCCAGCTTGGTTTGCCACTTCGTGAATAGAGTAACCATTCTCCAGTGCGTTGGAGCAAAAATAATGCCGCAATGTTTTCGGTGTTATGCTATCCGAATACTGGTTGAAGATCTGATTAATGCGGGATGGCGTTAGTTTTTCACTTTGTCGGCTTACAAACAAATATGGGCTGTTTGAATTCCTCTCTTTCAGATATTCCCGGATTGCATGAACAACCTTGTCATTGATATAAACAATTCGCTGCTTATTGCCTTTCCCGACAATACGAATCTCTCTGGATATCAGATCCACCTGATCCAGTCTGAGTGAAACGCATTCGCTTCGTCTGATACCGGTATAAACATACAGGGTAACGATCGCATAATCTCGTTTACTGTCGTGCTCCAGTAGCCTTTGCCGGAATGCCTCTACATCCTTTTTTTCGACGGTACATGGGCTTGCATATTGAATCTGGATTTTCATAAAATCGCTGTCCAGTACCGCAGACTCTTTTTGAAACCCATTCTCTAACAAATAAGTATTTAAAGTCTTCAGTGAAGAGATATGATTATTTACTGTCCGCGGATCGTACTGTTTGATGTTGCGCATATATGAAATATACTCCAATACGTTTGCGCGGTACAGTCGCATGGGCTCTTCACCAAAGCTGTCGCGGCACCACTTTAAAAATAAGCTAATGTTTCTGCAATAAGTTTTAATAGTGTTTTCTGATTTGCCGTTCTCCCTCAAATATTCAGAAAATTGTTCTGTCATAATTATTCTGTTCCTTTCTGTGGTCTTCATTATAATTACACCGAAAGGGAGGAGCATTTGCAACCAAATAATTGTGTTTAACTCATTTTCATCATTTATGCATATAATTATGTTTAACTCAGAATATGATATGGCCACAAAAAAATCCGACAGCTAAACACAATTAATATTATGTTTAGCCGCCGAATTTTTATATTTTTAAGATATTCCACATATATAAAGATTAATTGCTGCACGCCGCAAGGATATCTTCATATGCCCAATGACCTTCAATGTCTGTAAACGGATTTTGCATGGTATCCGAATATGCTTTCCCGGTCATGCGGTTTAATATCGTCACTGCCTCAGCTCTTGTGACAACGTCATTTGGATGCATCGTCTGATCTTCATACCCGGTCAAAAAGCCGCTGTTCGCCAGCTTCATCACAGGCTCGTAAAACCAATCCTGCTGGATGACATCGCTGTACCCGGTTCCGTCAGATGTACTGTCTCCATATATGAACTGCGAGAGCATTGCTGCGAATTCCGCACGTGTGATCTGTTCGTTGGGACGGAAAGTCCCGTCCTCGTAACCGTTCAGTATTCCTTTTTCCGCAAGGGAAACAACAGCGTCATAATACCAGTCGGCTTCGTTCACATCAGAAAACATAGAGTTTCCCTGCGCTGGACGTTTGTCTGCTGTTAGACGCGCGATAAGTGCGGCGGCTTCGGCTCTGGTCAGAAATTCGTCAGGGCAAAATTCATCTTCTGTTTTTCCGGTTATATAGCTGCTGGGTGTTTTTGTCAGTCTCGGTGAGACCTCCAACGTATTGGCATTCGCGTAATATCCGAAATCAACCGCCGTGCTGTTCGCGCCATCTATGCCGGTCACCGCAAAAATATGTCCCTGTGATACTACAGCATCCATCATATCAGCGTATCCTCTTAAATCCTCTACAGTAACTGATAGCATTTCCTCCCGTGTACGCGCAATGTCCTGCGCAGTCTTCTCGCTGAAAGCCATGGTTGCGCCATAATCGGAATCATTATAATACATATCAAATTCCATCACAGCGGGAACGATGATCGCTTCGATCTCCTTCTGCGTGATCTCAATATTACGCAGGTAATCACCCATGCCCTGCCATACCTCCACGACGAGGTCAATATCTGATAATCCCGTAGCAGAGCAGATCACTCCGGTTACGTCAAAATTCACGCCTGCACCGTATGCGCCATATCTTCCGCGCAGAATTGGCAGTATATATTTAGAAGTCAAGACCTTCCCTAAAATATTCATTTTCCCTGAATAGATATAACCGCTCTCCGCATAATTACCGGACAGCATAAAATGCGTTGCGTCGGGCAAATCTGTGATGATCGCCGCTGAGTTGTATCCGACAGGCAGTGTAATCTGCGCTTCGGTTTTTTGCTCTGCTGACTGAAATACAGCGGTTACCTCCGTTTTCAACGTATCAAAACCATTTCTTTCACCGACATATTCCACTGTGGGAACACTTCCAAGTATCACCTCAGAGAGCAGCTGCCGTATTTTCTCTGTTTTCTGCGGTATTATGTCTTCTGTCAAAGCCGTAAGATAATGATAATACGGTACTGAGCCCTGACCGATACTGCCGCTCGTGGCAGCATAAAACGCATTGCCGGCGGATGAGGAAGACTGCTTTAATTCATAGGACAGGTTATATGGGTCGCGGTAACCGTTGCTTAATATGTTCCCCGGCGCAGATTTCACATATGCCGTGAGATCTGCTTCATTCAGCAGTGTTTCATCCGTCAAAAAGGTTATGACGCTTTCAAAGCTGTCGGCAGCGATGCCGCTTCCGCCGTATAAATTCATCGATATTTTTGGGTTTATCTTGGTGCTGTCACGATAGCTCTCCATCGCCGCAAGCCCAAAGCCGACAGAAAGCCCCCGCTGTGACGCGCGGTCATTTAAGAAAGACAGCAGAAGCTGCAAGTCAAGCAGATCATTTTCATTCGGTATTGGGAAAAACAGATCGGCCACATCCGAACCGGTTTTTTCGGTAAAATAGAAATCAATACCGCCGGTAGTTTCTTTTTCCGCATCTTTGTATTCCGGAGCTTGGGCTACCTCATCGGTTGTCAGCGACGGGATCGCGGCGACAGCCTCGGGGTCGTCGGGAGCCTCTGCCCATGCGGCAAATGCTTCTGTATCAGCCTTTATCTGCTTAAGCTCTTCGTCCGAAAATTCAGGCATTTCTTCCTCCGTGCTTTGCCAGCCATTGCCCGATACCACGATTTTTCTGCACGGGTTTTCATAAAAATACTTATTAAACACATCTTCAAAAAACGAAGTATCTGACTCTAATTTTTGCTCGATCGTCGTCAGATTTGTAAAGGCGAACGGATCATCTTGATAGAGAACTCCGCAGAACATTTCAAATGCTGTGTCATAAAAATAGGGGTCACGCCTTGTCTCAAAATACGCAGCTATTTCAGCTTCAAGTGCTTCCTTATCAAACCCGTTTTCAGCAAAATCAGAAAGGATCTCACCATATGCGGCAATTACATTATCCTTTTCGCCGATCGGCACTTCCGACGCGATCAGCGTGATATTTGCGATCCCTCCTGCATTGCCGCCGTTTGTATAGTTATTTGGATTTACTTCGTTCATTTTCTGCTGGATCAGATTGAAAATGATCTCTCTTGCGAAAATCTCTTCCGCAGGCTCCGACATCGGTACGCCGGAGAACATAAAGCCGATATCAACTGTCTGTGTGTCCGCCGTGATATGATATTCGCTGTACGTCTCCGTCGGCGTTTGCTTGGTGTCTTCAAAAATTATCGGTATCTCCTGTTTTTCAGATTCACTGAAAAACGTATCAAGTACGGACAGCGTCCTCTTGATATCCTGCTTCCCTGCAAGATAGGTAATGCTGTTGGACGGAACATAATAGGTGTGATACACTCTTAAAAGATCCTCATATGTAAGCTCTTTAAGTGCGTCCACGGTGCCGCCGCTGTTAAGGGCAGGCGCGGTATCGCCGTAGAGCGATGTATAAAGGCTGTCGGCAATAAAACTCAGAGAATTCTCTGCGGTATCAAGGCTTTTGAGCTTTAGCTCGTTATACACAACTCCGTTGTACTGCACGCCATTATCCGTATATTCAAGACGGATACCCTGCTGCTTGAAAATATTTTCATCTGTTAAAAACAGCGGATGAAAAATACCATTCAGATACACATCCATCAGATTATACAGCTCTGTTTCATTGGTGGTTTTAATTTCATACCGTGTAATATCGTCTGCTGTAACGCCGTTCAGCGTTTCCGCCACTGCGTTTTCACGGATATACGGCATAATGTTTTTCACAGGATATTTCTCGCTGCCGCAAAAGAGCGCATGTTCCAAAACATGATTAGCCCCCTTGTTATCGGCAGGCGGCGTTTTAAAGCCGATGGTAAAATCCATCCGCGCAGCCCCGTTGTCCACATAGATGACCTCGGCACCTGTTTTGATATGCTCAAACTGGTAGACTGTACCGCTAAGATCATCATTTGGTACGGTTTCAACCAAAGCAAAACCGGTATCGCTGAAATCATCTTGTTCATACGCAAAAGCGGGAATGCTACCGAAAAGTAAAACCCCTGTAAGTAGTATAGAAATAAGTTTTGCTAATTTTTTCATCAATTTACCTCCATGCAAACTTAATACTGAAAAATTCTCCAATTATACAACAAAAACTGCCCGAGAAGCGATAGAATTAAGTACACTTCTGGCTCGTGAGCGCTTAAAGTTACAGAATCTCTTTCTACTTTGAAAACACCATAATATATTTTCCATATCAAATATCCGAATGCTGCACCAAGAGTATTCATTATCAAATCATCAATGTCTGTCTGTCGGCGGTTGAACAACTGACAGATTTCAATGGCACATGAAAATAATGCGCTCACTATTATTACTTTTTTTATCTCTTGACGTTCATTCCATATAAATGGAAGCAGGAATCCAAGGGGCATAAACATAATCATGTTTAATAAATAGGTCATAACTCCATGTGAACGGAAAGGAATGAGATTAATTTCGTCAATTCTTATAATCTCATCATATTTGCCTATATCCCAAATGCTTCCGAGTCCTGTTACTTCAAAAATCAGATAAAGGTAAAATATAAAGATATAGCACCATATAAAATGTCTGACATAGGGCCGTTTATTATATTCTATCTTTTTTCGTTTGCACATCATGATCTGATAAATCAAGCACGGTAAAATCAAACTGCTTAATGAATATGCTGTGTTCATTTCTGTTCTCCTTGATAATCAATCATTTCTTTTGCCATTTCAAAGAGCGTATCCTCAGATATATCAATATCCATTGCTAAAAGTTCATAATTAAGCCCCTGATATTCCCATGCAATACCCTGCACATGATGCATTTCAATTTTCTCAGTGCCATAGCTTAGTATCACACTGCCGTCTCGCTCTGCCTGTTGATCTTCAGCGGTCGGTTGGTAATCCGGCGGAACCAGCTTGTTTATATAGGAATAATAAAGCAACTTACTCCCTTTATAACTCTTGGTCATATCGGGATCCTTGACTTGAACACCGGCAATTGCAGCATCAATAAAAGCCGTTATCTTAGCTCCGTCCTTCTTATAGTCGAACTGCAGTCCTTTGTACTCCTGCACCGAATTGCCTTCCGTATCGAAATCCTCATTATACATGATATACCCACTATCAAAGACAAAGCCGGAAGAAAAGCTCTCGGGAATGCTCGGAGCAATACCAGTATCTTTAAGCATCGTGTCTTTTGAGGGGATAGAATAGTAGGACGGGATATTGGAAGAATGCCCGCCACGACTGCCCAGTATGATATTTGCTGCAAGAACTGTTGCGCTCAAAAGCATCACGACTGCCGCAGCCAGCACAATGATCTTCCGTATCTTTATACGGCGCACCCGTTTTACCGAATCGGAAGCCTCTGCGATAAGTTCGTCATCGATAAGACTGATCGTTTCAAAAATATCGTTTCTGTTCATACACGAACACCCTGCCTTTCCAGATATTTTCTTAATTCATTTCTGATACGCATCAGCATAGATTTCACTTTGCTTTCGCTGAATCCGTACTTTTCTGAAATTTGCAAAATACTATCGCAGTACCAATACCGGCGAATAAAGATCACACGCTTTGTCACCGGAAGCTTTTTTAGAAAATCGCTGATATATTTCGCGGTCCTTTGACAGTCATAATGCTGTTCTGTCGTGTTTCCGGCACTGATACAGTTTTCTAACTCCGATAAGCTCACCTCAACATCCGGATTACGCTTGGCGGCATTATTATAGTTATATTTGCCAAACGAGATATATCGCACGATGCGTCCTAAAAATGCAGAAAAATACGACGGCCTTTCCGGCGGTATCTTGTTCCACACAACATGATAGGTATCGTTTTCGCATTCCTCGCTGTCCTGGTGATTTTTTAAGATGCCGTATGCGATCGCGCGAAGCATCCTGCCGTATTTTAACGCCGTTTCTGTAACAGCACTTTCATTTCTTTCAAAATATAAGTCAATAATTTTTTCATCCTCCATTGTCTGAGCTCCTTTTATATTTTAGGCCTATACTAATATAGTGAGAAAATTTCTTTATTCGTTGCATGAATTTAAAAAATTTTTATTACTTATAAAAATTATATTGGGATGGCTATCGGAAGTCAACACTGTGGCGTTTTATGTGAAATAAAAGACAGCCCGCCTGTCTTTATCGCAGGGGGCTGTTAGTAGATATAATGGATAAACTTTTAATGATTTGCCTCATAATATTCCTGTGCATCCAAAAGCAATTTACGCGCACGATTAAACAGGGCGGAATCAACTGCAGGAACATCCCAATAACAAAAATCCATTAAGTAATACTCGTCTGGGTTATAGGAAGGGTCTGCTGTCTGATAGATGCGGGTATAAGCAGCCTTTCGTGCTTCTTCATAGTTTCCGCCGTTTTTTACCTGCTCGATCAGATCAGAGATCAACACACGCACCTGCTCTTCTGCCTGCTTATAATATTCGGGACGTAGATACATATCACGATACTCAAAAATGGCATTGTTTGCAATGGCTTTCAGAATAGCAAATCCATAACCGTCTGTTTCATTTGCGAGAACAGCATCCAGGATCGTGTTATGCGCTTTTATCTTTGCGTCGCTGTATCCCATACCTGCCGCCACTTCATCCAGTATCCCGCTGATCAGCCGTTCTGCAACCGGAATGCTTCCGGGTGGTGTGTTGCGCGGAAGGGATTCCCGTGGAATTTCTTCTGCGTAAGCCGGTATGACAGAAGAAATTAACAGAGCTATCAATAATGTAAATACTGTGATTTTCCATGTTTTCTTCATACCGAAAACCTCCTTTTGTTTTTTCTATATTAATTACACTGAAAAACCATTTGATTTGCAACTACAAATTTCTACAAATGACTTGATATTATTCCGCGAACTGAATATAATATAAGTATACCAACAAAGATGGAGTGAAAATCGTGAAGTTTATTTCAACAACTGAAGCAGGGAGAAAATGGGGCTTGTCAAGCCGCAGAGTTGCCGTTTTATGTACAGAAGGCAGGATACCTGATGCGCAAAAGGTAGGTAATACGTGGATGTTGCCTGAAGATGCAGGAAAACCATCCGATGCCCGTATAAAAAGTGGAAAATATTTAAAAAGAAACATAGGAAATGAAATGTCAGAAGGTGAGACAAATGGCGAGACAATTTAAACTCGCACGACAATTCAAAAATTTAAAGGCAGTAGAAGCAGCGGAATTGCTTGGCGTTTCGCAGCCTACTTTGAGCGCGTGGGAAACCGGGCGCAAATCTCCTTCTGTTGACAGTTTAGAAAAAATGGCGGATCTATATGGTGTAACAACCGATTTCCTACTTGGAAGGACAAAGCAATTAACCAATCATATGAAAGAACCCATTTCAATTGAAGCACTTCCCGTTATGCATGGATACCCTGTTTGGTCTTCTAAGTTCGGTTGGATGCTCGTTGACGCAGTGGAAAAAAAGCTTGTCACGACAAACAACTTTTCAGTTGCATTCTGCGATGCCGGTGAACTCTTTAGAATGGTTCCCGCATTTGCCGAACCCATCCTGCCACAGGAAACCCCAATCCCAAAATCCGAAATCCAGTCTTATGATGAAATTTGGTTAGAACCTATTTCAACGGATAATATTCTGCGAAACGAGCTCCGTGGGTGGTATCATGTAAAAGACAGATGGGTGGAAAATGAGTTTGGGAACAGGTTCTACTTAGATACGTATGCGAGTAAATGGCTGGCCTTTCCATCAGATTTGGAGCAGGAATAAAATATATATTATTGGAAGTTATTGCTCTAAAAACTTACTTTCTAACATTGTTCTCGATGATTATGTTAATAAAATTTACTGAATTAGAAAGGAATTTGACAGAATATAGACTATTTCCTGTTCTAATAGTTGATGAGGTGAGAACATGAACAATACAATCATGATTATAGATGATGAACAGATGATTTTAGATATGTTGCGAGATCAATTTGAAACGGAACAATATCGGGTAATCACCGCAAAAAGCAGTGAAGAAGCTTTGCGTAAATTAAATGGACAACCAGATATCATTCTACTGGACATCAATATGCCGGGCATGGATGGGCTTGAGTTGTGTCGGATAATTCGGGATCACGTGACATGCCCTATTTTATTTTTGACTGCCCGGATCGAGGAGGCAGATTGCGTGGCCGGTCTGCGGGCCGGCGGAGATGATTACATTATGAAACCGTTCAGTTTGGCAGAATTGATGGCGCGTGTGGGGGCTCATCTACGTCGTGAAAATCGTATCCAACAGAAAATTAGTATGCGTGGTTTTGGAGATATTGTTGTGGACTATGCCGCAAGAACTGTTTCCCGAAATGGGCAAGCCATTGAACTTTCCAAAGTGGAGTTTGATATTGTAGAATTGCTGTCGCTTCATCCCGGTCAAGTATTCAACCGTGAGACAATTTATGAGCGTGTGCGTGGTTTTGACGGCACCGCTGACAATACCGTAGTAAAAGAGCATATACGTCGCATCCGAAACAAGATAGGGTCTCAGCATATTGAAACAGTCTGGGGGTGTGGCTATAAATGGGTAAAATGAAACATTGGCTTCGCTCCATGCCTCTCCGACGAGCCTTCGTATCACTTGTCCTTGTCATGGCTATACTTGTAGCTGGTATTTCAGCAGTGACCATTTTTACCTGTGTCAACGTGCAAAATCAAATTTTGGAAAGTGTAACAGATTATCAGGTGATCCCGCCGCAAGAGACTGAGGACGAATATAACCTGGTGATTGCGGATGATGAACAGATCGTTCCAGGGGAAAATGGACAGCTTGTGGTTTTATCTACTGAGTACCAAATCGCCAACCTGAGCGACTCACAGCGGGTCGCCTACTATGCGGCAAAAGCGGCCGTGATCCTGGTTCCAACCTTGCTTTTCGTGCTTGGTACGATCTTCTGCGCCTGGATGTTTTATTCCATCAAACTGAAACAGCCGCTGTCTTTACTCTTACAGAGCGCCGACCGCATATCGCAAAGCGACCTGGATTTTTGTTTGGACTATTCGGCTTCGGACGAAATGGGTGAGCTCTGTCGGGCGATGGACACCATGCGCGCCGCCCTCCTAAAAAATAATCAAGAGACTTGGGCTATGATGGAGGAGCGGCGCAAACTCAGCGCCTCCATCGCCCATGACCTCCGCACCCCTATCACCGTGATGAAGGGCTACACAGAATATCTCTCGTATAATGTCCCGCTTGGACGCATCAGTGAGGGCAAGTTGCTGGACACAATCCATAATCTTTCTTTGGCAACGGATCGGCTGGAGCAGTATGCAGACCAGGTGCGCGAGGTACAAGCGATAGATGCCATACCCGTGAAACCAACAGCCTGCCCTCTGCGGGAATTTTTTGTGGAGCAGGAGGACGAGTACACCGTTTTGGCGCAACAGCACCAGCTTCAATTCTCTATGGATATTGGCGGGGTTCCAGATATTCAGGTTATGCTGGATGGGACCCTTGTACATCGCATAATCGACAACGCGATCTCTAATGCCCTGCGTTTCGCCCACCATGAGATTGTTTTGAAGGCTGATTGGCAAGAAGGTCTGCTTACTATCCAAGTATGTGATGATGGGGCAGGCTTTTCGGAAGAATCCCTCCGATCCGCTACAAGGCCGTTTTACAAAGAGAATACAGAAAATGACCACTTTGGGCTGGGCCTCTCCATCTGTAACACCCTCTGCCAAAAACAAGGGGGAAAGTTATCCCTGTATAATCGCAAAGGGGCCTGCGTGGAAATGCAGATACTCACAGAAAAAATTGATGTCAATTGACTGATTATAGACCTTTCCCCTTTATACTCTCCTTATACTACAGATAAGGAGAGTGTTTTTATGCACAGATTTTTTCTATTACTTTTTATGCTTGCATGCTTACTGACTGGGTGCAGCGCACCACAAAACAGCGATCAGTTCCCGGATAAATCAGAAAATTTAGACGCCTATTTTGAGGATAATCCATCGGACAACGAAATGGGAGCTGCTGAATTTGGTCTACAAGACCCAATGGACACGGTTTACACCTATCAGGGAGAGCCCTTGGAAATTCCGTTCTCAATTACAGGTGCGTCCTCTGGAATAACCACGGAGATCGGCGTCCTCTTGTTTGTGGATGGAGTGGCCCAGCCCTATTCCGCAGTCTATGAGGATGGTACGGAGCTGGAGGAAAGCTATATGCAGGTCTTTAACCTGGATTATGAACAGCAAGAGAATTTCAACATGGTATTCCAGCCCGTGACCGGCAAAGCGGGGGAAACGGTTCCTGTTATGGCCGTCACTATTTTGGAGCCAAGTTTTGTAGCGGAAGGGCCAGACAATCCTCGTTACGGATTTCACCATCAGGAGTCTGCAACCACATCACGCCAGATTTCTTTTGCAGCAGATGCCCCAGAGCAGACATTGGCAGTTCCCGATATAGACTACAAAGTGCTGGATCTGTCGCAGGACATATTAGATACCCTGACCGCGTGGGGTGCAACCGATAGTCTGGATACGACAGCCACACTGTCTCTGGGCGTTGAAGATGGAAATTACATTCAAGCAGATGGGAAAACAGCGACGATCACTGTTCAGCTCTACGGCGGGCCAGAGGCGGATTTCAATATCACGCTGTTCATCAACCATCAGCCTATTCAACTCAATGGAGCAGACTATCTCTCTGTTCGGACGGTAAAAAACCAGATGGTGGAAGCCACATTCCAGATCGATACCTCAGAGCTTGGTACGCTGAACACAGTCTATGCCATTGCCGTTACCCCGGAAGATGGGGAGCTTGAGATCAACAATCCAGTTAAGACAGCATCTGTACTTTTGGTCAATGAGGAGGCTTGATAAATATGAAAAAAATCAGCATTTTACTTGCGCTTGTGCTCAGTCTTTCTCTGCTTTCCGCCTGCGGAGGCAACGAACCGACAGCAAATGCCGGAGATCCGTCCAGCAATCCTTCAGCGGACTCCCAGCAGGCTCCTAACCAATCAGCAGAACAGGATACCAACAGCGGGGCCAATTTTCTCTCACCAGAATACGATTATGCCGTCAATGAGTTGAAACTAACCGATTTATCTACTGGCGAAGTGACGGCTGCCTACGCTTTTGACGCCGCCCAAACACCTCTGTTGACAGACAAGACCGGCGGGGGAGCCATCGTCATGCTGTCCAGCCAGACAGCGGCGGATGTGCAGGACACCGGCGGGGTCACGGTGATCTCCGGCGATAGCTCTGCGGAGACACTGTATTACTGGCTGTTCGATCAGCACCTTAATTTAGTGAATGAATATGAATTGACGAATGAAACGTTGGTAAACGGGCTTTGGGGCTCTGTCTTTGCCGCTGCGCCAGATGGGAAATCTCTTGTATATGCGGAAGGTCCCAGCCTCTATCAATATACCTTTGATACGCAGGAACTGGCGGAAATTACTCCGGTAATGAGTGAAACCGTCTATTTTGAAGCAGTCGGATACAGCGACAGCGGAAATTATCTGGCCTTTTTCGGAAGTCTGGATGGGCAGGAAAATACCACGGCCTATGGCTCGATTGATCTGAGCAGTAGCACCGCCGCTGTTTTTACTGCCAAAGGCTTTTCTGGTTCCATGCTCTCTGTAAATGGAGAGTACGCCGCTATTTCCGATACAATCCTGCCCGCCAGCATGGGAGGCGCAAAGCAGACCGGTTCTGTCCTCTTTTTGGATTTGGCCCAGCAGCAGGGAAAAGCAATCAGTGTGGAGAGCGGCGATGAAAGCGGGATTGCTACAGTATCCGCAGACGGCCAGTTCATTGTGACCTGTGCGGGTGGAGACAGTCCAAGCGGCACTCTGCGGGCCTATCAGGTCAGCGACGGCACGAAAGTTGCGGATGAAACCTATACGATGGATACAAATTGTAAACCCTATGAGATTTGGGTCATCGGACATTCCGCCTATGCAGCCCTGGGTACAGATGACGGCTATACCCTCTCACAAGCGGTAGACCTCCCGTGAGGAACACAAAATGAAACTGAAACTTGAAAGCATCACAAAATTTTATGGAAAATATCCCGCCCTTCAAAATGTTTCCGCTACTCTGACAGAAGGTGTCTACGGCCTGCTGGGGCCAAACGGAGCCGGTAAAACAACGCTAATTAACATTTTAATTGGGATACTGCCTGCCAGTGGTGGCGTGATCTATCTGGATGGTGAAAACACCGTCCAGATGGGAGGGCGCTACTTTGACCAGATTGGGTATATGCCCCAGTACCCTCAATTCTATGCAAATTTTACCGTACAGGAATTTTTGGACTACATGTGTCAAGTAAAAAGGGTAGCGAACGCAAAAGAGAGCATCGACGCGGCTCTGGTTTTCGTCAATCTGGAAGAAAACCGCAGCAAGCGGATCGGAGCGCTGTCCGGTGGAATGCGGCAACGGTTGGGAATTGCCCAGGCTATTTTGAATGATCCTAAACTGTTGGTGTTGGACGAGCCGACGGCAGGCCTTGACCCAGGCGAGCGAATCCGTTTTCGCAATCTTATTTCCCGTTTAGCCAAGGGCCGTATTATTCTCCTGGCAACACACATTGTCTCCGATGTGGAATATATCGCCAAAGAAATCCTCCTGTTGCGGAGGGGAACATTGGTCATGCAGGGAACGCCCAAGGAACTGGAGCAGAGTATCCAGGGGAAGGTGTGGGAGGTGTCGGTCAACGAGGCGGATATGGCTCTGATGGTGGATACCTACTGTGTGAGCAATATCAAGCAGCAGGACGGCTCCTATCTGCTGCGCGTCGTGGATGACGGAAAACCGCTCCGAGGCGCAAAGCCGGTATCCCCAAATCTGGACGACCTGTTTCTGCACACCTTTTTCCAGCCAAGCGAGGGACAAACATGAACTTTCTCTATTTGGAGGCCAGAAAAGGCATCCTGCGGCGCTATACACTGATTGCACTGGCGCTGTTCCTGTGCCTGAATACGGTCAAAATTATTGCAGACTATCACGCCGGCGAGATACGGCCCGTTGCGGCCAATACGAGCGGAATGAAAACAGGATACGACAAAATATATGAGCAGATCAAAGGCCCCATCACAGAGGAAACGGTAAGCTTCATCACTTCGGAGTATCAGAGACTGGACGGGTTGACGGCGGATGGAACATACAGCCGGGAGCCGCATGAGGGGACTTACAGCGGCTATATCTTCGGCGACTATTATCTGCTCCACAGTTATTTCTATCCCCACATGGAGTACAGTGTCAAATATTCCGCTGACATGGAGGAAGTTCTGGCCCAGGCGAAAGAAAACGTGACCTTCTACCAGGAGAGCGGAAACACAGCGGGAGTGGTGGAAAATGCCTACATTCTCCATCACTATACAGGCCGAGCTATCCCTGAGTTTTATCTGTATGACGGCTGGGAGGCCCTACTGTCCTATGATTTTTCCGATCTGTTGATCCTGCTTTTACTCATTTTAGCGGTAGCACCCACATTCACACGGGAGAAAGAAAACGGGATGACCCTGATTCTATCCTCCTGTAAAAGAGGTGAATGGCCCCTGCTCTTTTCCAAATGCGGCGCTGGAGTGATATTTGCATGGATACTGACAGCCCTATTCGCCCTGTTAAACCTGCTGGTATTTGGGCTTTTGTGCGGCTTTGAGGGCTTGTCCAGCCCGCTCTATGCCATCGGGAGCTATCAATATACGCCATTCTCCGGCTCGATTTTGCTGTTCTATGGAGTTATTTGCGGGCTGAAAGCCATCGGTTTCAGTGTGATAGCACTCTTGCTGATTCTCCTGTCTGCCTGTTTCCAGAAATCACTCTATCCCTGCCTGATTGGATTGGGGCTTGGCGTGGCATTGAACTACTGCGCCGGCTGGGCGCTCTCCCTTGTATGGTGGAAACAGTGCCTCTCCTGCATCAGCCCATTCACCTTGACCAGCGGCAGTAAACTGCTGGAAAGCCTGTACGGGGTGAGCATCGGCGGGGTATATTTGCTCCGGCTTTTTGTAGTTCTGGTCGTTCAGGCTGTAACCGCGTGTCTGCTGGTCATAGCAATCAGGAGGAAATCATGCTGCAAGTAGAATTAAAAAAGATATTATTTGACCATAAAGGGCTTTTACTTCTTCTGATTGCTCTGGCGGCCTATGCAGTCTTTTGCGTCGGCAGCGGCTATGACAGCAGTTATATGATTGATCGGAACGAAGATACCTACCTGGCCTACATGGAACGCTGGCAAGGCGAGATAACAGAGGAGAAGGCGCAGGAGATGGAGGCGGAGTACGCAGAAGCCACCCGCTCCGATGATGGCAGGAAGGCCGCCTTTTTAACCATCTATAACCAATACTACTACGCAAAAGAGGACCCCGCCCATCGTTTTCTCATGGACGAGCGGGGATGGGACACATTACTGACCCACGATGGCGTGAATGTAATCCTGTTACTATTTCTGCTGGCGCTCTGTGTTCCGGTATTCTGTGGGGAGTACCAGTGCGGGATAGCGCAAATCCTCCGCTCTTGCAGAAATGGCCGGGAGCGGTTGGCTGGGATCAAATTGGGCTCAATAGCTACTCTGACGATTCTTGCAACGGCTCTGTTTCAGTTGGTACAGTTTGTTGTTGTTGCCTTGTCGGTCGGCTTGGATGGAGCCTCCTATCCGCTGCAAAGCCTGTCCTTTTTTGAAAATTCGCCCTACCTCATTTCCGTTGGACAGGCTTATGGGATCGTAGTCCTGTCCAGGTGCTTGGGTGCTGCTTGGTTTGCAATCCTGATTGCCCTGCTCTCCATTCTGTTCCGGCAGACGGTGTTAACTACGTTTTCCGGCATCGCGGTTTCTATTCTGCCACACTTGATCGGCGGCAGCTTCCTAAAATATGTCCTTCCGCTCCCGGCGGGTCTGCTGGCCGGAACCGGCTATGTGTGGGGGACACTGACAGAGGTTGGATATGACGAGGACTGGAACTTGATTGATATAGTAATCTTTCCAGGCATCACACCAGAGCAGTTTAGTTTTTTGATTGTCCTGTTCTTGGCTATCGTCTGTCTGCTGGTTTGGCTTTGTCTCAGGTTTTATGTTGGCAGGCGGAAGGCCATTTCTTCCCGCCCGCTCCTGACAGTGGTACTCATACTCTGTATGACCGTTTCATTGACTGGCTGCGGGCAAAGCAATTCCAGTGAGATTTATCATGATTTTCTGGCCGATGCGTCCAAGGGAGAAAACAGCGCCTACACGGTAGAGCTTGATATGGTGGAAAACACCATTATCGCAACCGGCAAGACCACAGGGGAGGCAATCCTGCTGACCCGGGCCCCCTTTGGACAATCCGGGGCTATCTCCAGCATCTATGTTGACGAGGATGCCTGTTATTACGCCTCCAGCGGCGAGGCAGGCGATGGCTTTCAGATTTACCGAATCGACTTGAAAGATTTCTCTACACGGCTTTACTTCAGCACCGGCTCTGATAACACGGCGACCTTTTGGGGACTACTGGACCATGAACCGACGGTGGATGAACTGCTGGCAGATGTGGGTTCGATTACATCCTTTGTAGTAGATGAAAATTACATCTACTATCTGCAAGGCGAACGACTCTATAAGGTATTCCTCTGGACTGGATATGAAACGGTAGTTGTACCCAATGTAGCGGAAATGAAAAGTTTGGAATATAACAACATTTGCTCGTCTCAATAGGAAAAATAATCTGCAGGCGGCAAAAAACGCTGTGTTGCAGATGACTTTTCATGCTCATTTTGCATATACCTGACGGCGGTTTTGAAATAAAATTCAAGGCCGCCGTTCTCTATGCCCTCATACTACCGATGCCATGACGTTGGCGAGATTGACGATCCACGAAGAGAGTCATCATGAAAAAGTATTTTGACAAAAAAAGAATATACCTATGAAGTCCAGACACTATTAGGATTTATAGCTATACACTCAATCAAATACTGTGGTTACAACACATACTTCCTTCATGCCCCTGGCGTATTTTATTACTCAAAAGAACTTGACAAAGAACGAAGAATATGATACACTTATATCGTAAGTAGTAAGTAATAAGTGATCAGTATGCGAACTGTAGGAGGTTTATTATGAATAATTTATCACTTTCACAGGAATATATGATGTGCGCTTTAAATGACAAGGGCAAAATATCAACATTCAGCTTTGAACGTGTCATCGCCATTGCCGCGTCCGCCGTTGTAGAGCTGATGATGGACGATATTATTGAGTCGGACGGGAAAAAGCTGTCTGTCAAAAAAGCAATGCCGAAAGACATGCGGTATCTTAGCCCTGTTTATGATTTTATCGACAAAAAAGGACGCGTTGGATTCCGAACGGTCGTCGAGCATTTTTCCTTTACGTTGTCAAGCAAAAATATTGAAGAGCTGTTTGATTCAATAGGTGAATCGCTTGTCATAGCAGGCTGCGTACAAAAAGAGAAAAGCGGCATGCTCGGCAACAAAAACGCATATATACCCAACAAAAAAGCCGTGGATACTATTATCCAAAACATCCGTGCGGAAATATTGGAGGACGGTGCGCTTTCTGAGGACATCGCCGCATTGGCCGCTATTTTAAACAAGACCGGAGAGCTTATGAGATTTTTCTCCGCCTATGAAAAGAAAGACGTGAAAAAACGGCTGAAAGAAATTAAGAACGACCCGGGAAACAAAGAGATTGCAAAGGTGATCAACTATGTGGAAGAGCTTATGATGATCATTATCGTTTCGGCGACCTGATAAAGGAGAGACAGTTATGTCAAGACAAAGGAGTATGGAGGCTATCCTGGCCTCCGAATATGTAACGATCGGCGAATTGGTACGCTTGACCGGGACGCGGTACAGCACCCTGAAATTTTATACCGAGGAAGGCTTCCTCCCCTTTGAGCAGGAGGAGCAGGGGCTTACCCGCCGTTACCTGCGCAAAGCGACGGTGGAGCGTATCGAATATATAAAGTCTTTGCGGGAGGATAAAAAGACGATCCCCGAGATACGGGAGATACTGGGCAAGGGCGGTGACACGGAATGAAAAAGATATTTTTTGTTGAGGACGACCAAAGCCTGATAAAGGGCTTATCCTTCGCCCTTGCAAAGCAGGGCTACGAAACCGACATCGCCCGCACAAAGCTTGAGGCGGAAAGAATGTGGCATGACAGAAACTATGAACTTGTGATTTTAGATGTGTCCCTTCCCGACGGCTCGGGCTATGATATATGCAAAATGATACGCGAAACCTCAAAAACACCGATCATTTTCCTTACTGCGGCAGATGAGGAGACAGATATAATCATGGGGCTTGATATGGGCGGCGACGACTATATCACAAAGCCGTTCAAGCTTTCGATCTTTTTATCAAGGGTAAACGCGCTTCTGCGCAGGAGTGGCAATTTTGAACAGCCTAATACGGAGCTTAGCTCAAATAACATAAAAGCCGACCTTTTGACGCGTAAGGTCTATAAAAGCGGAACCGAGATCGAGCTTACGGCAAGCGAATATAAATTGCTGTGCCTGTTTATGCAAAACCCCAATATCGTACTTTCGCCGGAGCAGATTTTGTCGCGGCTTTGGGACTGCGATGAAAACTATATCGACAACAGCACATTGACCGTCTATATCCGCCGCCTGAGAAAAAAGATAGAGGACGACCCGAGCGATCCGCAAAATATCGTAACGGTGCGGCGTATGGGCTACAAGTGGAGCACTAAAGGATGAGTTATATTATGAAAATACTGACTAACAGAAAAATCAAACACCTGTTTTGCATAACTCTTGCGGCGATCATTTTCGCCTGCTGTATCTGCCTTGTCTGCGTCGGCTTGAATTCAGAACATGCCGCGCTGTATATACTTTTTACATTCGCAGGATTGTGCGCCGTTATTTTAGCGGCGATGTATTTGTATTTTAAAGACCAAGGCAGGCTTATGGATAATGCCGCAGAGCAGATAAAAGAATATATTTCGGGAAACCGAAATGCAAGGATAGAGTGCAACGATGAGGGCGGGCTGTACAGGCTGTTCCACGAGGTCAATTCGCTGGTCGCGATACTCAATGCCCATACCGAGAACGAACGACGGTCAAAAATCTTTATGAAGGACACTATATCCGACATCTCACATCAGCTGAAAACACCGCTTGCGGCTCTTAATATCTATAACGGTCTGATACAGACAGAAACAGAAGGATCGGAGATAAAAGAGCTTGCCGACCTTTCGGAGCAGGAGCTTGACCGGATAGAAACGCTTGTCAAAAATCTTTTAAAGATAACAAAGCTTGACGCAGGCACTATCGTGCTTGAAAAGGAGGGCGAAAATTTATCCGATATGATGCGGGATATAGAAAAGCATTATGCATATCGTGCCGAGCATGAAAAAAAGACGTTGTCCCTTTGCGGTGATGACAGCATTGAACTGCTGTGCGACCGCAGCTGGATCATCGAAGCGGTCGGCAATATTGTAAAGAATGCCCTTGACCACACAAAGGAAGGAGACTCAATACAAATCAAGTGGCAAAAATTTGCTTCTGTTGTCCAAATCACCGTGAGTGACACCGGCTGCGGCATCCATCCGGAGGATATGCCGCATATCTTCAAAAGGTTTTACCGCAGCCGCTTTTCAAAGGACACGCAGGGCATCGGGCTGGGGCTGCCGCTTGCAAAGGCCGTTATCGAAGCGCACAGCGGGACGGTTGAGGTCGACAGTGAATTGGGCGTCGGTACGACGTTTACGATAAATTTTTTGATTCCTACAAAATTGTAGGCTGTATGTCATGTTGCAGTAGGATTGATATGTTACTCTTTCTACAGTAAAAAAGAAAGAGGTGTTAATGAAAATGGATCTGTTAGAGGTTAAAAATATTTCAAAAACATACGGCAGCGGAGAAGCTGCCGTGCATGCGCTAAAGGGCGCGTCATTCTCCGTCCCCAAGGGTGAGTTTGTCGCTGTCGTCGGAGAGTCCGGCTCGGGTAAAAGCACGCTTTTGAATATGATCGGGGCGTTGGATACGCCCACATCGGGCAAAGTGTTCATCGACGGCAAGGATATTTTTTCTATGAAAGAGCGCAGCCTGACGATTTTTAGGCGCAGGAATATCGGGTTTATCTTTCAGAGCTTTAATCTTGTCCCGGAGCTGACCGTCCAGCAAAATATCATTTTTCCTGTGCTTTTAGACTATCAAAAGCCCGACAAAAAATATCTTGAGGAACTTCTTACGGTGCTTCATTTGAAAGAACGCCGCAAGCATCTGCCCGGACAGCTCTCCGGCGGTCAGCAACAGCGTGTGGCTATAGGGCGCGCTCTGTTTACCCGCCCGTCGCTTATCCTTGCCGACGAGCCGACAGGCAACCTCGATACGCAAAACTCAAGCGAGGTTATCGCGCTTCTGAAAGAGGCGTCGAGAAAATACGAGCAGACGATCATACTCATCACCCACAGCAGAAGCATCGCGCAAACGGCTGATAGGATATTGCAAGTGTCCGACGGCGTGCTGACCGATTTCGGGAGGTGCCGCGAATGAAAAGCTATCTCAGCCTGATCCCGATCTCGGCAAAGGTGCATAGACGGCAGAACAGAATGACGCTGCTGTGCATCATTATATCAGTACTGCTTGTGACCACAATCTTTAGTGCGGCAGATATGACGATCCGCGGCGAAAGCCTGTCCATGCAGGACAGACACGGAAGCTGGCATATCCGCCTAAATAACATTTCGCAGGATATTGCAGAGGAAATCGGCCGGCGGGAGGATGTTACCGCCGTTGGCAGCTCAGCGGTGTTTAATTTTGATGCCGATAAGCCTTATTACATAGACGAAAGGAGCGCCGCTCTTTATTCTGCGGACGAATCATATTTAACGCAGCTCACAAGTAGTATCGAAGAAGGTGTGTTCCCGCAAAATGATAATGAAGTTGTCCTCAGTTCCAACGCAAAACTTGCTTTAAATGTGCAGCTTGGCGACCGTGTAACCATCCACACTCCGGCAGGCGATGTCGATTATACGATTTCCGCATTCGGTTCTGATGACCGGGAATATTATGCCGGACAAACTTATCTGGTTGCGGTATATATGACGGAAACAGCTTTTTCATCGCTCATGGATAAAAACAATGTTGCAGGACATGCACCGGTATGCTATGTGAAATTTCACAGCGCAGCGGATGCGGCAAAAGCGATAACGGAAATTCGGGAGGAATATGATCTGCCACAAGACAGCATTTCCGAAAATACAGCTGTCATGGGCATCGCAGGTCAAAGCAGCAACGAGTCTATGATAAATTTCTACGGAATAGCCGCGGTATTGTTCCTTATGGTCCTGTTGGCAGGAGTGCTGATGATCTCCGGCAGCATGAACAGCAATGTCGCTCAGCGCACAAAATTCTTTGGAATGATGCGGTGCATCGGAGCAAGCCGAAGTCAGATAATACGCTTCGTAAGGCTTGAGGCGCTGAACTGGTGCAAAACAGCCGTCCCTATAGGCTTGGTTTTGGGTACTATAATTACCTGGGGGCTCTGTGCCCTGCTGCATTATGGTATCGGCGGCGAATTTGCGTTCACGCCTGTATTCGCTCTAAGCCCCATCGGCTTGATCTGCGGCGCTCTGGTCGGGATCGTAACTGTTCTGCTTGCGGCGCAGGCTCCGGCTAAACGCGCCTCCAAGGTCTCTCCGATGGCGGCAGTATCCGGCAGTACCGAAACAATGCGCTTTTCAAAGCATGCTTCAAGAAAGATTTTCGGTAATATCGAGTGGACATTGGGTGCCCACCATGCGACCGAATCCAAGAAAAACCTGCTGCTGATGACGGCAAGCTTTTCTCTCAGCATTATTCTGTTCTTATGCTTTTCGGTAGGACTTGATTTTGCCCGTGCACTGGTGCCGTCCCTGCGGTCATGGCAGCCGGATATCACGCTCAACGGTTATGCCAACTCGCTTGTGCTGCAAAAAAGTATGCTTGATGAGATCAATGCAATTACGGGCGTAGAACATGTTTACGGGACTTCCTATATACAAAATGTTTCGGCTGATTCCTCAAGGGAAGAAGTAAATCATGTAAATCTTGTGTCTTACAGCGATTATCTGCTCCATATTTCATCAGACGCCATTGTGGAAGGAGATATTGCCGCGATCTACGGAAACAGCGGTCAGGTTATGACGATAAGCAACAAGGACAATCCCCTGCAGGTTGGTGATACTGTCCAAATCGACGGAAAGGAAGTCGTGATCGCATGCGCTGTTTCTTCCGGCGTATATCCGAGCGAATACAGCGTCATTTGTTCTTCCGAGACCTTTGAATGGCTGACAGGAGAACAGAATTACAGTCTTATCGGAATACAATTAAGCGATAATGCAGACGATGAAACGATACAAGCCATCAGCAATCTTGCGGACAATGACGTGATATTCTCCGACCTGCGGGAAAGCAATCGCGATGATGCCGCCACCTATCTGGCTGCACAGCTGGTTTTATACAGTTTTCTGGCGATCATTGCCATGATTACGCTGTTTAATATTGTGAACAGTGTTTCCATGAGTGTAACTGCCCGAATAAGGCAATACGGAGCCATGAGAGCCGTAGGTATGGACGGACGGCAGCTTACCCGCATGATTTGCGCAGAAGCGCTTACCTATGCGGTCTGGGGGCTTGTGATCGGCTGCGGAGCCGGGCTTTTATTGAGCCGTTTCCTGCACCTGAGCTTAATCACGCGATATTTTGGAATCGCATGGAGCCTGCCGCTGCCATTGTTATGTATCATTGTTCTTTATGAGGTTTTTGCTGTTTTCATTGCGGTATATACTCCGGCAAAGCGAATAAGGAACATGGCGATAACAGAGACGATAAATGAACTATAAGGGTATTTTATGCATAATAGACACCAGAGAAACGACGGTTTGGAATTTGCTCCAAACCGTCGTTTTGATTGCAGAAATATTTTTTCGGAAAAGAATAAAATAAATGAGATTCATGGAAATTTGTTATTCCCTCGGAAACGTCATCATGATGCAAAATCCGTTATCATTGTATGATTCAAACCTGCCGCCGTGGACCGACACGATCCTATACGCCATCGGAAGGCCTATCCCATGTGTGGTTTTCGGTATCTTATCGATATTTTCAAGTACACTATCCGGCACCCCTGTTCCGTTATCCCGGATCTCGATTACGATATTGCCGCCTTTTTCATACTCCTTTATTTGTATGGTGCAGCCGTCTTTGTTATGTGTGACGGCATTGTTTATCACATTATACACCGCTCTTTCAAGCAAACCTTCATCCCCCATGACTGCTGCGCCTTCCGCTTTCAGATCAAGCGCAACGGAAAACCGGTCTGACATTTTGTTGTTTAATATCTCGGCAGAAACACGCCGGATCAACGGACAAATTTTAACCGGCTGCCGTTTGGAAGGCTGCATATCGTATTCCATCGATGAGATTAGGTTTAAATCTTCTATCAGCTTTTTTATCTTCATACTGTTTGATACGATCACCTCTGCCCGGTGTTTGTTGTTCTCGGAAAGCTCCTTGTTTTCAGAGAGCGCTTCGGCGTATCCGGTAATCACGGAAAGCGGCGTCCTTATATCATGAGAGATTCCGGCTATCCAGTTCCGCCTTGCACTCTCACGGATACTCAAAGCCTTATTTTTTCGTTCTATCGCCGCAGATGTGATGTTTATATTACGATAGATATCTCTGAATATCCCACGTTCCCTAAGCTTTACCGGCTTTTCTGCACGAAGATCGCTTAAACCTCGTGTAAGTTCGCGTATTCTGCGGTATAGACTCGTCCCAAAAATACAGGCAAGCACCGTTGCCAGAAGGAGGTTAAAAAGCAGAACATACACCAATCTCTGCGGCAGGCTGTCAAACCAGCTCATAGAATATTCCATCTGATATTTTCCAACGGCATTTTTAGGCTTTGCAAGAACCAGAAGCCCATAATCCTCTGTTCTGGTGTATACCGGATAATCGTTTAAAAACCATCTCGACATGCGCGCAATATCGTTGATTGTGTACGTATCCGGCACATCATCAGGTTTGTCTTGATCCCATACCACATTGCCGCTCTCATCGATCAGCATACACCAGTAGCCCTCCGGCAGCAAAACCTCGCGGCTGCCTGCTTCAAGGCTATCGCTGATCTCAGCAAGAAGCGCTCTTTGCCCGCTCGATACTGTTGATACATCACTGCCGACGAGCGCAACGCTAAAAAAGTTTATCACCATAAGGATTGTCGCTATCACTCCCGCGGTTACTGAAAACAGTACAAATATTTTAAGTGCAGTTTTATTCATCGTTTGTCACCAACTTATACCCGAGCCCTTTTACCGTTACAATATGCTGCGGGGAAGACGGCTCGTTTTCTATCTTTTCCCTCAAATGTCTTATGTGTACCATAAGGCTGTTTTCATGTCCATAGTAATCTTCACCCCATGCAGCAAGGCAAAGCGCATCGTTTGTCACAATCCTGTTTTTGTTTTCCCACAGCTTTTTGATAAGGATCAGTTCTTTTGCCGTAAGTGGTACTGATGTTTCACCCGATCTTACCTCAGCATTATCGGTATCGATGATCTTTCCCGCTACTGTAAACTCGGTCGCCTTTTCCATTGATGGATAGGCGCGCCTTAAAAGCGCCCGGATACGAAGCACCAGCTCTTTCGGTAAAAACGGCTTTACGATATAATCGTCCGCCCCAAGACCCAAACCGCGAATTCTGTCCTCCGGCTCGCCGCGGGCCGTGAGAAATATCACCGGTGCCTGCGATATTTTCCGAAGCTCGTTATAAAGCATGAACCCGTTGCCGTCCGGAAGGTTCACATCAAGTACAAAAAGAGCCATAGTTTGCGCCCGCGCAAGCGAGAGCGCTTTTGCGCAGTCCGGCGCGGTGCATATATTAAAAAATCCTTCAGAAAAAAGGATATCCTCTATCATCTGAAGCAGCTCTGGTTCATCATCCACGATGAGTATTTTCTTATTTAAAAGTTCGTCCATAAAAGATACCTCCTAAGAAGTATTCTACCACAAAGACAGTGGTTTTGAAAGGGCTTTGAAAAATTTAAGGTTAAATTAAGGATAGCTTAAGTTTAAAATCAGGTCGATATTATATGATCATATCACAGACAGAAAGTCAATGAATAAATCTTGAAAGGAAGTGCTCTGATTTGAAGGAAACAGTAACTACAACAATGCTTACAAAGGAATACGGAGGCACGGAATGCGTCTCGCACCTCAACATGAATGTGCGTGAAGGGCGCATCTACGGGTTTCTCGGGCCGAACGGTGCCGGTAAATCTACGACGCTCAAAATGCTTTTAGGCCTTGTCCGCCCTACAGACGGTGAGATCACGATTTTCGGTAAAAGACTCACTCCAAAGAACAGGCTTCCCATACTGCGGTCCATCGGCTCGCTGATTGAGTCGCCGTCATATTACGGACATTTGACTGCACGGGAGAACCTCAAAATATATCAAACCATACTCGGTGTTCCGGAAAAAAACATAGACGAGGTACTTAAGATTGTCCGGCTTGACAGGCAAGGAAACAAAAAAACTGCAGCGTATTCACTTGGCATGAAGCAGCGGTTGGGGCTTGCATCAGCGCTTTTGTCGTTTCCAAAGCTGCTGATCCTGGATGAGCCGACAAACGGACTTGATCCGGCTGGCATACAGGAAATGCGCGAGCTGATACGTTCTCTGCCGGAACAGTATGGGATGACGGTCATCGTTTCAAGCCATCTGCTGTCGGAGATCGACCAAATGGCGGATGATATAGGCATCATCGCCGCAGGCAGGATGAAATATCAAGGCGAGCTGAGCCGCCTGCATGAGCTGGATAAAGATAAATCCCTCGAAGAAATATTCCTTGACCTCACCGGAAAGGACGTGAGTCTATGATAAAGCTTTTAAAATGCGAGCTTTTGAAAATGCGCCACAGATATGTCTTTCTCACCTCGCTTGCGATCGTTGCAGCAGGACTCGTGTTCTCGCTCTACGGTAATTACTCCGGCACGAATGCCGATTTTATCATGAAGAACGGTTGGGTCATGATGCTTTATCAGCTCCCATTGGCAAACGGGATATTTTTCCCTATCATGGCAACGGTAGTCGCTTCACGGCTTGCTGATGCGGAACATAAAGCTTCTGCTTTTAAACACCTTTTCGCACTGGAAAAGAGAGAAAAAATCTATGATGCAAAGCTGATCATAGGAATTGTACTGATGATCCTATGTGTATTGATCTATTGGGCAGTTGTTCTCGTGTTCGGAACATTCATAGGTTTTGAAGGAGCGCCGCCTATGGGTATGTACCTAAGGTATCTGGCGTGCATCATGGCGCCGACAGTCGTGATATACATATTTCAACATGGGCTTTCCATGTTGTTCAAAAATCAGGCGGTGTCCTTTTTTACCGGCGTGATCGGCACATTCGCGGGACTATTCTCCATGTTCCTGCCACAGCTCCCGCTTTTAAGGCAGCTGCTGCCGTGGGGCTTTTACGGAGCAATGCAGTTTGTGGG
Organism: uncultured bacterium; assembly: GCA_905215805.1. Lineage (GTDB taxonomy): Bacteria > Bacillota > Clostridia > UBA1381 > UBA1381 > UMGS1958. The sequence goes on along the minus strand of CAJMRL010000003.1, from coordinate 187,799 downwards.
GCTTTTCGGCTGGACAAAGGAGACACGTTATGCAGACGCATATTTTGAGATCATGCCGGTCGAACCATACGTATATATCATTGCAGCGGTGTATGCGATACTGTTCTATGCGGTTGGAAAATACTTGTTTTGCAGAAAGGAGATATGATACACATGTTATTGAGATTGATAAGAGCGGAGCAAATGAAGCTGAAGCGTTCACCCGTATGGATCGCATTTTTGTTAATGCCCATCGTTCCCGCGGTCTTGGGGACGATCAATTATCTTGGGAATCTGGAGCTTCTCACAAGCGAATGGTACAGCCTCTGGACCCAGCATACGCTTTTCACATGCTATTTCTTTCTGCCGATCATGGTAGGTATATACTGTGCATACATCATGCGGCTGGAACAGAATAACCACAACTGGAACAAAACGCTGACGATGCCGGTATCCAAATGCGGGATATTTGTGGCAAAACTCATCATGATCACTTTTATGATATTCATAAGTGAAATATGGATTGGCGTCCTGTTTGTAATATCCGGGAAGATTGTCGGCATAACCGCCGCGCTGCCGATAAAAGATATAGCGATATGGTGTCTTTTCGGCACATTGGGCGGTGCAGTGATGGCCGCAGCACAGCTTGTGATATCCATGCTGATCAGAAGCTTTGCGCTGCCAATCGGTATAGCACTGGCCGGCGGGATCTCGGGGCTTGTGTTCCTCGCAAAGGATCTCGGGCATATCTGGCCATATTCGCTCATGGCATACGGAATGAATTCCAATTCTCCGCAGCAAATGATAGCAAGCGGCTATGTCCCGTTTATACTGATATGTATTGGATACATCGCACTGTTTACAATAGCAGGGAGTATCCTGATGTCACGAAAGGAGCTGTAATCATGATAAAAACAAAACTTGCATCACTTGCCCTGTTGGTATCCCTTTTATTTTCAAGTACAATGTCTTTAGCTGCAGATCCATACATGACACGCGGCGAATCGGCAGCGATACTTGCAAATGCAGCGGATGACTACAACAGCGGCGTTACCACATCAGATATCATCAAAGGCTACGAAGACGGCAGCCTGCGGGAAAATGAAAGTGTTTCTCGCGCTGAATTTCTTGTTATGCTTGACCGCGCGTTCGGCGGGCTTCCGACGCCGGTCGGTCACAATGCGCGTGTTGCGATACCGGCAGAGGAATTCACGGATGTACCGGAATGGGCAAAAACGGAGCTGTCGGATGTGTTTGATGCCGGGATCATCGCAGGGACAGGCGACGGGCGCTTTTTGCCTGACGAGCCTGTCACAAGGGATCAGGCGGAACTGTTTATCGAACGTGTCTATTCTCTTTTCGGCACAAATTTAAAGGATGATTTTTATGCGTCCGTAAACAAGAATGCGCTTGAATCTATGGAACCCCTTCCCGGACTCACAATGGGCGGTACGTTATATGACCTGAATGAGAAAGCTACCGGACAAATCAAAGAAATCATAGAGGAAATCACATCAAAAGAACATGAATATGGCACCCCGGAGCAAAAGCTCTCGGACATGTATCAGAGTATGACTGCAGTCGGCAAGGACGACAATGCGGGAACAGAACTGTTAAATAAATATCTTGATATGATTGACGGAGCCGGAACAGCAGCGGATCTCATAAAGGTAAATGCAAAGCTTTCAGAAGAGATCTGTTTTGCTCCGCTTATGGATTTTTCCGTTGTTACTGATATGAAAGACAGCACGAAGCATGCGGCTTCCTTTGATGTGCCGGAAACCTCTTTCACGAAGGAGTTCTATGAGGACAGCAATAGTGCGCAAATGCAGATATTCACAGACCATATGAGCAAGCTTTTGATGCTGGCTGGGGAGGATGAACAAAGCGCAGCAGAAGGTGCACGCCTTTATTTCGAGTTTGAAAAAACCCTTGCGAACGCGGCAATGAACAGAGAGGACTACAGCGATGTTGCCAAGGCATATAACTTGTTTACGATGGATGAATTGAAAAGTATGTTTTCGGGACTCGCTCTTGACATGGTGTATTCCGCTTCGCACCTTGAGTCGACGGATCGCATAGTGGTTACGGATGTTGGTCTCACAAGAGCGCTTGCGGAATATATAAAAGATGAAAATCTCGAATCACTCAAAGCGTACATGAAAATACAGCTGCTGCTCCGTTACGGAAGCACTGTGAGCAGGGATTTTGAAGCGGTCTCAAAAGAATTTTCGGAAAAGCTGCTTGGTACCGATACCTCCGTCTCGGAGGAGGACATGTATACAATGCAGCTGCAGGGCGCGATGCCCGAATATATAGGCAAACTATATTCAGAGCGTTTCTTTTCTGAAGAAGCCAAACAGGACGTTGAAGAGATGGCTATGGAAATTGTGGATTTTTATAAAGAACGCATCGGCGCACTCACTTGGATGAGCGATACCACAAAAGCAGCCGCATTGAAAAAGCTCGATACACTTATGATAAAGGTAGGATATCCCGATAGCTTCGTATGCCCTGCTGATCAAGCAGAAATAGTATCACCCGAAAACGGCGGCAGTTATTTTGATAACACCGTGCGTTTGAAAAAAGCCGAAAAGGATTATAACGCAAAACTCCTTTATGAGCCTGTGGATAAGTCGGAATGGGCGCTTGAGCCCTTTACAGTGAATGCATATTACACCGCTACTTCCAATGACATAACCTTCCCGGCGGCTATCCTCCAGGCGCCGCTTTATGATGTAAACGCATCGTTTGAAGAAAACCTCGGAGGGATCGGCTTTATCATAGCGCATGAGATCACACATGCCTTTGACAATAACGGCGCAAAGTTTGACGAGAACGGTAACGCCGCCGACTGGTGGACGCCTGAAGATTATAACACGTTCAACGACCTCTGTGCCGATATGATAGCATTCTACGACAGCTGTGAAGGCATTCCCGGCATACCGATGAACGGTACGCTGACACTGAGTGAAAACATAGCTGACCAGGGAGCTGTACAGTGCATAACAGAGATAGAATCACGCCGCGAATCGCCTGACTTTAAGACGCTTTATACAAGCTTCGCAAAATGTATGGCAGCGACAACAACGCGCGCCTATGCACAATATGCCGCCACCTTTGACTACCACTCCGATGCCAAACTCCGAGTAAACAGATGTGTTGTCAACTGTCCCGAATTCTATGAAGCCTTCGGCATAACCGAAAACGACGGGATGTGGGTCGCACCGGAAAACAGAGTGCGGGTATGGTAATGAGAACGGAGCTGCTGTAAAATGCAGCAAGATAAGAAAACAAGCAAAAAACATTATATCATAAGCTTCAAATAGTGTGGGGCGGCAGCACTTCTTGCTGTCGCCCCTTGATTGCCTAGCAGCAAAGGCGGGCGGGGCTGTCAACGGCGGCGCGTATGCGCCGTTTATCTTGACCGTTGACTGGCTCGGCTGGCTTTGCTATGACAATATAGTTATTTCCAGTGCTTTAACTGCGAAAGGTACAAATCAAACTGATTACGTCTGGTTTCTTCATCTGCGTTATCGGGATTTGGCATATTTGCAACCAGATAATCTAACAAAGATTCCTTGGATTGATAAGCAAATTCCCCATCAGTATAGCACCATTTACAATAGTCCTCGTTATAGCTTCCGTCTGGTTCTCGGCTAATCAGACCATCTTCATTCAATGGCATTCCGCAACACTGACAAACAAGTTGACGTGGAGAACCCAGAAGTGTATTGATTGACACATCAAAAACTCGTGATAACAGTTTTAAGGTATCTGTATTTGGCTGTGTTTCGCCTGTTTCCCAGCGACTAACCGCCTGTCTGGTGACTTGCACACGTTCAGCCAGTTGTTCTTGTGTAAGGTTGTTTTTCTCGCGTAAATTTTTAAGGATACATTGTATTTCCATGTCCGTCCCTCCTAAAGGATATTTTTAAAAACTAATTGCGGAACTTGTTTCGCAATTACCTAGATATTTTTAATCATTATAACATCAAAACGGGGTTTTAACAAGCAACTCGCTGTTGCTACGGAATAGTGGGCTGCTGTCTATGAATTCTCGTGTGTTACTTTATGGCACATGAGCATTATCTTATGAAGTAATAGAAGCACCGGAAAGTGAATTGCCGTTTTATATACATAATTTATTACATCCTTTTCTGATAATATGCCATAAAAGCAATATCCAATGCGGTTTTAAGCAGGAACACGCCCACAAACGCAAGCGTCACCCAAAGCGGCGCGTCCAGCGCCATGGCAATCCACGAGCCCGCCATCAGCGTCCAATGGATGATCTCACCCGAAACAGCCTGCGCCTTGCTGCGGATGATTTGATTGCGCTCGTCTTTTTCCTCTATGACCTTCAGCTTGAACAACTCCGGGTTCTTTTCCTCATAGCGCCCGACAAAGAATTTCGCAAGACCGAAGCCGATCAGGCCCGCGCCGACCCCGAGCGCGGCGCCCGTCTGCGCGTCTGTGAGAACGCCCTTGAACAAAAGCGCCGCGGCGGCGAGCAAAACGCCTGCAGCCGCAAGTATCAGATAGATTTTTGTTGATGTTTTCATTTTTCCTCCTCCTCATAGATAAATATTTCCTCAATCGCCATTCCGAAATAGCGTGCAATTTTAAATGCAAGCAGTATAGACGGGTTATACCTGCCGTTTTCAAGAGAGCCTATTGTCTGTCTGGAAACCTCAAGTGCATTTGCAAGCTCTTCCTGCTTGATACCGCGGCTTTTTCGGATTTCCTCTAACCGATTCTTCATGACATCAATCCTTTCGCCTTAATGTAAAGTATACTTTCCATAGCTTTATTATACACGAGTACATCAAAAATGTCAAGTATACTTTCCAAAAAAAATTTTATGAAAAAAAGAACAACAGCCAACACAATTTCAAAAAAACTATTGACATATTGTACGAAATCGGATATAATGCAGATGTACGAAATCGGACAAAGAGGGTGGAGATATGCACTACTTAGAAACAGGACAATACACTTATTTAGCCGGAGAAATCAATGCTTTATATCATGAAGCCGCTGTAAAAACGGGCATTTCAGACAGTGTCCAAAATATTTTATATGTACTCTGCGAAAAGGGCGGGAAATGCCTGCAAAGCGAAATAAGCAAACTCACGGGGATCAGCCGACAGACCATCAATTCCGCCATTCGCAAATTAGAAAAAGAGGAAATCGTATATTTGCAGCAAGGAAAAGGCAGGAACACACTTCTGTGTCTGACTGAAAAAGGCGAACAATTTGCATCAGAAAAAATATATCCTTTGCATGAAATAGAAAATAAAATCTGGAGCGAGTGGACTTTAGAGGAGCAGCAGCAATATTTAGCATTGACGAAGAAATATCGCGATGGATTAAAAAAATATCTGGAAGCGATATTGTAGAGCAAGAAGCAAAATTTTTGAAGGGAGGTGGCTTGATGTCGGCAACAGTTTGTTAAGGGGCTTATCGCAATCGATATTGTCCCTTATTTGAAGATAAATTTGAAAAATGAGAGGACAATTTGATATGAGAATAAAAGAAAATTGGAAAACGCGGTTTACTATGGTTGCATTGGGACAGGCGGTTTCGATGCTGGGAAGTCACGGTGTTCAGTTTGCATTGATCTGGTGGCTTGCCGAAAAAACCTCTTCCCCGCTTATGCTGGGGATATCGGGGATTGCAGCCTATATCCCCATGTCGCTGTTCAGCCCTTTTGCCGGAATTGCGGCAGACCGCTATAACCGAAAGTTTATATCCATTTTTTCGGATCTGTCTATGGGGAGTGCCGCTCTTATCTATGCGGCATTACTGTACTTTTTTGATTTACCGGTATGGACTGTGTTTGTCATGCTATGTGTCCGTGGAATCGGAAGCACCTTTCAGCAGCCTGCGATCCAGTCGATCATTCCGCAGCTTGTCCCCAAAGATGAGCTTATAAAGACAAACGGATGGATGCAGCTTTTAAATTCGGGTTCCTTTTTACTCGGGCCGGTGATAGGCGCTTTCCTGTACGCCGTTTTTCCCATGCCCATTGTCTTGATGAGCGACGTTGCAGGCGCGGTTTTGGCGAGTATCGCTCTGGGAATTGTCAAAATCCCCAAATTAGCGCAAGTGGAAACCGAAAAGCAGCATTTTGTTAAGGAAATAAAAGAAGGCATACAGGTATTCCGGGAAGATAAAAGGCTGTTGTATATCGTAACCGCACAAGCGCTCTGTATGTTTTTCTACGCGCCCCTGTCTTCCTTTTACCCTCTTATGACAAGCGATTATTTTGACTTATCGGCGATATACGGCAGTGCCGCAGAAATGTCCTTTGCAGTCGGAATGATTGTATCATCGCTGATGTTTTCCGCTGTTCTGCATGTGAAGCAAAAAATCAGAACTTCCTTTTTAGGCTTGTTTGGTATGGGGATCATGTCCGCGGTCTGTGGGGTGATACCACCGGTTTATACAGGTTGGTTCTTCTTTGCGACGGCCTGTATCGGTTTGGGAGCATCAGGAAACATCCATACAATTCCGTTGACTGCGTATATACAGGAAACCGTCGTACCCGAAAAAATGGGACGGGCATTTTCCGTGCTTACTTTGATTTCGTCCGTTACCATGCCCATTGGACTGGTATTTAGCAGTCCGATTGCGGAGCAGGTTGGAGTTCATACATGGTTTTTCATTTCGGGGATTTGTATGGTCACGCTCACGGCGGCAATTGCGGTGCGCTGTCTTACCGTGCAAAGGAGGGGCAGAATATGATCCGGGAATTTCATGAATCAGATACTATGGAGGTCATGGAAATATGGCTTGCAGGAAACAAAGACGCACACCCGTTTATCCCAAAAGAATATTGGATATCCAATCAGGAGGCGGTACAAAAGCAGCTTTTACAGGCGGAAGTTTATGTGTATGAAACCGAAGGTATCATACATGGGTTTATCGGCATACAGAAAGATCATATTGCCGGAATTTTTGTAAAAGGAGAATACCGCTGTGCCGGGATTGGCAAACACCTGCTGGATTATGCCAAGGAAAAACATCCTTTCTTGACACTGAATGTGTATCAGAAAAACCGGCGTGCGGTGAAATTTTATAAACGGGAAAGGTTTTCCGTTATTTCAAAAGATAAAGATGCAGACAGCGGAGAAGCTGATGAAACAATGCGCTGGCAGCGCTGAAAATCAGGCTGCATCAAGAATGTTAGAAAGGAGAAAATATCATGACTGATATGGAACATCAAGATCATGTCCGGCATACTCACAGTCATATGGGACCAAACCCGGATGCAATTTATCCAAATGAAAATATTAAAAGCGTGGTATTTATCAAAAATGTGATTTCCAGGCCGAATATTATCGTTGGTGACTACACTTATTACGATGATATAAGCGGTGCTGAAAATTTTGAAAATCATGTAACACACCATTATGAATTCCTCGGGGACAAGCTAATTATCGGAAAATTTTGTGCAATTGCAAAAGGGATTGAATTTATCATGAATGGCGCAAATCACAGAATGAACAGCGTGACGACCTATCCGTTTAATATTATGGGGCATGGCTGGGAAAAGTTCACTCCCAGTTTGGAGCAGCTTCCGCTTAAAGGTGATACTGTAATCGGCAATGATGTGTGGATTGGACAAAATGTTACGGTAATGCCTGGTGTTCACATTGGCGACGGTGCAATCGTTGCGGCTAATTCGGTTGTTGCGAAGGACATTCCTGCATACTGCATCGCCGGCGGTAATCCCTGCAGCGTGATCCGAAAAAGATTTAGTGATGATCTGATCGAATACTTGCTGGAGCTCAAATGGTGGGACTGGGATGCGGAAAAAATTTTTCTGAATATGGATGCCCTGTGCAGCGGTGATTTAGAGCAGATCAGATCCATTAAAAACTGACAGGTTTATAATAAAAACACAGCAAAGCCTGTCAGCGGCCAAGGGCAGCAGCACCGTCACGCTGCTTCTGCTACCCGCACCCGCTTAACATAAGCAAGGAACTGCATCAAAGCTTATTACGCCCTGATGCAGTTCCTTTATTTGCGATACAATTCTGATAAAATATTGTATTGCTTTAAGTCATTACTCGCATTCTCTCAGCCTGTCAACCACGCTTTGCCTGCACATATTGCGATAACAGAGCGCAGGGATAATCACAGACAGTACCACAAGCGCCGGTATGCACAAAAGGATAGGCGTTATTATAAAATGATAGGAGAAGAACCACATCTGAGACGCGATTCCCATCACCATACCATAGGTGATAAGGCTTCCTGCTGTAAGAGTGATGAGCACTGTAATGACCGTGTACCACAGGCCCTCGCCGATAAGCATTTTCCTAAGCTGTTTACCCGTCATACCGACCGACTGCAATACCGCCAGCTCCTGCCGTCTTGTCTGCACCGAGGTTATAACGGAATTTATAAAATTCAGTATACCGATGAGCGCAAGAATAAAGCTCAGCAGCCCTCCGACTGTCAGATACATATTCTGCACACCTTCAAATTCTGCCGCAAATGTTTCGCGGGACTGGTATGCTATATTGGGGTCCACATTTGTACAGTAATTTTCTATCCATTCCTGTATGGCGGGGATCGCGGATCCTTCAGCATTAAATGCCGTTTTCATCGCGCCCGTTTCACCGGTTTGCAAAATAAACTCATCCGCCGGCAGCGTCAGATACAGGTCAAAGTAATGGCTGTGCTGGGGACCGAGCGCATAGGGAATATCGCCTATCGCCATGACCTCATATTCCTTTACATTCCCGTTCCCGAAATCAATCGGTACTTTATCGCCGATGTTATAATACCGTCCTTCGCCCGTATCAATGAAGGATGAAGCTATGACAAATTCTCCGGTTTTGAATTTTTCCAAATCAAATTCACCGTCTGCAATTTCAAGCTTGCCGGTTATAAAATCATCAATGCCATACAAGTGCGCATCTATCAAGCCCTCCTCATTAAGGCGGCGAGCCTGTTCCTCTGCATACGGCATGGGAAGAAGTTCCTTATATTCCTCATAAATCTTTTTTGCGTTTTCAGCACCGGTCTCATTGAATTTATGCTGTGTCTCCTGCATATAAACGCTGCCGAAATCGGTGATCCCGTTCAGCGCCTTTATCTCGTCCTGTAATTCCTTTGATACGCCGTTAAAGATCTCAACTGTCGAATTTAAGTTCATTACCGACGCGTCTGTGATATAAAAATCCGATACGGCCTGGTTTTCAATATATTTATCCATATCAAAACCGTTTATCAAGGTAAACGTCCCGTTTAAGAGTATCATGGAAAGAGACAGCGACACAATGACGCTCACCGTCTTTTTCGGCGTTCTTTTGATGTTGTCCCACGCCATGGAAAGAGGCGTCACACGCCTTGTTTTCTTTGCTTTCTTCCGTGATGATACTGTGCTGTCTGTATATCTTACCGCCTCGACAGGTGATATTTTACTCACAAGGCGGCAGGGCTTGATACAGCTTATCCATACGGTGATCAGTGTAAACAGTCCTCCGCCTATGAATATGAGCGGATTGACCGAGATTACCTGTTCATTTGCCAGAGAGGTGGTTGACAGAACCACGGGCGTGACAAAAACCGAAACGATGTATCCCAAAATCAAGCCTATGGGCGTTCCGACAATACCGAGAAGCAATGCCTGTCTGCGCACCAGCTTTTTCAGTTGGCGGTTGGTGGTGCCTATTGTTTTTAAGAGCCCGTAAAAACGTATATCCTTTGAAACTGAGATATAGAAAATATTATAAATAATCATATATCCCGAGAAAATAATTAAAGCAAGTATTCCGACAAGCAGTACAATTGTTGCAAAGTCTATGTCCGATGAAGCATACGCCCAGTTTACGCCTGCGTTTACATCCTCGCCAAAACCGCAGCGTGCCTTTAATGCTTCTACCTGTCCTTCGATGTCCCAAGAGCTTGCAAACCATATATTCGGATTTATCGAGCCGGACATCCACCAGTTTCCCTCTTGGGAAGGAGCGGTTTCCTGCCAGACAGGCGCGACCTCGTCGCTGTATTCTCTTGATAAGAACACTTCGCACACCTGGCTTACCGCATCCTGTTCCCAAAAGCCGCAGAGCGTGAAGGTTTCATTATATTTGACACCGCCCGCGGCCGTAAATTCAAGCGGCACCTGCACTCCAAGCTCATGGGGAAGTCCCAGCATGTCGAGCACCTCGGTAGATGCTGCAATATCGAGCCTATTTTGCGGAAGTGTTCCGGTTGTCGGCAGTGTAAAACCCCACTCGGCGGATTTTTCCTCGGTATAGCGTATCTCCACCGACTTTTTTGCAAATTCGGGATTTTCACCGAAGCCGATGATAATATTATATGAGATGTCCTTTATCTCGGGATCTGCTTTTAAAATGTTATACTGTTCCTGTGTTAAGAACTTAAACCCGGCATGGGCGCTTGTTCCCACCTGACGCATGGTGGAAAGCTGAAATGCGTCCATAATGCTTACGCCTATGGTGAACAATGTCGTAAACATCACAGCTGTCAAAATGACTGCCAAAACCGCGATGATATTTCTGGTACGGTTATTTTTTATGGAGCGTCCCGAAAGGCGGCGGATCGCTTTTCTGCTGTTTACATTAAGCATTGCGATCACCTACAATCCTGCCGTCCTCAATGCGGATGATCCTGTCCGCCATCTGGGCAATTTCTTCATTATGTGTAATCATAACGATCGTCTGTTTGAATTTATCGCTCGTTATCTTTAAAAGGCCTAAAACGTCAAGGCTCGTTTTGCTGTCGAGATTCCCTGTCGGCTCATCGGCAAGGATGATAGCGGGCTTTGTCGCAAGGGCACGGGCAATCGCCACCCTTTGCTGCTGACCGCCCGACAACTGGTTCGGCAGGCTGTTTATTTTAGATGACAGCCCCAATGTTTCAATGATGTTATCAATATGCGCTTTATCTACTTTGTTTCCGTCCAGCTCAATCGGCAGGACGATATTTTCATAAACGTTCAGCACCGGCACAAGGTTGTAGCTCTGAAAAATAAATCCGATCTTCCTGCGCCGGAATATGGTAAGAGCGTCATCTTTCAGCTTAAAAATGTCTTTTCCCGCAACCTTTACCGTACCGGATGTAGGACGGTCCAACCCGCCTATCATATGCAGAAGCGTCGATTTCCCGCTTCCCGATGTGCCGACAATGGCAACAAATTCTCCGTCATCCACAGTAAAATTCACACCGTCAAGGGCTTTTACCATTGTATCGCCGTTTCCATAGTATTTTTTCAGGTTATTCGTTTCGAGTATTCCCATAACAATATTACCTCCGTTTTATGCCCATAAAAAACGGGCTCATGATCTGTTAAGTGTTTCTTAACTTTATGAACCCATTATAGCAGACGATTCTGTCTGAAATCTGTCTGAATTCTTACAGTTTTGACAGATTTGCATTTGTTTTCGGCAAAAACACGGAAAACGTTGACCCTTGATCTATCTTTGATGTCACTTTGATATAACCGCCTTCTCTTGAGAGTATTTCCCGCACAAGATACAGCCCTATGCCCACGCCCTTTTCCTGCGATACCCTCGGCGAGCGGTAGAACCTTGCAAATACCTTTGCCGTTTCCTCTTCACTCATTCCGATACCGCTGTCCGCAACATCTATGCGCACAAACATTTCGTATTCCTGTGCGTTCACGCTGACCGTGCCGCCCGCGGGCGTGTATTTGACTGCGTTATCCAAAATGTTTGAAAGCGCCTCCAGCGTCCATTTCAGGTCAAAGCAAGCGTTCATACCGTCTGCTTTGCCGATAGACAGCGCAATATCCTTTTCCTGCGCCTGAGCCGTAAAGTCAAGCGCGCTGAGCAGACTGCTGACGCTTTCTTCTTTTGGATCTACCGCTAAAATTCCGTTTTCAAGCCTTGATGTTTTCACAAGGGATGCAATTAAAAAGCTGAGCTTTTCAGTCTGCTGTTCGATCTGTTCCGCAAGCCTTTTATCATTTTCATTCAGCGCTTTTGATTCACACAGCAGCTGGGTATATAAAAGGATATTTGCTATCGGCGTTTTGGTCTGGTGGGAAATATCGCTTACCAATGTCTTTATATTATCTTTTTCGCTTGTTATCTGCCGCTGTGCGGTCTTTCCTGCGGCAAGATAACGGTACATTTTCGATTCCAGTCTGGACAGACGTTTTTCGCTGTATTCGCTTTCCGAAAAGCTGCCGTTTGCCGCCGACTCTATCATATCGTCAAGACGCGTGAGCAGCTTTGATGTTCTTATGTAAACGGCTGCAAGTATGCCAAGAAGAAGAATGATAACGGCTGTTAAAAAATAGATCATATTCATTTCTCCCACACATAGCCTATCCCGTAGACAGTTTTTAGCGGTATTCCGGGAAGCTTTTTTCTAAGCCTTTTCACCGTGACCGACAGCGCGTTTTCCTCTACAAATTCCGCACCGTCCGTCCACACCCTGTCGATCAGCATATCCCGTGGAAGCGTCACGCCGCGGTTGAAGGCAAAAAGCTTTAACAGCCGCTGCTCGGTCTTGCTCAGCTCTACCGGCACATTATCCGCATAGAAAAGCATATTGTCAAAATCAAAGGAAAAGCCGCCCTCTTCAAACTTATTGCCGCCTGTCTGCCTGCGGCGGGCAACAGCATTGATCCTTGCACGAAGCACCGCAAGCGAAAAGGGCTTTGTGATATAATCATCCGCTCCGCTTTCCAATCCCGTTACGATGTCGATCTCCATATCGTTTGCCGTTAGGAATATGATGGGGACGCTGCTCGTTTTCCGTATCTCACGGCAGAGATCGATCCCGCTTCCATCGGGCAGGTTGATATCGAGGATGATAAGGTCAACACTTGCGTCAAGCTTGCTTTTTGCCTCGGCTATTGAATATGCCTGTATTGCTCTGTCCCCGTTAAGGGATAATGCTATTCCGTTATTTAAAGCTATGTCGTCCTCCACGATCAGTATGTTCATGGTCTATTTGCTCCTCGTTACTTATTATTTTTTGATGATCGATCAATGTGCCTGCAGCAATACCAATTAATATTCCTATGCCGGGACAAATCCCGATACCGAAAATATTATCCAGAAATACCCATATCAAAATACCTATAAAAGCACCTGCACAAAAGCCCGTTACTAACCCTGCAATTAAATATTTATATTTCATAACTGACCTCACTTTAATTTCTGAAAAAGGCGGTCGATGACCGCCTTTGAGACTATTAAAACACATTGTCATCGAATTTCACTGTTTTGCCGCTGCAATTCTGGCATCTATATACATATCAATGTCATCCATCACATACTCGGTACCGGTGGTGTGCAACGCATCAAAACAGCTCAGGATATAGTCATACACCCGATATTGTTTAAAAAGCTCCGCGACTTGTTTTCCGCTGAGATGTTTATGCAGTTTGTACTGTTCTATACAGAAAATCAAATAATTCATCTGACTGCTCATAACGCTCATGCCTCCTCCGGAAATGTAATTTCACCTGTTTTTTGTTCCTCTTCATACATGTTATACAGCGTTAGCGGGCTGAGATGCCACAGTTTGGTTTCTTCATCCTCAAGAAGAGCATACACCCGCGAAGAATAAAACTGTTCTGTTGCTTCCAGTTCCGACAGTTTGCTGTTTTCCAGGATCAGTTCAATTATTTTGGGAACTGTCATGCTTAAAACGACGGATAATTTGTTCTCATCCATAAGTATCACTCCACAATAAAAGATTCTTTAAAATGCAGATAACCGATTGCTTTTTGCGTTGCAAATACCATTTGGTCATAGAGTTTTTTTACTTTCAGGTTCGCAAGCGTTTGTTCTTTTGTCAGTATACCGGCCATGTAGGCAGCAAAAGTTTGATATACATCATCGTTTGCCACTGGCCCGTAGATACAGTCATATTCTTTACCCTCATAATTTCCGGAACGGTTTGCAAACACGAAATCAAGCCATTGTTCATCCGGCGCTTTAAACCTTAGTATATCCAGATTATTTCCAAGCTCTGATTCGTTCAATTCATAAACACTGACAATACTGCTGCCGCCTCTTCTCTTTGATACTTTCTTTGAAAAGCTGATCGCCTGTTCTTTATTCAGTGTGGTGTAAAATCCAAACCCGAAATCCAGATACCGATTCTGCGGGATCAGCTTAGGCTGCATTACTTCCACATTGCTTCCATGAAATAAGATCATTCCGATTCCCTCACTTTTTGCGCAATTTTAAGCTCAGCGTTTATATTGCGCAGCATTTTTTCAATATGTCTTCGCTTCTCGATTTTCTCACGCAGAGAGTCGATTTCCGGTGACTCTTTGCCGATATATTTTGAAATCATTTTCCCATGTTCTTTATAATTCAGATAATAGTAAGCGCCGCGTTTTAAAGTCAGCGAGCCTTTAGGGAGCTCGGCAAGCATTGCTTCATATTGCTTTTTTAATATCTCAAATGTATGTGCTTCTCTCAAGACAAGGTTTTCAAGCATGCGCATAATTTCATCACCCATAAAAATTATACCCTACTTTTTTTACAATGTCAATATCGTAGGGTATAAATGCACTATTTGATTAACTCTTGTATGCTGACGATAACAAATGGAATATACATACACATGAGGGTTAAACGCTGCCATAAGCCCTCATTTTCAATCCATGTATCTTTGAATTCCACTTTATCAGCCATAACGAAAAGAACAAAACATACAAGCCCCAAAGCAAAACAAACTGCAGCCAAAATCCCTAAAATAGTTTCATGCTGCCAAAAAGATAAAATTGACAGAAACAATGGAGCAAAGGCGAGGGCAATAAATCCTAAAGAAGATGCAACACCGTGTATTTTTGAAGCAAGGTTTTGATCCTCTTTTTTCTCATTTACAGAGAAAATACCAGATAAAATTCCTGCTCCTACCGCAAACATTGCAATCAAGATTAGCATGGTAATCGTAAGCCCAATTGATTTTGTCAAATATACATTGATTAAAGCAGGAAAGGAAGCCAGCAATCCGATTCCCAACAAAATAAGCCATGTATTATACCACCTGCGAACAGGACTTTTGGGATTTCCCAAAACACTCATTACCTGCTTTTTATGACTGTATTCATGATAAAACGGAGCCAATACATATGGGACTGCAAAATCGCCGACCATTGCTGCTAATAAACAAATCCATCCGAATTCTAACATTTGCCATTACCTTCACTTTCTTTCCGTTGTATATGCTGAGTGCGCCGGAGCAAAGTCTTTATTCAATCCGCGCAAAGCTCTATTTTATAAATATCATTAAACGGTATTTCCGTCCCATCTTCCAACAGAAGGAACCGTTCGTATTCATTTAGTCTTTTCGCCCGGCTCTTTACCGTCAAATACGCTCCGCCATCCTTGCGTTCATCCGGCTTGAAATAGGTGATTTCCACTTGGGGATGCTCGTCGATGCGTTCCATCAGCATTTGGATACCGGCGTTTAGCTCCATCAGTTCATATTCGCCAAGCTCCGCCCGTTCGTCAGTCAGACGCGCCGTTTCTTTGATTGCCGCACCATATCCGGTCAGTGCGGCAAATGGGGCAAATTGCGCGGCGCGGTCCAGTCTTGACATTTGAGGATGTGTGGCTGAAACATGGTGCGGAAGACCAATGATATCATCATAAGCGCCAGTTGGTTGATCTTTGCTCACTTGTTTTTCCTCCCAATCGATTTAATCCTGTTTATACCAATCACATTCTTTCCCATGAGCGTTTAATATTCCTACAGCTTGCAGATAGGAGTATATGATGGTGGAGCCGACGAACTTCATGCCTCGCTTTTTGAGATCTTTCGATATCCGGTCAGACAGAGGGGAAGTAGTTCTGAGTGTGTATTCCTCAATGATGGTTTCCCCATTTGTATAGCCCCAGATGTATGCGTCGAAAGAGCCGTATTCCGCTTGGATCTCTTTGAAAACAACAGCATTTGTAATGCTTGCCTTTATCTTCAGCCGGTTGCGGATGATTGCCGGATTATTCATGAGCTGCTGTATTTTCTCCTCACCATAGCAGGCAATCTTATCTACGTCAAAATGATCGAAGGCGGCGCGGAAAGCTTCGCGCTTGTTTAATACGCATTCCCATGATAGCCCGGCCTGAAAGCATTCCAACAGCAGCATCTCGAAAAGCTTTTGATCGGAATGCTCGGCAGCGCCCCATTCTTCATCGTGATATCGAATATATAACGGATTACCCATATTTACATAGGCACACCGATTGGGATTTTTCTTCATGCTTTATGCCCTCCGATCTGGTTGTTCCTGTCTTTTCCGGTCGCGCCTTCTGACAGATTAGTCCCCTTTAGGACAGCGTTTTTACCGAATCTTTTCTTGATATCGATCATAGCTTCCTGAATTTTTTTCTCGCGGGTAAGCTCTGCCTGTTCCGCTTTTTGTTTTTCTTGTTCCGCCGCATAGTCGGTGAAAAAGTCCATCTGCTGATACTGAGGCGGTTTGGGCATTGATTTTTCATCAATCACATGGTTTGCCGTAACATTCAGCCGCCGTATCAAAAGGTTTTTGTCTACGATGCGGTCGAAAAGCTCCAGCATGGCTGCCATGATCTGTTTTGTTGAGGAAGAATAGCCCTCCAGATTCGCCGTGCCGTGCGCATGCTTCGGGATATTCCTTCCGTAACGGTCTGTTTTGACTTCGCCGTGGTACTTCTTTCTGCGGTTCTGATCTGTCAGATTCTCTATGTCATAGCCGACAGTAAGCGTGAGCTGATTGGTCACAAGCCCTTTCTCTACCAGATCCAGCACCAAAGCATCCGTCATTTCCTTTACAACAAGCTTTGCTTTTTCAAAGTCATAGGGACACTGCAGAACCTGCCCGGAACCAATGCTGTTTGACTCCGGCTTATATGCCTTAATGTCTGCAATGGTGCATGGCTCCCAGCCCCATGCGTGGTCGATCAGCAATTCGGCATTCACGCCGAACAGCTTGTAAAGTAAATCTTCATTGTAATATTCATTGGGCTTGCCAATAGAGCACCGTGCCACATCGCCCATTGTAAAGATTCCGTTTTGCTCAAGCTTATTTGCATATCCTCTGCCCACACGCCAAAAGTCTGTTAGAGGGCGGTGGCTCCATAATTTCCGGCGATAGCTTATCTCGTCCAGCTCAGCAATCCGCACGCCGTTTTTATCCGGCGGGATATGCTTTGCTTCAATGTCCATCGCCACTTTGCAAAGATAAAGATTCGTGCCAATGCCTGCCGTCGCGGTAATCCCTGCTGTATGCAGTACATCCAGGATGATCTTCATGGCAAGCTCTCTTGCTGAAAACCGGTAGGTATTCAGATAATTGGTAACATCCATAAATACTTCGTCGATCGAGTAAACATGCATATCCTCAGGCGCGATATATTTCATATAAATATCGTAAATCTGCGTACTGATCTCCATATACCGCGCCATCTGAGGTGGGGCGACAATATAATCAACGGCAAGATCGGGGCGGATTTTTAATTCATTGTAATCGGAGGAGGAACCGGCAAATCTTCTTCCGGGTGCGCTGCGCTGCCGTGCGGCGTTTACCTCTTTGATTTTCTGCACAACCTCAAACAATCTCGGCCTGCCGGGGATCCCATAGGATTTCAGAGAGGGTGAAATGGCAAGGCAAATGGTCTTCTCGGTGCGGCTTTCGTCCGCTACAACCAAATTGGTCGTCATCGGGTCAAGCCCACGTTCCATGCATTCCACCGAAGCATAGAAAGACTTGAGATCGATAGCGAGATATATTCTGTTTTCCATGCTTCGGAAGCCTCCTTTGTAATTTTTGATTAGTCATATTTAGGAATATAAGCAGTAATATTCATCCAATATTTTTGCTAAAGCTTCCGGGGCTTCTTCGTTTACAACATGCCCAACATTTTCAATGATTTTTAATTCTGCGTTTTTAATATTTTGCGAAAGGAAATACGCCGATTTCATGTTTGCATTGTCTTTCTTTCCGCAAATGATCAGCGTGGGACACTTGATATTTTGCACTCTACCGCTGAAATCTAAGCTCCTCATGGAATTTCCCAAAGTAAAAGTGTCTTTTTTATCAAACGCCATATTCTCAAAAACAGATTTCGGTAAAAATCTAAAAATCATATTTTGAAACGCAAATGCCATCTTTGGAACCTTATACGGCGTACCGATCAAAATCAACGTTTTCGCTTTCTCCGGGAAGTCCAAGGCGTAATTCAGCGCTAAAATACCACCCAATGAAATGCCGCATAAGTGAACCGGCCCGTCGATTTTATCGCAATATTCTGTAAATGAGGAATATAGATTCGCATAGCTTGCTTTTTTCCCTTTAAGAATAGAACCTAAGTTCGGGCACAAGATATCATCGTTATTTTCCATATGGGAAATCGTTTCGTCCCAGCTTGCCGTTTTATGTCCCGAACCGTGAATCAGAACTTTTGCCATATAAAGCCTCCTTTAAAATTTATTTTTGGCTTTCATTTCTTCGCAGACCTATAAACCCTTTTGACAAAAAAGCGCGTTTCTTCTTTTTCGTCAAATCCGTTTCTTTTATAAAAATGATAGGCGGGTACAGTCCTTTCTGTAAGAAGCGCAATATAGATAATCCCCTTATCTATCAAAGCTTTTTCTATTTCAGTCAGGAATTCGGTTCCAATCCCGCAGCGTTGCTTTTGGGGAAGAATGCCAAATTCGTCGATCCAGTATTCCGTTCCCTCATACCAGTGCTTGACATGACCTAAAGCCATGCCTATCATGTTATCATCCTCAAACAAACCAAATGACAAAGAATTTTTATTTTCAATCAATTCTGAAACATACAGGTGCAGCTGTTCATCTGTCCATGTATCGTTCCATGGCTCTTTGGAAAAGATGTCAACCATAAGCTTTTTTATAGCGTCAATATGGTCAATGTTTATTTCTCGTATATCCATTTCTTTGTCCTTGCTAAACATTTGTATTTCACAAACCGGAATTTGACTTTCACAAGATAATCAAAAATATCATTCCTAAAATTGCAAGTCCTTCACACACAGAGACTATTTTGAAATTTCTTGAACTCATTTTTCCTTTTTTATATTCATCATAACACAGATAAATTGTAATCGCCGCAAACACAATCGTTATTATCTTAATAATTAACATCTTTATAACCTCACAAATTCCGATTTATCAATCCTTATTGGAAAGCTCTATTGCTTTTATGTCCGATATTTTTATGATTTTCACATCGGGACCCAATGTACTTATGAGTATCGATGCATCTTCAAAAAATTCATCATACCAGCCGCCTTCAATGATCGTGCCGTCTTTTAATGTAACAACCACAATATGCTCATATAGGTTTTCATATGTATCATGAAATTCTTGGCTTATACAATAATTCATATCTAACCTCTTTAATCATTGGCTATTTCTTTAAGTTATTCAGAAGGTCTGAGACAGCTGATAAAAATGCGTATTATTTTATAGCGTATATTCCAACTGGCAGTCATACGGCTCTGCCTCAACGTGCTTCTCATTATACTTGGCTGCTTCCACACAGCCCATTGCACGGTAAAAGGCTTGGCTTTCAATTGCGGAGTGGGCAGAAATATACAGCTTTTTTGCTCCGTCTGACCTTGCCCAATCTGCAGCGAAAAGAAAGAGCGCTTTTCCGATACCATTTCTTCGCATATCCTCCGACACATGAAGAGATGTCAAATCATGATATTTGTTTTTCCCCCCGGAAAAATCTTTTTCTACCGATGCAAATCCTTTTAATTTCCCGTCGGAAAAGGCGCCGCAAACAAATCCGTCCGTAGATACTGTATTTTTAAGACAATTTATCAATACCCTATAGTCCTCTTCCGACCAGTCGTCAATAAATGGGTCGGATTTTACAATCCATTTGCCGTTATCCCTGCGCACACATTGATCCACAATCTGACGGCGTATGAAACAGGCAAAAAGGCTGCGGTTTATTTCATTTTCCTTTAAAACCCTGTATTCTGTCATGTATCCTCCTTTGTATTCTGTTAAATCATATCAATATAATAGACCGTTTGCTTTGCACCGTAGCGTATAAGTTCGCTTTCGGCAATATAGCCGAGCTTTTCCAGCAGTTTTCTGGAACGTATATTTGCGGTCTGCGTTTCTGCATATATCTTTTTTTGAATACCGGCACAGTTGCGGCACTCATTTATAAATGCTGTCATAATCTCAAATGCATATCCCTTCCCCCAGAATTCCGGCAGAAATTCATATGATATTTCATAATATCCTGTGTCGTAATAAGGCGCAAAATAGATAAGCCCTACAAATTCTTTCTTTTCTATTGTTTTTACGGCAAACACTTTTTCATTATCTGTATTTTTGTTTAAAAGATCTGCCGCCTTTTTTTCTGCTTCATACCGCTGAAGCGCCCCGCCCAAAAATTTTCTCGTCTGTCTGTTTGTGTATATTTTTACAGCATTTTTTACATCCTGCTGTGTAAATTCTTCCATGAGACAGTTTTCAGATAAAAGCATAACAATGTACTCCTCTTTAATTTATAATTATTTAAGTGATAAAAAGCAGCAGCATAATGTACAATATTGAAAATAGCATTACACCCAACTCTGTATAAACACTTCCTTGTGTGAAAGTATAGAAAGCTCACCATGCTCTTTGTTTCTCTCACAACAATACTGCCTTCATTTTTAAAATAAAAATTTGTAACTTATTTAATCTTTTTTATCGGATGCCGTACAACTGTTTTAAGCTTGCTTGGATCGCATTTTCTTGGGTCACTTAAATATATCTCGTGGTGGTATCTTGTATCGGTAATATCCAATTCATACCCGTTTTCTTTCATATAGCTGTGCATTAAATCAACAGTAGCAGGCTCATCATCGTAAGGGCCTATGTGCATACATTGAACGCAGAGGCCCTCATTATAGGTCAAGAACTCAACTCTTAAAAATCCTGCTTTTTCTTGCAATTCCGGACAGTTTAGGATAGACTTAGGTGGCGGCTCAGTACCATCAGGGACAAAGATTGCTTCATATAAAAAATCACTTAGCAGACTATATTCTTCTTTTTCCATTTCTCTTATAACGCAATCCATGTCTTTCTCTTTCCTTATCCGTTAAAAAATTGACCTTACCGCATACATGCATTAACAAATTTCATAGGTACATCCATTCGCTTTGCAACCTGTTCCGGCGTCATTCCACTATCCAAGAAACGCTTGCACACTACTTTCATATTCTCTCCAACCTCGATAATATGTTTGTCCGGATCATAGAAGCGAACGACTCGCTGTCCCCACGAATGTTCTATAATCGGATGGACATATTCAATATCACATTCCTTCAACTTATTGGCAAATTTATCAAAATCATCTTCCTCAAAATAAAGCTCAAAGTTGTTGCCACCGAAAGAAATGTCATTTATCCCGATAAATTCTTCATATGTTTCAACCGTTTGCAAGGCTAAACCGCCCGTTAGTGTCTTATTTGCCCCAAAGTCCATAATCACATGAAGTCCAAAGACCTTTTTATAAAATTCAACCGATTTGTCTATATCAGTTACTACCAGCATAGGATTTTTTAATTTCATTTTTTCTCCCAATATTCACATTACTATTTCCGATTCGGTTTTCTTTTAATGGCCAACAGCTTCATATAATCATCAAATGCAGCAGTATCGGTCGGTTCAAACATTACCCATTTTCCATCACGATATGTCTGTGCTTCATCATATCGCCTGCAAACGGAGTCAGAAAGCGTATCTCTTATATCTTCAAATTTTGCTCTTTCGTCTTTTCCGAAAATGATCATAAACCCAACGCAATTCCTTTTTGCGTATAGACTGCAAAGCGTTTTGCCGCCTCTGCGATACTTATATTCGTAAGTCCAGTTCTTACCGCCTGTGTTCCACAGCCGTTCCATATCGTATTTCTCATCAATCACCGAACACAGCTCTTGCCAAACCTCAAACAAAGGTTGTCCGAGCAATTCGGTCATAGTCGATTGAGTGGGTATATTTTCAAGCATTGTATCTCCTCCACAATTTAGGACTTTTCTATTGATTATTTCTTCTCCCTTTTCAAAAAGTAAACAGCGATTACCCCAATCAGTAATGGAAAGATAACTCTTCCATAATTAACGCCATCTATTCCTCTTGTACTAATGCCTTCTACCAAATAGCTAATACCAGTCAATAGCCCAATGATTGCTAAAATTAAAATCACTATAAACACTTTCTTTTTCATGCCGAGCACCTACTCTCTATTATCATAACCTTATCAATTCCAATTTGTCGCTTTACACAACTCCCCGATAAATGGGAATTTATATTTTTTTTTGCAAATAAATCATATCTACCAGTTGAGTACCTGCTTCATATATTGGATGGTCATAGTTATCCGTGAAGAAATTTCTAATGCTATGCGAACGAATAAATCCACATTTCTCATAAAAAGGGATTGTCAACGGGCTATCCCCTGTGCCAACTTGCAATATAGAATACTTTCCTTTGTATGTCGTAGCAACAAAGTCAATTAGTGCTTTGCCGTAACCCTTCCCCTGATATTCTGGTTCAGTTGCAATATTTTTGATTTCAAGAATGCCGTTCCCTTCGTCTGTTACCACACATTCGCACTTAATTCCATCATCGTCCAAAACATACATTGTTCCTTTGGCCGTCTTTTGTATATTCGACAAATTGCTTGTCGCTTATAACTTCTGCCTTACTCAGATCACTTCTCCAAGAGGCGTAATTCTCAATGTCTAAAACCAAATCCCGCACTTGGCGAAGCCCGCTGTGGATCATCGCTTTCCTATTTGAAATTGCCATTTCACACTCTCCATAATTCCCATCGCACCAAGCCATACTTTATACAGGTCTGATTAAACGATGTTCTAAAAAAGTTTCAAAGGTGTTTGCCACTCCGCTATGTTCGGCAATTTTCCCACTTGTAACCTTATCTATATCAATCCCTGTAATTTCCAGAATTTTATTTGTGGGCGTTATTCCAACGAACTCACCTTTATGAGTGCCTCTCATAATATACTCTGAAATAACATAGTCATCCTCCTCATATTGGCGGAGAATCTTCATTGTGTAGTCAGGATAGGTTTTTTTCAAAGCCATCAGGTGCTGTCTCATTCCGTCCACGCCCACGAAAGTAGTTTTTTCTCCTATTCTGAATACACAGTCCTCCGATATATACTCAGACAATTTATCAAGCATATTTTCAGAAACAATCACTTCATAAAAATATTTGACGATCTTCTTATTATCCATTTTGTTCCTCCAGAGCTTTCTGCCTTGACCGCATAGGTAGTGCTGTCCTGTTAAGCGTTTTTATATTTGCAGTTACTATTTTCACACTTCCTTCCCCAAATCAATCGTATTTTTCGATATGCACCGTTGCAATCGCTGACTGATTCGGCTCTCCGGTAACAAGGTCTTGTGGTGCGGGTATCAGCATCATGAAGCCGTCTCTGCCGTACCGCTTCTCATAGCCCTGCGCATACTCTTTCTCAACGGAAATATGCTGTACCTGCCCTGTGACCATTGCGGTTATCCCTGCACCGCTCAGGTCCCGGATATCCTTTAAGGTGCATTCCATATTGATGAACGCTTCGTCAATAACAGGCGCGTTTATCGTTTTTGCATTGGACAGCGTAAAGCCTCCTGTCGCAAATTCATCGTCCTCATAGCCGTTATGGTTTATTGTATCGACAAGCTTGTCATAGCAGCTTATCGGAAGGAAATTGATGCAAAAGCATTTTTCCCTTTTGATATTGGCGTAGGTGTGCGTATGCCGGTACAGATTTCCCATTATGGCAAAGAACGCAGTCTTGTCGCCGTGAAAGCAGCTCCATGCATGAAAGCACACGTTTGGCTTGCAGTTTTCCTTCCATGTAGTGATCGCAAATAAAGCCGTCGGTATTCCCGCAGTTACCTCAAAATGCGAAAACAGTTCAAATTCCTCCGGATAGGAAGGTTTAAAATATTCCGGTAATTCTTTACCTATCTCTATCTTCATCACAGCACCTCCTTGCGTAATATCAAGCAGCTACACATTGCAGGGGACTCTCATCCCCTGCAATGCCAACTGTCAGCTTATTTCAGGTTATGGATATTCCCGCTTTGGATCGCAGAAATATTCTCCTTGATCTTGTCATCGGACCAATCCCACCACTTGATTTCAAGCAGCCGTGCAATTATATCGTCAGAAAATCTTTTTCTGATCGGTTTGGCCGGAACTCCGCCGACAATGGTATATGGCGGAATATCTTTGGTCACAACCGCACGGGCGCCGATGATAGCACCATCACCGATCGTTACGCCCTGCATAACGACGGCTTCATATCCGATCCACACATCGTTTCCGATCACAATATCGCCTTTATGATCCCATGAATCTGTTACATTGGCCCTGTCCAGATCCCATTCTTCAAAGAACAGCGGAAAAGGATAAGTGGACAGTGAGCCCAGTTTATGGTTGGCACTCGTAAAAATAAATTTCGCCCCACATGCAATCGAGCAGAATTTTCCGATAATTAGCCTGTCGTGGTTGATAGGATAGTGATACAATACATTGTTTTTTTGAAAGTCTCTTGGATTATTCACAAAATCATTGTACATGGTATAATCACCGACTTCGATGTTCGCGTCTGTAATGACATTCTTTAAATAAACAGTCTGTGTATCACCTGTGCGGGGATATATTGTTTTCTCCGATATAGTCATGATAAAAACCTCCGATTGTATTTTTATTATTTAACTATATCGGCAGCTGCAATGCAACGTTTCACCTCTGTCACCTCTCAATAATCTATTCCAAAGCATTGATAAGCTCCTGCACCTCGTTAAAGAATCTTGACAAATGAAAACCATCTGCAACTGCATGATGAATATTCATAGTAAGAGGCATCACAAGCTTTCCGTGCTCCGGTTCATACTTGCCCCAGGTTATCACAGGGGCAAGGAATTTTCCTTCGTCAAACACATGGACGTCGAAATGCTTGTATCTAACCCACGGCAGGCAGGTCACATCAAAGAAATTCGGCGGCTGGTTTTCCGCAATAGCCCGAACGTCCTTATACTTTTCACGGTCGCTCAGAAAGCTGGTGTGAAATTCCAACAGATCGTCTGAAAACTCTGTTACTGTTTTCGTGAAATTTTCATCCTCTTTGTGAAAGTGCGCATAACTCGGAGATACAACATCCCACTTGATGAGGTTTCCATCCGCATCCCAGCCGCATTTGAATTCATCATGAACATTCACAACTTTTGATACCGCCCAAATCATTGCCGGATAGAATTTTAACCCGTTTTTCTTTGTAAACCTAACCAATGGGGTTACGTCAATATCCATTGTCAAACTCATCACAATACGCATCTTTTCAATATAGAATGTGAAAAGTTTACCTCTGTCCCATGTGTTTAAATCAATTGTTTTATAATTCATCTCAATTCTCCTTTACATTTTTGTTTATTTGATAAAATGCAAGGCAATTGGGATAGAACGATTCGCTCCATACAAGCCTATCCTATCAAGCCTCGCATGGAGCAGCATCAAGACCGCGCTTCATAAAAGTACCTCCAATCCATATTTCTTATATTAGTTTCAATTTGTTTTTTCAAACAAATCAGAACTCGGGCAGTAAATCGATCCTATATTTATTTTAAATTCATTAAGCATCGTATAAATTCTTTCGGCTGTTCAATGTGGATACCGTGACCGCAGTCAAACCGTAATATTTCACAATTGGCAATAACCTCGGAAACACGCTTGACATCATCATCGCTTAATGCGGCCATTAAAAGTCCGTCACTGTCTATGTTGGTTTTTGCTTTCATAAAAATTGTATCACAGTGAACTTTTCTTAATATATCCTCATGTAAAATCCCGCAATGAAAACTATCATTGTAAAACATTTCCCCAAACAGTGGATCGTAATTGTTCATACCCTGAAACCCTGCCAAAGCGGCTTTGGGCCAAAACAATACCTTTAAATCCTTGTCAGGATGCTTTTTTCTGTATGCAGCAGCCATTTTTACGAGCGTAGCTCTGACTTTGTCCCGTGATTTTTCGGGGAAAAAATGCCACGCATATTGGTTGGCGAAATAATAAAGGACAAAATCTGTTTGCTCGCTCTGCATATTATAATTGTGGCATATTGTTGATAGATCCACATAATTAAACGTCTTTTTCCTGCGTTCTCCCTGCGACGAAAAAAACGGCGGATCTTCCAGTATCAGCTTATCGCAAAGGTCTGTCTCGGCAGCTATAAATGCAGCAATCAAGCCGCCTGAAGAATGTCCAATCAGCCATACCTTGTTTTGTATAACATGCTCGATAAAATCAATGACAGCTTCGCTTATACTTTTAATGTTGTAAGCCGCAGGATCATGTCTGCTGCCTCCGTGGCCATAGCAATCAATCGAATAAATATGAAACTTTTTTGATAACTGCTTTGCAACATTTGTATAACTGCTTCCGTCTACGCCTTGAGCGTGGATTAAAACAAGAGGCTGCAGGTTATTAGCGATCTCGTAATATTTCAGTCCGCTGTGATCATAATATTTTTCATTCATCCTTTTATCGCCTTTCTTAAAGCAATCCTGTCTCTATAGAGTAAGTATAGAGGAAAAGTCTTCACTCTTCCGTATCATATTCCATCAAATCTTCCATATGGCAGCCAAACACTTTTGCAAGTGTCATCAGACTCGTGGAAAGCAATTTATTCCTTCGGAATAAAATATATGGAATAGCCATCTATATTGATCGGCAGAGTCGGAATTTCTGACCCACTATAATATTCTGTCGGCGATGCGGTGGCATGACCGATGACGCCGTCAATCGTCACCTCATAATCTGTTCCGTCCGGCGTTTCCTGACTGACTTTATAGGTTCCGTTATATGTTTTGTTGTTAGTTGTATCCGTAACGGTAATTTCACCGTTTTTGGCAATCATGGTTAAATCCACAATTTCAGCGTCAGGATACAACTCGTCAGCTTCTCCCACAGCAACTACGAGCTCATCTTCATTTTGAGCAACTTCAATATCGTTTCTCATAACCGTCCTCATCTTCCACTCGTAATCTTCAATTGCAATCTCATCTGAATTACACGCAGAAAGAGCAAATGTGAAAGTTAGCATTAAAAATATTGATATGATTTTTTTCATTGTTACATACCCCCATGTATAAACAATCTTACAGCCAAATTGCCCAGTCTCCATAGTCAAAAGTCCCGCTGCCATGGTGCAGCTTTCCGTCTGCTTTCAGCTGCCGCAGCGCATCACGCATTCGTATCAGGATTTCAGGATGAATATCCAAAGAGTGATGTGCGGGAAAAACCCTCTTTACGGACAGAGCCGCCACTGTCTCCAAGGAACGCAGATATGCCTCCGGGTCTGTTGACGGATAGTAAGCAAACAGAGTATCCTTATATACCAGATCACCTGTAAAAAGATACCCCCGTTCCGGCTCCCAAAAGCACATGTGCCCCGGAGAATGCCCAGGCGTATGCAGTACCTCAACATACCGCCCGCCTATATCTATAGTTTCATCGCCATGCAGGACTTTCGTCGGCGTTCCTTGAAAAAACCTGTAAGCATTGATATCAAACCCTTCAGGAAGGTCACATCGATCCGTCACATACGTTTTGATAGTCTCAATAGGCTGCGGAAATCCGCCGTTCAGCCAGTCAAGCTCATACGCATGCGCATAAAAATCAGGGAAATACCAATGCCCGCCGATATGGTCCCAATGGATGTGCGTCGAAACCGCTGTTACATGCTTATCGGTCAGTTTAACAACTTCGTTATATATATTGCAGATCCCCAGACCCGTATCGATCAGCAGACTCCGCTCCGACCCGTTCAACAAATAGCAATGCGTCTCCTCCCAGTGCCGGTATTCACTGATACAATAGGTATCAGCGTCTATTTTATCTATAGTAAACCAATTGCTCATCTTTCCAAAACCTTTCTGCTTAAAACGAAAAATTCAGCAATCCTTAAAAATAAGTATAGTACCGAGGACATATCCGCAGTCCCACTCTTGAAATTCCGGCTCCTCAAAGTGAAAACAAGGATGTTTAAATACAATGTTCATATTGTCCAATTCGTATGTCGGAAGATTGTCATCTTCCATCTGCACAATCTCTAATGCCTCAGGAAGGGATTTCCCAAACATTTCATCATCGCCGTATAAATCTTTTTGATAATCCGGAATTGCAACAAAACTACCAACCATCAAAAAATCAACTGCCAACCGGTAAAGCTCGCCGTTATATTCCGATTCCTCATCGGCGGACAAATCCCATTGCTTTTCATCTGCCTTAACTCTCATGATGTCTACGCCAAGCATATCAAAAAAGGCTTTTTGTTTTTCTGTAATAGACTCTAAAAAATGTTGATTGGCCGTTTGATCTGTTGCGAAATTTCTTTTCTGATAAAGCTTTTTTGTCGCATTTGCATCTATGTCAATCGTCCATGGATAAAACTTATTTATCAATTTTGATTCTCCTTCCATTTTATATCATCTCTATGATGTGTTTATGAACATCTTCAGATGTCCTGATAAATGCTTTTTGTAGACACATAATCAATCATTCTTCAACATCTTCCGTATCATATTCCATAAGATCCTCCATGTGGCAGCCAAGCACCTTTGCAAGCGCCATTAGATTTGCGGAAGCCGCTTTGTTGATATCCTTTCCACGGATCTCATACTGTTGCAGAGTCCTCAGGTTTACGCCGGATTTTTCAGCCAGCTCTTTCTGCGTATATCCACCTGCCAGACGCAGAGTATGGAGTCGTGTAGGCTCTTTTTTATTATGAATCTGCTGATCCATTAAATCTGCAACCTGCTCTTTCGACGCATCATGCAATGTTGGATAAAGTTTCTCTATGTCACTGTATGCAATTCGCTTGTGTATATCCTGAAAACTGCGTCCTGTGCGTCGTTGATAATATGCAAGCATACTGCCACACCAATAGGCTTTGGACTTTCTGACACCGTTATACGACTCCGGGAAAGCTTCGCTTGCATCCTGTTTGCTGAATATCTCCATGGCGATCTCGGTACCGGATCTGCCCGAAACGACAGCCGGCATACCGATTGCAAAACGATCGGCATATCCACTTGCAATAAACATATCCCAAAATATCTCCGGCTCAATATGGCAGGCATTTTGCGCATAGTCAAACATTTCACCGAGATTATGCATGGCATCGTCTAAATATATTTTATTGTAAGCGTGGATCATTGGGGCGCACCTCCTCACGAATGATGTCCTGTATGTATAGCCCCTCTAACTTATCACTGTCCAATTTTTCTTGAAAAGCGGTTCTTACCTGATCGTCACGGGCTTTCCTTCTTGCGTAGTATTCGGCGTGATCCACAGCCTCATAAGAAACAAAATAGATCGAACCGAATGCTTTTTCGCTCTTTAAAACAAACTGTTCTCTAAGCTTTCCCAGTCCCATGGCATATGTCAGCTGTGGTAATGAGATATCATTACGCAAAAAAGCTCTTGCGAAGGAAAAGTAGGAATCGTCGGCACAATAGCCGATGATTGCGTCATATCCGTTTACATCAATCTTAAAATTATCATGCAGCCACGCGATACCGCGCTGCATGACCGATGTAGATATACGCATCCTTCGATGTTCGCTTAAAAGCGCAAGCCAGTGCAGAATTGTATATTCAGCTGAAAACAGATTCAATACGTTCAGCCCGTCAGTCTCTATCTCATATTGATTTACATAACCAATTGTATTTCCTGTACACGCCCACTCTTTGGCAAGTTCCACATGCTCGGTGCAATAAAAGCCGCGTCCGTAATCATTATATCTTTTGCCCTTCCCGTAAAATGGTGTTCTTATAATCTTAGAGGAACCATGATAAAGAGCTTTCTTACCCATGACTTTACCCCTTCCATACAATCACAAAAGCATTCTATAATTATTATACTACCATAGAAGTATAAAGTCAACATAACAACTCAAAATCGTATATTACGCGGCAATAAAATGGCGCAAAAAAGGCAGGGAAATGCCGATGACAAAGAAATAAAAGTCTGATATAATAATAACATCTGAAAATAGGCCTGAAATGAAGCCTGTTTGGCAAATCTTAAGGAAGGTGAATATAAAATGAAATATTGTCCCTACTGCGGCGCCGAAATAACAAACGGTGCCGTTTCTTTTTGTTCAGAGTGCGGCGGTAATCTTTCCGATTTATCGAAGAAGCAGACGAAAATAAAGCCTGTACACCGCGAAAAACGAAAGAAAGTGAAAAAAAGCAAGGCAAAACATACGCCGGTGAAAGAAACACAGCCGGAAGTTGACGATAGTGATTACGATGGATATTATGACGATATTATTCCCGCAGACACATCGAGCGCGGTCAAACAGGGCCTTGATAAAGCAGTCATTAAGAAAATCGTATTGCTCATTGCGGGTGTAGTTGTGGTAATCGGGTTGTGTGTTGTTCTAATGTATTTCTTATAAGGCGAGTTGTAAAACACCGACTTTTACCGTGTAATTTAAGTGAAAGGAGTTTTTACGATGGTTTATTTATCAAAAGGAATGATATATAAAAACACTTCGGAATGGGAATTACACATATCCCGAGGCAAACAGAAATTTTGTCTGACAGGTATACAGGCGGAGGTCTGGAATAACGGACGGTTTTCTTTTGGGCATACAAAAACGGCTGACGAAGAACAAGCTCTTCAGGAGTTGACTGAAATGGGTTTGGCTGAATATGAAACGGCAGAAACATCGGTTGATGAATATCGTGTTTTAACAAGATGTATCTTTTGTGTTCCGGAGTTTCTTCCGCGCAGATTTTCTCTGACCAGAACGGAGCGAAAACTTATGCGCTGGATCAAAAAAGCCGGAATTCATTTAAGTACAGCAGAGCTTATTTTTTTAGAAGAAAACAATGTTCAGCCAAAATTTTGTATGTTATATAAAAGAAACAGGCAAGCATTAACACAGCGTATCTATACCGCAAACACCATTACGGATACTGTGTTAGAAAATCAGATGGAATATGCCGTTTGCCGAGATAGAGTCGTCGGTTTACTGCTAAATCTGTTGAAAAAGAAGTATGTGGTCGTAGTGTGAGGTGTACGAGTTTTGAAAGATAAATTTAACAAGATTCCGGCAGCGCTGCAAAAGCAGATAATACTTAGGTTTGGTATGGGAATATTGGTGTTTTTTCTGTTTATCATTGTGTCGATTTATTACCGTAATCTATATTTTAGCCTGCCTTGTTTCTTACTATCATTTGTGCTGTTTGCTTATGGGATATTTCTATTTTATAATTGTATTGAAAATAAATATCTCATGCTGGAAGGGACCTGTGTAGAGGTTCTCACAAAACGCGTCCGTAAAAAGATCAAATCAATCATATTGATGGTGGACGGAAAAAACCTAAAGCTGCCGATACAAAAAAGAGTACAAACAATCAAAGAGGGAGATACTGTTACTGTGTATTTATCGGAAAAAACACCTGTATACGAGGATGATGGAAGTTATATTATCTATAGCTACTATGCATTAGAAGTGCGGAAGGAGTATGAACATGAATACAGAAAAAGAGAAAATATACAGAATCCTTGATGAAATCAGGGACTTGATTCAAAATAATGAAAATACAGATGGATCATTCCAGTTTGATGCTGTAAGGGTATTGGTCGCACTTGACTTTGTAAAAACGGAGATTTTAAAAAGTATTTCCCGATAAGTTATTAGAATGGATTGACGGCTTTCAATAAATATGCTATAATAAATATATAAGTTTCACGGTTTTCCGATAGGAATCCATAGTAGCATAGTTTACAAAGTGTCAATTGATGCATTTTGCGTCGGTTGGCACTTTTTTTATTTTCATCGGTTTCTATCTGCGAAAGCAGGTTGAAATAAATATATTTTTTATAGCAGGCAATCCCTGCAAGAAAGGAGTTTTTCTTATGTTAAAAGTATTTGCAACAGACGTCGTTATCTCCAAAGGATTTGACGGCGCACCGGCTCTGAGGTTCTCTGAAACCGGAGAATCGGTAAGGTTTCGCTTCGGCAAAAAGGTATATGATACGCATGCCGAAAACAATACCCGTTGGGTAAACATGACAGTCAAAGCATTCGGTACTGTCTGCGAGCGGATCAAAAAGATGAAGCTCAAGGAAGGATCGTTTGTGAATTTGATTGGCAGGCTGGATGAGGATACTTGGATAGACCAGAATACCAATGAAACCAAGAGTATGATGGTAATTATTCTGGATGAGATCGAGTATGCTGCCGGCGGTGGAAATAAACCAAAAGAGAACCAGACAGATCCTGAACAGAGTCAGCAGCAAAATGCTGCAGCTCCCTCCTCAGCACAGTCACAGTCTGGCAGTCAACAAATGCCCGAGAATTTCACGGGATTTGAGCCTTTTGGAGGCGCATCATTTTTTGATGAAAACTGACAGGCAACAAAACAAATCTGGCGTGATATCAGGCGCACATAAATTACGGTTTCGTGATTTTATGTGCGCCTTTTTGCGTTTTAAGGAGGGATTTTTATGGTGAATGAGGCATTCTCTATTCTTTCAGATGAAGAAAGAACCACC
Source organism: uncultured bacterium (assembly GCA_905215805.1). Taxonomy (GTDB): domain Bacteria; phylum Bacillota; class Clostridia; order UBA1381; family UBA1381; genus UMGS1958. The sequence goes on along the minus strand of CAJMRL010000003.1, from coordinate 155,236 downwards.
AAACTTAAGACGGTTCTGAAAAATAGAAGCGGAGGTTATATAACCGAAGAAGAAATAAAGGCGATCATGGCATTTGTTTCTTTACAAAAACAATATGTAATCCGCATCTACAATGAACCAAACGAATTTAGGAAAAGTCTTGTTCTGGCAGATCCGGGTCGGAGTCAAACAATCCTCGGCAGTGCAATTGCAGGTGTCCCTGGACTTTCGGATCGTTATTTTAACGGATCACATGCAGCCGCATATGTCACAAGAAATAGCGTGGATATTATTCATATCTATATCCCGCAGAGCCGTATTCGGAAAGGAGAGGCTTGACGAATGGGTGACAAGGACCAAAAGAAAAGCATGGTTTTCAAAACGCTGATTGTATTAGTTATACTTTCTGTTTTGACGGTTATGTGCGGGCTTTGGCCTCTTTTTCTGCTCATACTCATCGGTGGATGCATTGCAATCATAAAACTGCCTGGTCATTCTTCAAAAACAGAAGAACCGGTGAAGACAGTTCCATCGAAGATAGAAACGGCAAAAATGCCTACTGAGCAAGATGTAAAAAAACTTGCTTACCGTGTTATACTCAGACGCATTACCGAATTGGTAACAGCAGAATATCCTGAGGCACGGTGGATCTGGGAGGCACCCAATGCCAAACAGATGATTGAATACGGCGAGAATGTTTTTATACTGCTCAACAGGGCCGGTGGATACCGGAGAGCACAAGTGATCATCCGTAACCTACAGGTGCTTGGAGTGGAATACCAGACTGCACAATCAAATGAAGCAGCTGAAACAGAGCAAAAACCGGAACAATCCGATGCTGAAATAAGCCCGGAAGAGCAGAACGAGAACTATGAACTGATTGCTTTTGAATGGGTTGACGCACATATCATTGAGTTGAATGAGCGTTGTAACGAAGCAATTGGTCATGGGATCACAGAATTGCTGTTACAAGCAGATGAACTGCCGGTTTCCGAAAGCTGGCCGGATATTTGCCGCGAATTAAAACGAGCCGATATCGAAGAAGTAACAGTAGTCCCAGAAGGAATCAAAATCAATTTATTGCAGTAAGCTGCAGAAAGGGAATGAACGATGAGTACATACATAAAAAATCTTTTTAATTACAGCCGTAGCCTACCGGAACCATTTGACACTTTAAAAAACAAAAAGGTGAAAGTGTCATCCAAGTATGGAGACGGCACAGAGGCTACTCTTTGCACTACAGTTATAAAGGCAGTCCAGGCAGTATGCTGCTGCATGAACGGGTCAAAAGAGGGCGCGGTCGGCGTGATAGATCATAGGACAGTCGCTGAATATAAGTCGTCCATGGGGCCTGATGCCTATCATCTTGTTGTATATGACAGCAGCACTGGTTCAGTAATAGCCAGTGTGTATGACAAAAACACCGAGGTTCTTGAAACATATACCATGAACAACTCGGAACGGGATGGCGCTGCTGTAATGATGGCGCTTATTCCGGTATTGCTTCAGGATCAGGAGTTCAAAGACTACTTTGACGAATACTATGACCAGTTCATCAATGGGCATCCCGATATGGACATCGCCACAATGAGTATGGCATATATGTGCGACAACGCATACCGCCGTATTAAGGATGAGAAATGTGGCGCATATGTAAAGGTTGAAGTGGACAGATCCGGCAATCTGATGCGTGTTTCACAGGCACAGATCGATTCCGGAAGTTTTATGCCGACCAATGTTGTTGCAGGTGAATTCACTATATTTGCAAAAACTGGACCCGCAACGATAAAAAAAGCAAGCTCTTTTGTAGAACATTCTGATTTTGTCGGTAAATATGAGCTGCATGCAAGAACACTTTCACCGATAGAAAAGCAACTTGTTCCTACTCTTCCCGACTGGTACATCATTCCGGAAGAGGTCGTGGATATATGCAAGCATGCAAAAATTACTACTGGCAAACCAATGCAGATGCGTAATTTCCTTTTGCGTGGTCCGGCAGGAACCGGCAAAACGATGGGTGCAAAAGCGATTGCAGCCGGACTCGGATTGCCGTATATGAAATATACCTGCTCTGCCGGAACAGAAATATTTGATTTTATCGGTCAGATTTTCCCCGACTCTGAGAATATTTCTACAGGAAATGCGCAGCTGGATCTGGAGCGCGAAGAACTGAAAGCTATGGGCGGAATCAATTACGCTAATGTATCCAAGCTTATGAACTTACCGGATTTGGACGATATGGATTATGATCCAGCAGGTGTGTTTCATGCGCTGACAGGCGTGGAAAACGCAGCAGCGACTGCTCAGGATTGTATGGGTATTGTTTTGGACATGGTAACAGAAAAAGTAAGGGCGCTTTCCAAGACAGACTCAGATCAAAAAAACAACGGGCAAAGCTTTACCTATGTGGAGACTGATTTTCTCAAGGCATTAAAAAATGGCTATGTAGTAGAAATACAGGAACCCACAACCATTGTGCAGCCCGGTGTTCTGGTTGGACTTAATTCGCTTTTGGAACAAACCGGTTCCATTACTTTGCCTACCGGTGAAATCATAAACCGGCATCCAGATGCTGTCGTTGTTATTACAACGAATATCAGCTATGAAGGCTGCCGAGGTATGAACCAATCGGTGCTTGACAGAATGAGCCTGGTGAAGGATATCGAACTGCCATCTCCGGAAGTAATGGTTCAACGAGTGATGAGCATTACAGGTGCTACGGATGAGTATCAGGTTTCTCAGATGGTTCAGGTAGTAAACGACATGGCTGATTACTGCCGGAAAAACAGTATTTCAGACGGAAACGTTGGTATGAGAAGCTTGACTGACTGGGTCATCAGCAGTGAGATCACTGGCGATATACACCAGTCTGCACTATATACAATTATAAGCAAGGCAACCAGTGATGCACTTGACCGAGAGGCTTTGGTGCAGACTATACTAAACCCTATCTTCCCTCCAAGCAGGCGTAGGGCATCAGCATAAAAATAACGGAAAGGAGGTCTACCCTATTATGGCAAGGGTGAATCACAAATTAGTAATGCAGCGTTTAAACGAAAAACGCAGCAAAATCACAGACCGGCAATTCTTCTCGTCTCGTATTTTGGCGGGACATTTTGAAGATATTGCTGCAGCACAGACACGGCGGTATAACTATAACCGCCGTATCCATGTAAATCTTTACTGGAAAGCAAGAAGTGGAGAGGTTGCATCAACGGATAATCAGTATATCCGCATTAACTGCGGAAATAAACTGGTGACTAAAGTGCGCGGACGTGAAAACAGATACCAGATTGTGTGCGGTTTATTCGCACACGAACTGGGACATGTTCTCTACACCGATTTCCTTGCTGGTCAGACTCATCATAACTATCTGGCACGGTATCATTGGTATCCAGTGCCTCCAGATTTAAAGAAGCCGGAAGATGCGAAAAACGAAAAGGCTTTTTGGGAATACGTTAAAGCGGATCCGAGAAATTTAGAGATGATCCAGCTTATATCGCATTACATCAGCAATGTTCTGGAGGACGGCTACATTGAAAACCAGATGCTCTTGAATTTCCCCGGTACACTCGGATACGGTCTTGAAACGCTGCGTGCAGCTAATTTCGAGGATGTCCCGACAGTTACGCAGTTGATCGAATCGGAAGAAAGCGAAGGAATGCATATATTTGAAAGCATACTTCAGATCATGCTGTCGTATGCAAAATACGGAGAAATCAAATATGGAGACGAGCCTTTGGGCGATGAACGTATTCAGACTGTGTTTAGCTTGATCCATGAGATCGACAGCGCACTGTTATCTCATTCAGGGAAAAAGCGATTAGAAATCGTAAATACCATATTAGTCAGATGCTGGGGGTATATAGAAGATTTTTCGGAAATGTGCAAACAGCGTCAGTATGAAGCAGCAACTTCCGGTGAAAACACGGAACTTGTAGAACTATTGAAAAATATTCTGGGTTCCATGGCTGGCACATCTGAAATCTGCGAAGGCAGCACCGCACCGGTGACTAATTCTTCTTCAGAGGAAGAATCAGCATCCGCCACAGCTGAAATGCGTGAAAAAACGCATGATGACGCCGAACAGACAGCTGGATCGGAACCTGAAAATGAAAATCCCCAGACTGAGCCGGAAAATGGAAATTCCGCATCTGGGTCTGGAGAACAGCAAGTTTCGTCAGGTGCATCTGCTAACCCCGGAAAACAGGGAGTGTCTGAAAACGAAACCGGAAGAATGCCGCATCGCCAAAGCGAACATATTTCTGTTCCGACCGGCGGTACTGTAGAGAGAAACGAGTCTTATGAACGCGAACAGTATGACGGAGCTGCGGCAGACATTGAACGGATACTTGATAAAATGGCTGAAAAAGCAGCATGTGAAGAACTGGAAAACGAACGCATCAGAGAACTGAATGATGTTGCTCAAAACATTTCATATGGTGATATTCATTCGGGTGTGTCCATCCAGATCAATCGTATCGCCAGTGTGGACGAAGAACTAATTGAGCAATATCAGCAGATATCCGGTCCGCTTCTGACGATTTCAAGGCAGCTGCAGAGAAGCTTAACAAAGCAACTCCAAGAACACAGACGCGGTGGAAAACAAACCGGCTTGCTTATGGGACGGAGACTGGACACCCATGCATTATGCAGAAATGACGGCAAAGTCTTTTATAAAAACTCTCTGCCGAATGAAATTCCGGAACTTACAGTGGGATTGCTGCTTGATGAATCGGGATCTATGCATTCATGTGACCGTTGTACATACGCAAGGGCATCGGCTATCATCCTTTATGACTTTTGTCAGAGTTTAGGAATCCCTGTAATGGTATACGGGCATTCGACGTCATATAAAGGCGTTGAGATGTATTCTTATGCTGAGTTTGACGGCTTTGACAACGATGACAAATATAGAATGATGGATATTGGAGCCAGAGGCAGTAACCGCGACGGCGCTGCATTGCGTTTTGTTGCTGAACAACTGTCAAAACGTCCTGAGGCAGTCAAGATATTGATTCTTGTATCTGACGGGCAGCCTGCCGATAATGGCTATTATGGCACGGAAGCTGAAGAGGATCTGCGTGGGATCAAACATGAATACCAAAGAAAAGGCATTATCTTTGTCGCTGCCGCAATCGGGGACGACAAAGAAAATATCGAGCGAATATACGGTGATTCCTTTTTGGATATTACCGACCTGAATCAATTGCCCACAAAACTGACTGCTGTTGTGAAGCGGCATATAAGGGTATAACGGTGAAAGGAGTTTCATTATGCATTATTTACATAAAATTTTAGTCTACATCCCGGATGTTATGGAAGAACTTGGGGCTATAGAGAAATCAGAACTCGCAAATGAGATTCGTTTGTGTGCCGAACAACGAACAGAGTCATACTATGAATCTATTTTTGACTGGCGTGAAACGGAGACAGCAGGGCGCTGGCAAAATATATATCCACAAAATGTGCTGTTTGCATTGGATGATATTCAGCGTTTTTCTGATGAACTTTCAGAGATCTTACAGGAGCAAAAAAATCATATTGATTATGCTTTATCTGCTCTTAAGTGTACCGTCGGTACGGATTTGGAAAAAATCATTGACGGGACATGGAATCTGAAAGAGTATTCGGATAATTCAGAAGGTTTCTCTTGTATGACTGCTTATTATTTAAGCAATATAGCTTCAATTCTCCACGGGGATTATGAGAGCGATTCATTGTTCTATAATTCTCATGAATATACTGCGCGGCTGTACCCATCTGATATTGAAGAAATAACAAAAAGCCCTGAAGATTGGGCACTTGTAATGTTTGATTATCATAATTAAGAGGAGGTCTAATAACAATGCCAAATTGGTGTATAAATAATTTGTCGGTATACGGCAATGCAGAAACTTTAGAAAAATTCGTGTTTGCAAATATGGGCTTACCCGCTCAGTATCTACCCAGTCCTTCAGAAAAAGAAGATTGCTTAAATGGACAGGAGAAGCATAATAACAAATATTTTTGTTTTAATGCACTTGTCCCTACTCCAAAAGAAATATTGGATATTGGGTTTGATGGTCATGAAAAAATTCCAGCAGACGTTTATCGCAGATTAATTAGAGGTGAAAAGGTTTCTCCTATAGATGGGTATCACTGGAGTATCCAAAATTGGGGAACGAAGTGGGATATCTATTATGATAAGATTACACCTGAATTGATGGGGTGGACAAAAGGCTGTGAATTTATTCGTTTTGACTTTGATACGGCATGGTCACCGCCATGCGAGTGGTTAAAACAAGTCGTTAAAATGTTTCCGTCACTTTCCTTCAAACTTCATTATGAAGAACCTGGATGTTACTTTGCAGGTGATGTATATGGAATCAGTGGACGGTGTATTTTCGATAATTATGACATGCTGCGCTGTGCAAAAACATTTCAATGTTTTAACGAAGATGTAAGATCCTTAAAAGCTGGAACAGAACTTCTATTCAGTAATCTTTTGGATGAGCATGAAGAGGATGTTTGTCATGGTATTGTAATTGAAAACGGTAATATTGCATGTAAATGCGGATGCAACGGCATTTTCGAGTCAGAAGATGTTATGATTATTGAAATTGTAAATGTTCCTGATATCGATGCTTGCTGACGGCTATGTCGGAATTATTAAATACATAGAATTAAAACTCTTATCTCAATGGGGCTGTTTTTACAGCCCCAATTGGGATGACACATTGCCAAGAATAGAATCTTTATGAATAAGCAAAATCAAATCAATATTTTTGAGTGCAGAACTTTTTTGGAGGCAGAAATATTATGAAAATTACTTTAAAATTTTTAGGCATGGATAGTTGGGACCGACCGGTTTACGAAGATGAAACCGGAACCCTTTGGAAAGACGTTAATCCGCGCAGGCAGTACGAACCGGAACTGTGTACATCAAACGGAAATGATTTCGATGGAGAGTCAGATGTTCCGATGTCTGATATGAAAAAATATGCGAATGCAGAGATCCAGTTCACACCTGAAAGAATTCTATGGAACTAAAGGATCTATAAACTTAGCAACTGAAAGGAGTAAAAAAATGAAACTCACATTAACTTATCTGGGCAACGACGACTTCGATTTACCTGTTTATAAGGATAAATTCGGAAAGCTATGGAAGGATATTGAACCAAATCTTAATGCCGGTCCGGTCTTATGTACAACGGTAGGCAATGAATTTGATGGCGAACCTAATATTCCTATGCACTATTTAAAAAAGTATGCTGATGCTCAGATTGTATTTAGACAAGAACGAGTTGTTTGGAACTGAAAATAACATCAGAAGGAAAATATAATTATTCACCATGAAGGAGGATATGAATAATGACTTTATTCGACTTTTTACAATTAATGGGCGGTGTTCTTTTGGCATTAGGATACGTGCCTCAAATCATCCAAATTAAAACCACACATTCCTGCAAAGACCTGAATCTTAAAACATATGCAACGATTTTTGTTGGTATATGCTTGATGGAAGTCTACGCAATCAATCTTTGGATGAACGGATCCGGTTATATGTTTTTGATCACAAATACCGTGTCTCTGGTTATCGTGTACTACATATGTATGCTTATCCTAATGGAGCAAGAGAAAAAAATAATCAAACCGCTGAGGCCGGTGGATGCGTTTTTTGTTTCACAGTGGGATGACGGGAGCGTATATGTATCTCCCTGTAAGGTCAATCTGGAGACAAAGGAGATATTGGAAATCGTTACGGTCCCTTATATCGGTCGAGGCAATTTGTACAGTGAGCATTTGGTGCTGCATGGTCAAGAATATTCGGTCAGTAAAGATGAAGGAACCGCAGAAGACGGGCAGTATTGGTATTGATCGGAGGCGTATTATGCAAACAGTCAATAAACTGACCAGTATTGTGAGTTACCCAGAACGAGGGAACGGCGGTAATAACCAATATAGGGGCAATTGCTCTCCTAAGTTGATAGAAGACCTTATCCGGTTCTTTAAACCGCACGAAATCTGTGATTATATGTGCGGAAGCGGAACAAGCCGCGATGCTGCAAATGCAATGAAGATCAAAAGCCATATTTATGATTTGCACAGCGGATTCGATATTATGAACTCAGATATTGAGGAACGACCGGAATTTATTTTCTGGCATCCGCCATATTGGGATATTATCAAATATTCAGATATCATGTACAGCGCTTCCGATGTACAAAAACAGTATGGATACGATCCTAAGCAATCCGATTTGTCACGTATACAGAAATGGGAGGATTTTGTCAAAGCAATGAACTATGCAATGATGAAACAGTTTACTGCTCTGGAAAAAGGCGGCCGCATGGCAGTCTTGATGGGTGACGTCAAGAAAAAAGGGAAGCTTTACAGTATGCTGGCCGAAATTATTAAACCAGGTACTCTGGAGAATATCATTATCAAAGTTCAGCATAACTGTTTTTCTGAGCAAATTCATTACAGCGGCAGTTTTATCCCTATTCTTCACGAGTATGTGATGATTGTCCGTAAAGATAATCCACTGCTGTATCCGATCCTTTCTACAAAAGCATATCAGACAGACATCAGAGATATGCCGGGACCGGTATGGCGGGATGTAGTTGCGGCTGTTTTGGAACAATGCGATGGCGCAGTACCTCTTTCTTATCTGTACGAACAGATAGAACCACACAAAAAAGCAAAGACAAACAGATGGTGGAAAGAAAAAATCCGTCAGACCCTGCAGTGCAATCCGGCTCATTTTCAACATACCGATCGAGGTATGTGGAAACTGAGACGAAACACAGCATAGTATCAAACCCGAAGGGTGTCGCTTGTGCGGCATCCTTTTTGTTTTATAATTTTAATTATTATACTTGAAATTATAATAATTTGTGGTATAATAATAGTAAGACCATGCTGAAAGTGAGATGATTGGTATGCAGCGATTTATAGACCGTGAGGATGAAATACGCACCTTAGAAAATGAATACGCACGAAAAGGCAGTGCTCTCGTTATTTTATACGGACGCCGTCGTGTAGGAAAAACCACGCTGATATCGGAATTTATCAAGGATAAACCTGCCCTTTTCTTCTTGGCAAGCGAGGAATCCGAGGCGCAGAACCGTTCGGAATTCAAAGACCGTGCGGCGGAATTTATAAATAACGATCTTTTGCGCGATGCAAAGGTCTCAAGCTGGGATACGATATTTAAGACAATCATGCAGACTGATTTTGAGGCAAAGCCGGTGATCGTTATTGATGAATTCCAGTATATCGGGAAATCGAACCCGGCCTTTCCTTCTGTGTTTCAGCGTATATGGGAGGAACAGTTAAAAGACAAGACGGTCATGGTGATCCTGTGTGGTTCTTTAATTTCCATGATGGAATCCCAGACTCTTTCCTATAACAGTCCGCTATACGGCAGACGTACCGCACAGATGAAGCTGAAACAGATACCCTTCCGCTATTACAGACAATTCTTTCCGGATAAAAGCGAAAACGAACTGGTAGAAATGTATGCAGTCACAGGCGGTGTGCCAAAATACATCGAATCATTTGCTGATGTGGGAGATATTTATGAGGGCATATCCGAAAATATCTTAAATCCCTCGGGATACCTGTATGATGAGCCGCAGTTCCTGCTTCAGCAGGAGGTATCAGAAGTCGGCAGCTATTTTTCCATTATCAAAGCGATCGCCGCCGGCAACAGCAAGCTGTCGGCGATAGCCACTCTACTTGAGGTCAAATCAACCAGTCTTACAAAGTATTTAAAAACGCTGATTGATTTGGATATACTGGAACGTGAAGTTCCGGTAACGGAAGATAATCCCGAAAAAAGCAAAAAGGGACTATATAAGATCAAGGACAATTATCTGCGTTTTTGGTTTGCCTTTGTTTATCCAAATCTAAGCTTTATCGAAAGCGGCAACAGCAGGATCGTGATGAACAAAATCAGAAAAGGCTTTATCAGCAGCCATGTCGCATTTGTTTATGAGGATATTTGCCGTGAAAAAATGTGGGATCTAAGCTCGCAGGACACATGGCCGTTTTATTTTTCCAAAATCGGACGGTATTGGGACAGCAAAACGGAGATTGATGTTGTCGCGCTTGACCCGGATGGCAAAAACATGATACTCGGTGAATGCAAGTATTGGAAGGATCCCGTCGGTATCAATATTCTTCGGGAATTGGAGGAAAAATCGAAAGCCATCAGCTGGAATAAAGCCGTCCGCAAGACATGGTATGTTTTGTTTTCCAGTTCGGGATTTACGCCGGAGCTGGAAACGCTTGCGAAAAAGCGTGAGGATGTTTTATTGGTTGGCAATAACTAAAATAGATTTATGCATTCCTTTCTTTTTATAGATTGACTATTGTGAAGAATTCTGTTATAATAACAGTATAAGTTTCACGTTTGACAAGCGAGTCAAACACAGTTTAACAGAGTTTTACAGTGTCATTTGCATTTTGCAGATGGCACTTTTTTTGTTTCTGGTCAATCTATTTGTACACAAAGCCGACAGACCTTAGGGTTTGCCGGCTTTTGTTATATATATCAAAATATCAAAACGGGAAAACCGTAAAAAGAAAGGAGCATTTATTATGCTAAAATCATGTCAAGACAACTTTTACACAACATTTGGAGCCTACCCGATCATGGAAGATTACCATGAACACCTGTCTGATGAAAGTCAGTGGATCCATTGCAAAGTCAATGAACTTACAGTGGAACCGCTTGATAAAACAGCGGCGTTATATGGAAATCCTTCAGCATTTGCATCAGGAACCAGCATGGAAGCTATTGAAGACACAGCTGACCATCTGGGGCTCGCAATCAGGGTTAACGGCAACTGTTATCCTGTCAGAGACACAGCCTATAAGAGTCTATTGGACAGAGCCAAAATTAACGGAACGGCGCTTCCTAAGCTCGGCAGAAAAGAACTGGCAGATGTCCTAAATGCCTGCCTTAAGCTTTATTCAGCTGAGGCTTTGCTTCTCATTCGGGATCAAAAGGTTTCAGCAGTCCATTCCGGCGATGCGGTAGATTATTCAATCCTTCCGATCGATAAGCTGCTAAAAACCGTGCAGGAAAAGCTGGATGCTCGGTTCCCCGGCAACCAGTTTGAAAATGGCTATTCAGACCACTCACTTACCAGTGCATCTTGGATCCTACCGGATCAGAAAAACGATCTACTCGGATCCTATACCAAATTACTGGATGCGCAGGGCAAATCTGTACTGGCGTCAAAATTGATGCCGGGGGTACGGTTCATGACATCTGATACCGGTATTGCTTCTGCAAAGGTTTCAGCGCTGCTTACCGGTGTGCAGCATCCAATCCATATCGGCAGCTGTATAGCCATTGATCACAGGCATCAGAAAAAGATCGAGGATTTTGACATCGCACTGGATCAATTGTTTGCACAGTTTGGAGACTCTGTTGGAAAATTACAGAAGCTTTTGGAGATCGAGTTAGAGTATCCCGTCAATGCGATGACCAGGATTTGCAAAAAGCTTAGTCTCCCGAAAAAAGCTGCTGTTGAGGCAATTGCTATGTTTGAAATGTCTTATGGTGGCGGAACAGCCACTGCACACGACGTTTTCATGGCAATTCAGGAAATACCGTTTATCCTGAAAACAGCGAATACGCCTGTAAGCAAGATGTTGGTTATTGAGGAAAACATCGCCCGGGTGCTTTCACTGAGATGGAGCGATTATGACCTGGCAAAGGCGGTGAGTTACTGATGGCTGCACCGATCATTCTCTGCGATACTGCAGGCATGGATAATGAGCGTTGGCTTGAATGTCGGATGCATGGACCCAAAGGAGATATTCCGTATACAGTGGGCGGAAGTGATGTTGCCGCCATTTTTGGAGTATCACCATGGGTGACACCATTGGAGCTATGGATGATCAAAAAAGGCAAGATGAAACCTGCTGCCAAGCCTAATGCAAATCAATTGGAAATGGGACATATGCTGGAGCCGATTGCCGCGCACTTTTATGCGAAAAAGACCGGTAATACGGTTATTGACGATACATATATGTATCAGCATGCAGATTTTCCTTTTGCACTTGCAGACTTTGACCGACGTTTTATACGCGCGGCCGATAATGAACCCGGCATACTGGAATGCAAAAGCTGTACCTATCATAAAGCATCAGGTTGGGCAAACGGCGCATTTCCTCTATATTATGAGTTTCAGCTGCGGTTCTACCTATCAGTTGCGGATGTCAATATCGGCGCCTTTTCTGCCATATGGGGAAATAATCCGGATAATGATCTGGCAACTCCTGAGATTGTTCGTGACAAGGCTAAAGAGGATGTGATATTTGAACGTCTGGAAGAATGGATCTGGAGTCTTGAAAATGATAAGCCGCCTACAATGGCTGGTGTGGCTCCAAAACTTGCACTGGAATCGCTTGCAAGGATTTACGGCTCCGGCAATGCCGCGCTTCCCTCTATCGAGCTTCCGAGCAAATACGAGAAGCAGGTACGGAGTATCCTGAATCTGCAGGAAAAGATAGCCGAGTGCAATGATGAAATAAAAAAATATAATAAGGAGATTGAGGCACATTCTGTGCGAATTGCAGAATTGATGAAAGCACATGAACACGGTGTTTTAGAAACCACGTCGGATAAGTTTCTCATCGATTTTGTCACAAAAACAAGCAACAGGACGGATACATCTTTATTGAAAAAGAAATATCCCTCTGTATATCAAGATGTAATCAAAAAGACAGAAAGCCGGAAACTGAAGGTATCTCTTCAGCCGGTTTAATGCCAAGAAAGGAGTCAATATGAGTATTGATATTTTTAAAGACAATTGGGAGGCAACTTTAGATAAACAGTTTCTGAAATGGAACAGGTGTCTGAAAAAAGCCTATATCTGTTCTCCCTTATGTGCGCAGACTGATATGGAAATGATGCAGAATATGCGTGCTGCCAGGGCATATATGTTTTATGCCATGAAAAAAATGAATGTTTCGGCAAGAGCGCCGCATGCGTACCTTCCTGCGTTGCTTTGTGAACAGATACCTGCCGAACGCGCATTAGCTCTTGAATTCGGCATGAAACTGCTGGAAAATTGCGAGGTGTTGTTCGTGTGTGGGGATCGCATCAGTAACGGCATGAAAGGTGAAATCGGTAAAGCGGCTTCGCTGAACATGGCTATTATCGTGTTTGATGAGAGCCTGTATCCGGCGGTACGAAAACTGGTTACGCAGCATGGCGGAGATAAGGCAAAAGTAACGCTCGATGAAAGGAATGCGTTCCTTTCACTCCCTCCTGCAATCATCAATTGCTAAGGGGGTATTAAGGCAATGGTACGATTTTATCAATCGGTTGACTTGCGATCAAGACGCGATATGATAAAATTCCTCCAAAATCATTTCAGATATTACACAATGAACTCCTGGAACATATCACAATCATACGCCTGCAATCTTAAAATCTACCAGCTTGGACTGGATTCCGAGATTGTAGATAAGTTGTTTGATTTGATTGAGACACAGGAGTTTTTTTATGTGATGAACGATCTGATGGATGAATTCAATCGTGATCACGATTATCGGTGGCAGGTCAGTATGAACGGCAAAAGCGGAGGGTATCTCGTCCTATATCAAGGCGAGTGTCATCCATCTGAACATAAATCATACTGTACGCAGTGCGGACAGCGTAACTTCACCAGTGTTTCCGATACAGGCAATATATGCGGCAGATGCAGACAGGCGTCACGGGTTGATTATATAACCCCGCCACTGGAGGTTTCTGTGTATCCTGGCCGCGGTACAGATGATGATGAAGATTTCACAGATTGGGACATTGAACAGCTGAAAGACCGCGTTAAACTTGTTCAAGATTTGGACCGGTTAGCAGATGCGATGGTTCAGCAGGCTGTTGACCTCACCAAAAATTACGAGGTTCAGGTGGAGGAATATTTTGTGCCTCAAAGCAGAAAAGTTTTAAAAGCGTTATGACCCATATGGGGAAAATATGATCCGCAGCTGTCCGAACAGTCAGCTGCGGACAAAACGAAAGGAGATTTGCAATGCTATGCCAATTTGAACGTCTGGTATATCCACAGAACACCAATGTCATCGATGCAGCAAGCTACATGGTGGCTTTGTATCGGCCATGTGAAAAAATAAAAGACAGTTCGGGGAATACCATCTCACAAGTAAAAGCAGTCGGATATTGCCTTCCAGTGGCCAATAATCTGCGTTATGATATGCAGGGACATTGGAGCAAAAATCCCAAACATGGCATTCAGTTTGAGGTTGAAAGCTACAACGAAGTCATTATTCCAAACAAAGAAGGGATTATTTCTTACTTATCATCCGGACAGATCAAAGGCGTTGGTCCAAAGATTGCAGAACGAATTTATGCAGCCTTTGGGAATATGGCGCTGGAGGTTTTAGATAAAGAACCGGAGAAGTTTCTGTCAATACCGGGAATCAATAAGAACAAATTAAAAAAAATATGTGATTCGTATCTTGCCAACCGCGGTGCGCGTGATGTTGTTGCGTTTCTAACACCACACGGCATCACCCCTAACCGTGCGGTTCGACTTTATAAAGAATATGGTGAAAAAACGATGGATATCGTTAAGAACCATCCTTATAAGTTATGCGAGCTGGTCGGGGTTGGATTTCGCACAGCGGATAAAATCGCTATGAGTATGGGCTTTGACGAGCTATCAACAGAACGTGTTGACGAAGCGCTGCTTTATACACTGACGGACGCAGAGAGCAAAGGGAATTTATGCTTGGAAAAACATGACCTGTTAAAGAGCTGCCTTAAGATATTAAATACTCCGCAGCTTACAGAAGATATGCTTGCAAACCGCGCCGTCAGACTGATCCAAAGCGGTCAAATGGTTTCCTATTTGGGGAATGTATATCGCGCAAGAACCGCTTACATCGAAGCGCATTTAGCGGAAATGATTTCCCATCGTCTGTCACAGAATAAAAGTTTTTGCTATACGGATTTGGATGCAGAACTTGATAAAGAGGAGCAGATTCTCGCAGTCAAGCTTGCACCTGAGCAGCGGTTGGCAGTTAAAACTGCATTAACGCATGGCATTTCTATTATTACAGGAGGACCGGGGACAGGGAAAACAATGATCCAGCGTGCTTTACTGGATATATACAAACGGAACCATCCCGGGAACGAAATCTGTTGCTGTGCACCAACAGGACGAGCTGCAAGACGAATGGAACAATCAACACGATTTTCGGCATCCACCGTCCATAAGGCCTTGGGGCTTTTGGCTGGCGAAGACGGAAATTACAATGAACCTGCCGAGCTCACGGCAGATTTGATTTTAGTAGACGAAGTATCCATGCTGGATATTTATCTTGCTGAGCATCTGTTTTGTGCGGTTAAGAACAATTGTCAAATTGTATTGATCGGTGATGCGGATCAGCTGCCGTCTGTAGGTCCCGGAGCTGTTCTGAGTGAAATGATCGCAAGCGAGTGCATCCCCGTGGTCAGACTCGATAAAGTATTTCGTCAGAGCGCTGAAAGCCGGATTGCAACCAACGCAAAACTTATTCGGCATGGAAATCTGAGTTTGGAGTATGGTCCCGATTTTCAGTTTATGGATTCCGCATCTACAACGGAATCTGCTGAGAAAGTGGCAGAAATCTATATGCAGGAGATAGCTAAATATGGCGTGGACAATGTCGCTCTGCTCTCTCCGTTCAGACAGAGGACAGAAACGGGAGTCAACGCATTAAATGAACTGATTCGCGATCTGGTAAATCCACCTGATAATGAGAAGGCAGAAGTGAAATTCGGGAAACGCATCTTCCGATGCGGAGATAAAGTCATGCAAATTAAAAACCATGATGATGTGAACAATGGTGATATCGGATATATCACGAAAATCATAAATATGGATTCCGAAACCATTCTTTATATCAATTTTGGTGACGGAAAGCTGAAGGAATATGATGCAGGCGATCTTGACATGCTGGATCTGGGATATGCTTCTACCATTCATAAATCCCAGGGAGCAGAATATCAGTCTGTCATCATCAATCTTCAGTGTGCACATGCCATCATGCTTACAAGACCGCTTATCTATACAGCGATAACCCGCGGAAAAAAGCGAGTTATCATCGTAGGAGAACGCCGGGCGCTTTGTATGGCTATCAAAAAAACCGATACAGAAAAAAGAGGCACTTGTCTCGCAAAAAGATTAAAAGAATATTATTAATGTGAAAGGAGCAAAAAATGGCTACAGTATTAGAATCATGCAAAACCAAAAGAGATACTTATGTTTCGCAAATTACCGAGGGATGCTTGCCGTTGGACGAATTATTGTTTGTACAGGAATTAAACTATAGGATCTCTGTACTTGAGACTTTTCAGAATTTCTGCAAAACGGCTCCAGTTACCACAGATACCAGAGTAATGTCGTTTCATTACCAGCTTGTGGATGCTTACACACGTTTCCTAATGAATGAGCGTAAGTTTGGACTAAAAACAGATGAGAACGGTCAGAAAAAGAGGGAAACAGCTTTTTCTGCATTAGAACGTGTCATTCAAGACACCCGCAAACGGTTTTCAAGCTTTGTTCCGGGAACACAGGATCAGTACAAAAAAAGTATCATTCAGCTTGTGAATACGATACTGCCTGTATGGCTGCAGTATCGTAACACATATATCGAGATAAATGTTTAAGGAGGGTTCAATACAATGAGTCAAAATAACTCGAATGAAAAACTGCCGGCAATGACAGTTATTGAAACAATTAATGAGGTGCAGGGGTTTGATCCTGCACCGTTCGCTGTAGAATACACAGATCTGAATTCTAACGAGACGCGTAAAAGGCTTCCCGTTATGATTCAAATGGCATGGTTTCGCTTAAAGTATCCGGAAGGAAAAATTGCTGTTCAGGTCACTCCATCTAAAGATTGCTTTGTTGCGACCGCACGGATTTATCCCAATTATAAAGATCCTGTTGAATGCTATCTTGCTGAAGCAACCGCTTCAAGAGGGTATTGCGCTGATAAACCTTCTGTGTCGCCGCGTGAATGGGCGCAGACAGCCGCAGTCGGCATTGCGCTTCGGAACGCAGGATTTGGGCTCCAGTTTTCTATGGCCGGTGAAGAGTTTGCTGATATTGCTCCCGATGAATTGGGAGCATTTGAGTCGAATAAATTACCTATATCGGAAACGCAAGAAGCGCAAGAAGATAAATCAAATACTATCGCAACAGACGAAACTGAAACAAAGGATATACCGCCGGCAGAACTGACACCGGAAGAAAAACTGGATCAGGCGTTGCAGACTATGTGCCCTATATCCAAGTACAAAGGTAAAACCTTGGGAGATGTTTTATCGTTGGATCCTGGTGCCTTAAAATGGCTGGCAAATAAATTTACCAGTGATGAACATATCAAAGAAGCAGCACAAATGATCTGTGAATATGCCGTACAGCGGACCACAGCCTGAGATAGAAAAACAATATGGGGATGACTTCTGTCATCCCCGGAAAGGAGGGCTGTATGGATATTTTTCACATGACGGATATTATCTCACTGCTTGGGTTACCATTCCCAGCGCATGGACGCAGTTCTTATTATGTACAATGTCCATGCTGTGATGATAATGCACGCCAAAGACATTTGAATATCAACTTAAAAAAAGAGGTTTTCCGCTGCCCAAAGTGCGGAATCTCCGGTGGGATGTTTGATTTGTATTCGTTATATACCGGAATCCCTCGTGACAAAGTACGCAAAGAACTGGTAAATAGAATAGGCGTTCCCGATAGGGCTGCTGAAAAACATCAAAAATACTTGGCAACTAAGCCAAATATAGAAGAATGTCCAATCACTGATGTTGAAACCCGTCATGCGACGTACAGTGCGCTTTTGTCGAAGCTTTCGCTTTCTCCGGATCATCGCCAAAATCTACATAACCGTGGACTCACAGATGAAGATATTGAACGGTTTGGGTATAAAACGACACCGATTTTGGGTACAACGGCCATCGCACGTCAGCTTCAAACTGAAGGCTTTTATTTGGCAGGTGTACCAGGGTTTTACCGGACAGATGACGATACATGGAGTTTTATCAACGAAAAGCGCGGAATTTTGATACCGGTTCGGGACATATACGGTCATATTCAAGGCCTGCAAATCAGGAGAGACGATTGCAATAAACGAAAATTTCGCTGGGTATCCAGTACCGAAAAAAAAGATGGATGCCGAGCTGAAGGCTGGACACACTTTGTAGGTCCGATGCGTCCTCTAATTATACTGACGGAGGGACCGATGAAATCAGATGTTATTCATGTTTTAACCGGACTGACCGTGCTGGCAGTACCGGGCGTAAATGCCTTAACACAGTTAAGACTAACACTTGAGGAACTGCGCAAAAATGGTCTCGAAGAAATTAAAACGGCCTTTGATATGGATTTTTTGACCAACTGGCATGTTCAGAATGGCTATTCCAACCTGTTGTCATTGCTCAATGATATGGGGTTTAAATTTGGAACATACATATGGGATCCAAAATATAAAGGACTCGACGATTACGTTTATGCCTTGATTTCGGGACGAAGAACGAATGATGATGGCATTGTTCTGTAGTCACAAATAAAATATAGATGCCAAAACATAATAGTGACCAAAAGAGCAGAGCATGTTTTTGCTTTGCTCTTTTTTCACGCACGTATTTTCGGATAAATACGTATTTCAGTTGCAAATAGGTATAAATTTTAGTGTAATTAAAGATAGGGATGTAATCCCTGAAATAAATTTATGGAGGTTATCTTATGTTAATAGCAATTGATCATGGAAATTATGCGATAAAAACGCCAAACTACTCTTTTGTATCTGGGTTGTCGGAGCATACTGTCAAACCGCCGCTGACGGATGAAATATTGGAGTATGATGGCAGGTATTGGACTTTAAGCGGCAAAAGACTGAGTTATATGCGGGATAAAACACAGGATGAAAGGTATTTTGTACTTTCCTTGTTTGCGATAGCAAAAGAATTACAGTCGTATGGCAATTATGCTCCGATAGAGCAAATTGATTTGGCAGTTGGTTTGCCGCCTGAACATTACGGTGTGTTAAAAGATAAATTCGCTCATTACTTTAAACGCGACGGAGTTATCAAGTTTATTTATCAAGACAGGCCATATAATATTATAATTAACCGTGTAATGGTATTCCCACAGGCTTATGCAGCAGTTGTGCCTCAAAGTAGCCTGGTCGTAAATACGCTGAGAATATTTATAATAGATATCGGAGGATATACGACAGACGTACTGCTTCTTAGGAACGGCAAGCCTGATTTACAATTTTGCCGCAGTCTGGAAACCGGAATTATCACGATGAATAATGAGATTGTCAGAAAGGTCGGGACACTCCATGATATGCGTATCGAGGATGAGCATATCAGTGCTGTTCTTAGCGGACAAGAAACGATTTTACCAGGAGATGTAAAAGAGACGATTACAAATGCAACAAAACTGCACGCAAAGAATATTTTGGATCAGTTACGAGAGTTGCAAGTCGATTTGCGTTCTAATCCGGCTGTGTTTATCGGTGGTGGAAGTATACTCTTACATACATTTTTAGAGCAGTCTCCGCAAGTTGCAAAAGCAAGTTTTGTTGAGTCCCCTAATGCGAATGCAATTGGCTATGAGATGCTTGCAAGAAAGCAGCTTACGCTTCATAGTGTGAAGTGACAGGCGGTGGTTTTATGAAAAAAGACGGGAAGTATCGTTTTTCACTGCAATTTAACTCGGACACGGAAGAACAACTACAGGCAGGTGAACTGCTGGAGAGGATGGGAAACAAGAAAAGTCATCTTGTTATTGCAGCGTTAAATGAATATATAGAATCCCATCCCGAATTGAAAAACCAAAACTGTAAAGTAGAAATTAAACTTACATCTGCCTATGATCAAGCTAAAATTGAGCAGATGATACAGAATGTTGTAGAGCAAAGACTGGCCGGCATGCAGATATCCGGTATCCAGGATAATAGCAAAAACGACCAACAAGAAGCTTTAGAAGAGGACATCGCAAAGATGCTGAACAATCTTGATATGTTCCTATAAACTACTAATTAGTCTGCCCGCACTTATGAGCAGACTAATTTTATTCGTTGTTTTATTTTTTTGGTATTATTTTCTCAAATCACACTTATGGTGCGTGTATCGGATAGCTGCATTCTTCAAATTTAATAGGATACATTGTAAAATTAATTAAGAGGAGAAGATGTACCGTGAACTACATAGCTTTGGGAAAAAATATCAAGAAATATCGGCACATTGCAGGATTGAGACAAGAAGATCTCGCAGAATTATGTGATTGCAGTACCAGTCATATCGGTCAGATTGAACATGCAAGAACGGTTCCAAGTTTAGATATGACAATGCGTATTGCGAATGCCCTATCTGTTACAATAGATCAATTGGCTGCGGAAAGTTATACCCATCCTGAACAGATTTATTTAAAAGAGATTGCTGAACGTATTGAAAAATATTCAACTGCGAAAAAGATTACAATATGCGAGTCCCTATCGAGTTATCTTGATTCTCTTGAGAAATTTGAGAAACTAAAGTAGGAGTGTTTACCAATGATAAGGAGATACTGCTAACCAGGAACTATTTCAACGAATAAGTCAAACAACCGGATATACATCGGTTAAGATTTTTGTCTTAACCGAGTTGTGTTGCGCATTGCGGCTACACCATGCAATAGTATGGTGCGGCCGTTTTTTTATACAATTTTTCAAAGGGGGTGAGTCCAATGTTCTGATTGCTTTGCTTTGGTTATATCAGGTAATTAGAATTTTATCACAGCATGCTATCATAGCATGTTGTGTTCTTGCTTTGGTGGCATGCCTAAAGGAGGTATGAAGGTGAACCACCAGCAAGAACACAATGATAGATTGCGTGGGGAATTCACAGTTTGGCTTGAAGTCCTGATACGCAATGCAAGAACGGATTATATCCGTAAGGTGAACAGACGTGTTCCCACAATTGCGCTCGAAGATATTCCAGAACATTTATTATTGGATCAAGGCAAATATAGTGCTTTGGAATTAAACTCCAATGAACACGAAGGTTTTGATTTTGAGGAAGAGCGATTGGCGACGGCTTTTTCCAAGCTGCCGCTTATGCGCCAGAAAATATTGACGTTGTTGTTTGTTGAGGAAAAAAAGCCCCATGAGATTGCGAAGCAGCTGCATTGCTCTGTTCAGCATGTTTATAATCAGCGATCACTGGCAATAAAGAAATTGCGCGACTTACTATGTAAAGGCGGTGATCTGTTTGGCTGAACAGGATTTTTATCATCTGCTGCAAGGTGCAGTTGCAGGCAGTCATCTGCACTTGGAGCTCTTATTAGAGCTGTATATGCCACTTATCAATAAATATAGCTATATTGATAATGTACTGGATGAGGATTTGAGACAATACATAATGATGCACATTGCATTAAACATCTCAAAATTCACCATAGAATAAGCTGAATGGCCTCAGAAAAAATTCTGGGGCCATTTGTTTATATGTAATTAGATTTACTCAATACTATTCGTGTTTATAGATAAAGACATTCCCGCGCTCTTTGAAAACTGAATAGCGTATCTAACCGGTACGTTCCCTGCCGGTTAGCGGCTATCCGTCTGCTTAGCCAATAGAATCAGGAGCACTTATATATGGGCAGCTCCCATATAACGCGATGACAAGGCAGGGTATAATGATACTTCCGTAAAACGCGGCTCGGCCACAGAGAAGGCGGAGAGATGAGATTTCTATGGACCTGTTCGCTGCAGGCGCCGGAAATATGATGAATATGCAAATACGAAAATGATAATCTAAAAGGAGTAAACATATGGTCAGATATTTTGGTTAATTAAAATTTATAAACGACAAGGCTGCGGAACAAGCTTTTCCGCAGCCTATTTTTAACTCTTGATATAATCCATCAATATACATCTACAATAGTTCGCGGCTTGTTATGATAATTAACGCTTAATACCAAGCCTATTGCAATCATGTTTGTTACTACAGAAGTACCTCCGTAACTTATCAGCGGAAGCGGGATACCCGTTACCGGCATAAGTCCTATACACATTCCCACATTCTCGAATACATGGAATAAAAACATTGCCGCCACTCCAACACATATATATCTTCCATATGAGTTGTCCGCCTTCTGAGCAATCTTAAGACAGCGGTATATAAGCGTAAATAAGGCTATAACAAGTATTACCGCTCCTATAAATCCCCATTCCTCGCTTACTACTGAGAAAATGAAGTCAGTATTTTTAGTAGGCAAATAGCCCATTTGATTCTGAGTTCCCTGCAAAAAGCCTTTGCCCCAAAGTTGTCCCGAGCCAACCGCTATCTTTGATTGTATAACGTTATAGCCACGGTTCAAGGGATCAAGATCGGGATTGAAAAACACCTGTATTCGCTTCTGCTGATACTCGCTCAAAGCATATTTATATATAAAAGGCAGAGATGCAATTGCCAAAGCCGTTATAGGAACAATATATTTCCATGAAAGCTTTGCTGTAAACATCATACATACAAATATAAACAAGAATACAAGCGCACTTCCCAGATCCGGTTCAAGCATTATAAGACCGACAAGCACTCCCATATGAACAAGCAATCCTAAAATTATAAGCGGCTTGTTTATTTTATCCTGCACCTTTGAAAGATGATAAGAAAACGTTAAGATAAAACATACCTTTGCAAATTCTGCCGGCTGTATTCCTATACTTCCGAATCTTATCCAGCTTCTTGCGCCCCATTCTCCTGTCACACCGAAAAATAACACTATTACTAATATAAACAACGCAAATATATATATCGGTTTGACCAGATTTTTAAACTGCTCATAATCAAATCTGCTTATCAGTATCATCAGCACCAGCCCAAGCACAACTGCAAACGACTGTACAACAACATTTGATATAGTACCATAGCTCCTTGTAGCCGAATAAACATTTATTATTCCAAACATAGCGATCAGCGCAGTAAGTATAAACAAAAACCAGTCAAATTCCATACTCATTACCGACCGCCCTGAAATGGTATTTTTCTTCATTTAACACTTCTCTCCTATACATACTGTATTTTTATAAATTATATCACACCCATGCCGCCATGTCAAGAATTTGCGCAAAAAAGAACCGGTCTTTCGACCGGTCCCTTTTAAGAGCAAACCCAAAGGTTAGATTATCTGTTTGACGGGTTCGGAGTAATTACGAGGATTTCTGTGATCTCATCGTCAACTACCTTTGCTACTGCAAAGTTAACCTTACCGTAAGTTGATGTCATACCATCTGTCAAATCTGTAGATGCGAAGTCAACATAGATCTTATCTTCATCAGCATACGCATCTCTTGAGAATGTTGTTCTTGCGATATCAGCAACTGCACCAACTGATACTCTGCTGTCAGCTCTCATTGAATAATCATACTTGTAAACAGTTACATCTGAAGCCAATGTATAATCTGTTACATTATCAATGTTAGCAATTGAGCTTCTGTCTGACTCAAAGTCAACTGTTGAAGCAATATTTACTGAGCTTCCTGATCTGTCAGTAATAGCACCGAATACGATTGCACACTCATCATCTCTGATTGAGCTGTTCTTTGACCATGTTGAGAAGTTCTTAGCACTTGAACTCAAAACGTCAAATATCTTATCGTCGCTGTCATTATCATTTACTAAAACAGTATCATAGAGTGAAGCATAACCTGCATTAAGCATTCCGTCCTCAGCATATACCCTAACGAGATCACCCGGCTCTACTTCGCCGTCTGAGTTAGTTGTATAGAAGAAGAGGTCACCCTCGCTCATGCCTGTTGAACTTGTGTTATCCATATAAACTTCTGTAAGCTCACCGTTTACATAAGCTGAGATTATTGTAGCGTCTGTATCGTTCGGTGTTCTTCCGATTGACTCTGAAGCATAAACTGCCATCGGGCTGTTTACGTTAAGACCGCTTGTTCCCTCTACTATAATTACGAACTGAGCAACTCTGTCTGAAGATGTTCTTGCATAAGCGTATGCTGTGTATGAATCGCCGTCTGTGAGGCTGCTTACTGCCATTGAAGCGTAGCTTCCGTCACCGCTTATTGTACCTTCTGTTTGACCTTTGCTGTCGTACTTATCATCATCATAGTAGTCTGAAAGATCAACGATATTTGTTATACCATCAGTAATTCTGATGCTACCGATTCTGTTTGTAGATGATTTGTAATCCTCATCATATGCATAAGTATCCCAACCAAGCGCTGCAGGTCTTTCAGTTCCATTTTCAGTTACTGTACTTCTTACTGTAAAGTAATTTGAACTGTTCACGTTGTATTCTACAACACGATTAGCAACGAATACCTTTGTACGTGAAGCGTTATCGCTCTGTACGCCACCGCTGCCATATACTATATTTGCATATGTGTCAGCATTGCTGTCATTTCTGATAGCGTATGACTCTTTACGACCATCCGGTGTAATGATCTGAGCATAGTTCTCGCCGCTTGCTGACTGATATACGTTATCAAGGATAGCGATATTCTTAGCTGAAGCAAGATCCTCTACCTTAGCGATATTACCGAATACGTCGAGGTACAATGTATAAGATGTACCGGCCTCAAGCTTGCCTACGCCGTCATAAGCAACCTGATACTTTGTACCATTGTCCATTGTGAACTCGTCCTGATCGCTGTTGACTGTTCTGCACTGACCTTCAACAACGTTGCCTCTTGAAACGAGTATTGTATATGACTCTGAATTTGCAAATCCCTGTTCAACGTCATAAGCGATTGAAAGAACGTCGCCCTCCTGGAGGTCTGTAGCCTTTATCTGCTCATCGTTAAGAAGGATCTCATAATCATAGTCTTCATCATCATAATCTACTGCCAATCTTGAAACGCCTGAGCTTCCGTCTGAGAAGTAGATTGTCGGGTTTGTCTCTGTTCCGCTTACACTGTCAACAACACCTGTAGCATAGTATGTTACCATGATGTAGTCATAGCTGCCGTCAGTTGTTGATGTACCTGCAGCCGGAGCATCGATAAGTGTTACTTCACCTGAAAGGTTTACTGAAGTACCGTCTGCATTCTTAACATATGTGTCAAGAAGAGCCTGAAGATCTGCATCATTTGAAGCATTGAGCTGCTTACCGTTTACATAGAAGCCACCCTCTTCGCCTGCATAGATCTTATCTGTATCAAGTTTGTATGATGTTGTTCTGCTTGATGTATCGCTCTGATAAGCATAGATTGTGCTTCTTCCTTCAGGAGCAAGTGTTGTCTTATCCTCTGCAAGATCGTCTGCTTTAAATGCGATTGACTCATTTGAACCATACGGTGTTATTGAAAGGATTGTGTACTCATCATTATCATCCTGCTGGATAATAGCCTCTGAATATGTGAGCAAGTAGCTGTCAGCATTTGAATTGCCGATGTACATATTCTCTCTGATATTCTCTTCAATATCACTTGAACCCTTTGTTACAGGATAGCCGTTCCAGTTATCTGATCTCTCAACTGAGAATGAAACCTGATCTGAATCTATGCTTGAATCTGACTTATGTGTACCCTGTACACGACCATATACGAGATATGCGTCATGAGCATAGTTAAGAAGGTTCTGATAACCGTCCTTACCTGTCGAATCACCTGTACCATCCTTTACGAGGAGTTCAGGAGTTGACTGGCCAAGTATATTCTCTGTCCACTGTGTAACGATACAGATCGGAGCCTTCAAAGCATTGTCGATCATCTGAGCAACCTGTGCTCTTGTTACCTGCTGGTCATTTGTTACACCTGTTACGCCGTCAGAAATTCCAAGTTTGTAACCATAGCTGAGATATCCGTTCGGCCATCCGCCGTTCTGCTCTGAATAATATGTGTAACCGAGAGCGCCAACGAGCATCTTCATAGCCTGTGCAAATGTTACGTTATCCTCAGGACCGAACTCTGTAGCGCTGTAACCGTTAATGAAGTTACCTGCCTGTGAAGATGTTCCTACTGAGATATAGCCTGCTGCCCAGTGAGTACCCGGAACGTCAGTAAACTGAGTATCTCTGCCTTTTGCAGCCTCTGCGCTGTTAAGAACTGTATCACCGAGTGCTGTAACAACCATCTTTGTGATTTCTGCTCTTGTTACGTTCTTATCCGGCTGGAAAGTTCCGTCTTCATAACCGTTAACGATATTTAAAGCGCTAAGCTCATCAACGGCCTGCTTGTAGGAAGCTGTGTCAGCAACGTCAGGATAAGAAGCAGCAAATGCAGCCACACCGGAAGCTGAAATAGCCAAAGCAGCGGTAGCTGAAATTACCTTTTTGAGATTCTTATTCATTGTCTCAAATCCTCCCTTTGTTTTTTTACTCTTGAAGGGCTATAATCCTTAGACAATTTCCGGCGGATACCCTTCCTTATTCGCCGAAACCGTATCTTCGGCATCTGTTATGCCGAAAGCGCATTTGTTATATCATGCAAGAAATATAAATTGAATGCGCCATACAGTTATAAACAAACTGCAATGCGTTTTGCGGAATACCTGCATTCCACAACGCCCAAATATTACGGTAACAGTTTTCTTCAAAGCTTCTACCCAATCATCCGAAAACCGCTACTAAATATTTTACTACCCAAAGACGGGATTGTCAATCTTTTTTTTATTTTATATAAAGCAAATCGCAAAAGTTTATGCAATTCCGACAAATCCTATACACAATATCTCATTTGCTTGTGTACTTTTTGCATCCCCCTGGGCTTTACACTATTTTAGACGCAAGTAAAATAAAAAAGTTCCGCTTTTTTATAAATTTTTTTAAAAAATTTTTCTTGATTTTATTTCCACCCTGCTGTATAATTTCTGGTAGTACTATTACACGGAGGAAATGATCAGATGGGAAAATACTATGCCGTCCGCCGCGGACGCACAACCGGGATATTCACCGCATGGGACGAATGCAAAAAGAATGTGACAGGATACAGCGGCGCTGAATATAAGAGCTTCACTTCCAGAGAAGATGCACAAAGATTTATTAACGAAGGCAAAAGCGAACAGCGTACCGCTGCTACAGTGCAGGATATTCCCGCCGGAGAGGCTGTGGCATATGTGGACGGAAGCTATAATATAAGAACAAAAATATTCGCATTCGGCGCTGTGATTTTTCATGACGGCACAATCCACAAAAGCTCCGAAGCCTTTGATGATGCGTCACTTGCTTCTATGCGCAATGTAGCCGGCGAAATCAAGGGAGCAATGTATGCGATGAGCTACTGTATTGAGCACAGTATAAAGGCTCTTACTATATATTATGATTACGAGGGCATCGAAAAATGGTGCAGCGGTGCATGGAAAACGAATAAAGAGGGTACGGCTGCATACAAAAAATTTTATGACGAGGCTTCTATGAAGCTTGATATATCTTTTGTAAAGGTACGCGGTCACTCCGGTGACAAATACAACGACATGGCTGATGAGCTTGCAAAAAAAGCGGCGGGAATCGTATGATCCCCGCCGGTATTATTTCAACTTCATATACTATAAAAGTATAACATCTTCATCTTATATGTATGCACTTTCTTCAATTGTCAGTATTTAATCGTTTATATTAGGAAGCATTTCTATGCTTCTTTCAAGTATCCCCTGAGTGAAGGCGATAAACGTTCCGTAATTTGTAAACGGCACTCCCGCATCAGCGGCGCATTTAGCGCGATACCTTACTTCTCTTTCGTTAAGCATGCAGCCGCCGCAGTGTATAATAAGCGAATATTGCGACAGCTCCTCCGGAAACTCTGTTCCCGAACAAGTCTTTATATTAATATTTTTTCCGGTATAATCATAGAGCCAGCGGGGAATTTTTACTGTTCCTATGTCGTTGCACTGCCTATGGTGCGTACAGCCTTCGGCTATAAGCACAGTGTCTCCGTCCTTAAGCTTATCCACAGCACGCAGCCCTTTTACAGCCTGCTCCAGAAAGCCCTTAAACCTCGCCATCAAAATAGAAAACGAAGTGAGCGGAATATCTCTCGGTACAATTTTGCTTACCATATTAAACACCTGACTGTCCGTTACGACAAGCGCCGGTCTTTTCCCAAGCTCTTTGAGCGTCTTTTCAAGCTGAAATTCCTTAACCACTACAGCTGTCGCATCAGCCTCAAGAACATCTCTTATAGCCTGCTGCTGAGGAAGTATCATCCTTCCCTTCGGCGCGGATTCATCTATAGGTGTGACGAGCACAACAAAATCCCCCGGATTTATAAGGTCGCCTAAAAGCCTCTTTGTCATATCATCGGTCTTTACCATGCGTGATATTTTTTCTTTAAGCTCAAAAATACCTGTTTTCTGAGCGGCGCTCACATAAATCTCATTTTCAGAGCAGTCGTACGTTTCGGAAACAAGATCACGCTTGTTGTAAACTATAATATACGGTATCTCCTTTTTCTTAAAAAGCTCAACAAGCTCTCTGTCGCATTCCTTCATTCCCTCGCTCGCATCAACAACAAGCACTGCAGCATCTGTTTTATTAAGCACCTGCTTCGTCTTTTTTATCCTCAGCTCACCCAATGCTCCCTCATCGTCAAAACCCGGGGTATCTATTATAACCACAGGTCCTATCGGAAGCAGCTCCATAGCCTTGTATACCGGATCGGTGGTAGTTCCCTTTATATCGGAAACCACCGCTATTTCCTGATCCGTAACAGCATTTACAACACTTGATTTTCCTGCATTACGTCTGCCGAAAAAGCCTATATGAACTCTCGCAGCCGACGGTGTATCATTAAGTCCCATAATCAATCAACTCTTTTTCTGGATTTTTTTATATCAAAGAATAAAATTCAATTATAATATTATTTACAAATTGACAATCTCACCATGCTTTTCATATTCCGCAACCGAATGAATTTTATTCTCCGAATCTACAAACACAACTTTGGGCTTATGCTCTTTTGCCTCATCGGTATCAAGAGTACAGTACGCCATAATTATAATCTTATCGCCTTTTTGCACACAGCGTGCCGCCGCTCCGTTAAGACAAATAACGCCCGAGCCTCTTTCACCGGCTATGGTATAGGTTTCAAATCTTTCTCCATTGTTTATATCGACAATCTGAACCTTTTCATATTCAAGAATTCCCGCCGCATCAAGCAGATCCATATCCACTGTTATGCTTCCTACATAGTCAAGCTCCGCCTGAGTTACCACTGCACGGTGAATTTTTCCCTTGAGCATTTCTATATTCATGCCTTTCCTCCCCATTCCGATTTCTTATTCTATAATAAAATTATCTATAAGCCTTGTTTTTCCTATATATACGGCAACCGCTGCAAGCATAGGAGCCTTTATTTCATCAAGCGGCTCAAGAGTGTCCAAATCAACAAGCTCCACATAATCTATTTTAGCAAGCGGCTCTTTTTCGATCTCAGCTCTTATTGCAGCCGCGACTGTCTTTGCGCTGTGTTCTCCGCCGTCAATAAGACCTTTTCCAACTCCGAGCGCATATGACAGACATACCGCCGCTTCTCTTTCCTCAGGGCTTAAATATGTGTTTCTTGACGATTTTGCCAGCCCGTCGTCTTCACGCACTATCGGACAGCCGACAATCTCTATATCAAAATTCAAATCCTTTACCATCTTTCTTATAACGCAAAGCTGCTGAGCATCCTTCTGTCCAAAATATGCCCTATCCGGCGCAACTATATTGAACAGCTTGCTTACAACCGTGCATACGCCCTTAAAATGAATCGGTCTTGTTTTTCCGCAGAGTACTTTTGTTATTTTATCCATATCAACAAAAGTCAAAGCATTGTCATACATTTCCTCAGGCTCAGGATTAAATATCAGATCCGCTCCCGCCTCGGAGCATAATGCCGCATCCGCGTTTATATCTCTCGGATAACTCTCAAAATCCTCATTCGGTCCGAACTGTGTCGGATTTACAAAATCGCTTACTACCACTCTGTCATTTTCAGCAACTGCTCTTACAATAAGACTTTTATGTCCCTCATGAAGGTAACCCATCGTCGGGACCAATCCAACGCTCAAGCCCTGTCTTTTCCATTCCTTTACCTGTTTTCTTACCTCATCGATTGTTTTTACTACCGGTATCATAAATACGCTCCTTTACAGCTGTTCAATTATTCCTTCATCTATTTTATAGCAGTGCTCCTTTGCGGGGAACGTGCCTTCCTTTACTTCCTTATTATATTCCTTAAACGCAGCGGTCATAGCTTCGCCTACCTCGGCAAATTTCTTTACAAACTTGGGCACAAAATCCGAATACATTCCAAGCATATCCTGATACACAAGAACCTGACCGTCACAGCCCGCTCCCGCTCCTATGCCTATGGTCGGTATATTAACACTCGCCGTTATTACCTCAGCAAGCTTACTCGGAATTCCTTCGAGCACTATTGCAAAGGCTCCTGCCTGCTCAAGCGCCTGCGCATCCTTTACAAGCTGCCTTGCCGCCTCAAGAGATTTTCCCTGAACCTTAAATCCGCCGAACATATTCACCGACTGCGGAGTAAGACCTATATGTCCCACTACCGGTATCGACGCGTCTACGATCGCTCTGACCTGCGGACAGAATTTAGCTCCGCCCTCAAGCTTTACGGCATCCGCACGTCCCTCCTTCATGAGTCGTCCGGCATTTACAACCGCGTCATATACCGATGTCTGATATGACATAAACGGCATATCCGTAACAACGAGCGCATCTTTTGCCCCTCGTGCCACCGCCGCGCTGTGATGTATCATATCCTCCATAGTAACCGACAGCGTATCCTCATAGCCGAGCATTACCATTCCCAGCGAATCACCGACAAGTATAGAATTTATCCCCGCCCTGTCAATGAGAGCGGCGGTTGAATAATCATAAGCCGTAAGCATCGAAAGCTTTTCACCCTTGCTTTTTGCAGCCCTGAAGGTTGCGACAGTGTTTTTCATTCCAAATCCTCCCCTAATTCATCATGTCCCGATTCCCGCGCCAAAATCATCGAAAGCAGCTTATATATTTCCTTTCTTCTGCCGCTGAGCACCGATAAATGCTTTTTTACCGTAATAGCGTCCCCTCTTGAAACAGGTCCGGTAAGAGCTCCCTTTATGCCGTTTTTGCATATATTACAGGCATTGCCCATAATAAGCGGAGAAAGCGCTTCTCTTGCTTCGTCAGCTTCAAAGCCGCACTCTTCCATAAGCGAGAAAGCCTCCGCGCTCACCGCAACCGCAAAATTGGACGCAAAGCATGCCGCCGCATGATATTTTACCTTATTTGCGGCGTCTATCGTTCTGTATTTATTTTCACATTTATCAAGAATACGGGATATTTCCTTAACGGCGGTCTTTCCGCCTTCCAAAGTAAAAAATGCACGGGAAATACGTTCCAACGGAACGCGCCTGCTGTTAAACGCAAGCATTGGGTGAACAGAGCAGACCATATCCTTATCCGCTCCGACGAAAATGTCAGATGTCAGTGAGCCGCTGCAATGGCATACAATTTTATTCTTCAAAGCCGTTTTGTCCAATCCGTTCCACACTTCCTCTATTGCAGTGTCGGTAACGGTTATAAAAATTATATCGCTTTTTAAAATAACTCCGTGTGCCGAGTCAAAAAATTCAAAATCTTCTTCCGGGGCATGACGACTGTAAAAGCCCGATACCCCGATACCCTTGCTTCTAAAATAATAAGCAAGAGAGCAGCCCGCCTTTCCGGCGCCTATAAATCCAATAATATTACCGCCTCCCGATAATACCATTGCTTATGCTCAATACGATCCGGTGCAGTTTCGTTTCCCGAATACCACCCGTAACACGAGTATACCATGTTTTTATTCTAATATCAAGCACCTTGCAAACTTTTGTGGATTATAGACAAATAAAAAGAACGCATGTACAGCGTTTTATGCTATAACCGTTCCATTTGACTTTTATGGAACGGTTATTTTATTCTTTAGAAAATTCAAATTCGGTATTTCCACCTATAGGTCATCAATATCAATATTTTTAACATGCCTTGTATGCGACCAATCCGTTCTTTTTCTCTCTATAAATCCCTGCACAACAATCGGTACCCATGTAAAATTATACAATATATTCGTGAAGAAATACCACAGCATTTTCAAATTAAATTCACGCTTTTCAAAATAGATAACAAACGGCAGATACAAAAATTGCACCAACACTATCAAATCCCAGACCCATGAATTGCCGAAAATATATGAAAGCTGTATAAATCCCAAATCTCCATTTGGATAAAAAGACTGAGCATACGCAAAAAATGTTATTATACCAAGCGATATTATACGTATAGGCTGCACAAGATACACCGCACAGTCAATACAGCTCCAGCTCCGATGAGTTATCCCGCGTTTTATAAGCTTAAAGAAATATCTTGACGCAACATCAAAATGTCCTCTCATCCATCTTACCCTCTGCCTCCATGACTGGGCAAGAGTGATAGGCTTTTCATCATACACCTTTGCTCCGTACGCGAACGCCGCCTTTTCCCCCGAAAGCGCGAGCTTCATAGTAAACTCCATATCCTCGGTAAGACATGTTGCTCCCCATCCAAGCTCCTTTAAAGTGTCCGTTGATATAATAAATCCGGTTCCGGAAAGCTCACAGCACATCCCAAGCTTATATCTGGCAAGCTGAAAGGTTCTGTTCACATTCCAAAAACAATAGGAATATGCCGCGCTTATCCAGCTGTCATATGGATTTTTGCTGTCCAGAAAGCCCTGCACAACCTTATAGCCTTTATTAGCCATTTTATTCATTTCAAACAAAAACTTTGAGTCAACCAAATTATCCGCGTCAAATACCGAGATATAATCGAATTTTCTTTCAAGCGCAAACAGCTTCTCAAAAAACCACTCCATCGCATAGCCTTTTCCGCGCAGCTTTGTATCCTCTCTCTCATATACCGTCGCTCCCGCTTCTTCCGCAAACCGGGCAGTACGGTCGGTACAATTATCGGCTACCACAAAAATTTCATATGCGTCATCCGGATAATCCAGACGCTTCAGAGATTTTATAAGGCTTGCTATAACGGTTTCTTCATTATGCGCCGGTATTATCAATGCAAAGGTATGCGTTTTATCGGTGTTATTGCGCTCTTTGGGGCGTATCGGAAGAAATCCCGCAAATCCTACAAAAAGATAATACAGACCTATGGGCAGGACAATTAACTGAAGAATTATACTTATAACGGTAATGACCATTATTTTACGCGTCCTCCTCCCACAACGCGGTCTCCATCATAAAGGACAACCGCCTGTCCCGGAGTGATTGCTCTTTGCGGCTCGTCAAATTCAATTCTGACCTCGTTTTCATTTTCCGGTATAACAAGCGCCGCGGCGCGCTTTGCCTGATAGCGTATTTTGACCTCAAACCGTCTCGGCTCCGTAAGGGGTATTCCGGAAATATAATTCATATCATAAGCCTCAAGAGAAGGCGTAAATTCCATTCCCTTCTCTCCCAAAACGATACTGTTGCTTTTTGCGTCAATCGACATCACAAACATCGGTCTGCCGTAAGCGCCTATCCCCTTGCGCTGACCTATGGTGTAGTATATAAGTCCCTTATGCTCGCCGATCTTATCACCGTTTATATCAAAGATATCGCCCGGCTTAGGAATATATCCGGTATGATTGCAGATGAACTGTGCATAATCATCATTCTTTACAAAACATATTTCCTGACTGTCCGGCTTGTTCGCAACGGGAAGTCCCCGCCTTTGAGCCTCTTCGCGGCATCTTTCCTTTGTATATCCTCCCAGCGGCATAATTGTATGCGAAAGCACATGCTGATTAAAATTATACAAAAAATAGCTTTGATCCTTCTTATCCGCAGCGGAAGCATGCAGCTCGTAAAGAGCGCCGTTTTTTACTATTCTCGCATAATGACCTGTTGAAATATAATCAAAACCGTTTTCAAGCGCATAATCGAGCATCGACCCGAACTTCATATATTTATTGCACATAATACATGGATTCGGAGTCCTTCCGTTAATATATTCTCCTGTAAAATAATCCACCACATCATGCCGGAATTTATTACGGAAATCTATCGTTATAAAATCGATCCCTATATGTTCGCAAACTCTTTTTGCATCCTGTGCCGCGGCGGCTGTATCCTCCCAAAGGAGCATTGTCGCACCGGTCACATCGTAGCCCTGCTCCTTAAGCAAAGCTGCCGCTAAGGAAGAATCAACTCCTCCCGACATACCTATAAGTACCTTTTTATTCATATATACCAGCCTTTCAAGCATATTCTCATAAAAATACGGGAACGGCATTGCCGTTCCCGTAAATTATAATATATGCGGGCTTTTTTGTCAACCGGAATTCTTTAGTTTGAACAAAAGCATGCCTCCTACCATAAGCGCGAGTCCTACATATTTATTCCAGCCAAACGCCTCTTTTTCTGTTCCCATAAGACCAAACGCGTCAATAACCGCAGCCGTAAAAAGCTGTGTTATAAGTATAGCCGAGACCGCCGTTGCCGGAGTAAGACGGCTCATAGAAAGCATGACCGTAATCGTTATCACGATCCCGAGCGCTCCTCCCAAAAGATAACCTTTATTCACCTCTCCTATAGCTCTGAAATTTCCCTTGCCTAATATCCACATGGCTATAAGCGAAAGCGCGAACGCCGTTCCCTGCACAAATACATTTGACTCATATAATCCGATCTTATCGCTCAATCTTGTATTCATTACTCCCTGTATACTCATTGCTGCTCCGGCAACTGCGCTGTAGATAAATCCAATCATAAATATCTCTCCTTTTCCTTTATTATTTGCCGGATAAAATATTATTATTCTTCATTCGAATTTATTTAAAATCAGCGCCGGAGCCAATAAATTTTACGGTATGATTATCAAGGTAAATACGCATAATAATCTCATATATGAGAGGAAGACGGATATATGAAAATTAGGATAATTATTGCCGCAGTTATGTTCGCATTTGTTTTTAATACGGCGCATGCTTCAGCATTTTATGATGATCTGCTTTGGGGAGCGCTAAAAGCCGACAAGCATATAATGTTCGCTTATACAGCCGACACGATAAGCGGAGAATATATAATAACCGCCTCAGCGCGGGATAATGAAATACTTATATCTGCATACGATGACCGCGACGGGGAGGAAAAAACCGATGAGCTTTTAATTTATCCCAACAAATACGGATCGGTACACGCCGAAATAGTTACAGACGGAGAATATGAATATCTGCTTACCGAATCGTCAAGAGGATTTTCATCCGAAAAAAATATTTATACAATAGCAGACGACCGCTTTACCAAAACAGAGCTTGCAAATTACAAAAGAGTGACCAGGATAGCCGGATTTATACGAAGCAAATTTGAAAGCTACGGAAACACGCGCGGCGGAGCATATAATTTATTGAATGACCTCCACGAAAAAAGGCTTGAAGCATATAGGTTCACAGACGTGAAAAACGCCATGGCCAGCAAAGATGAACAGATGCTCAGATTCATCATAAGCTCCTGCGCTGATATAATGAGCTATGATTCAAAAGATTACGATTTTGATACGCTTATGAAATATATATTAAACACTCACCGCAATTTTATACAGCTCTCATTGGGCGACCCCGGTATTTACAGCTCCGATTCCGGAAACGGGATACGGCTTGTCCGTCAGGATTTTATCGACCGTATCGTCACGGATATATTCGGTCTTGAGCCTCAGCATCCTTATGTAAACGAGCTTTCCGAAAGAGGCTTCTGCGTAAACAACGGCTACTACTATTATATGCCCGCCTTTAATATATACTACAGCACCGAGCTTAGAGATATTAAGGCTGTATACGACTTAGGCGGAGGAATATATTATACTGTTTTTACGGATATTTATACGGAGGGCAGCACCTCTGTTCCCGAATATAGCTTTGCCGTTATCAAAGCAGAAAATAACGGTCTGAGACTGCTTAGGCTGGGCATGGGCGAAAGGCTTT
Organism: uncultured bacterium; assembly: GCA_905215805.1. Taxonomy (GTDB): domain Bacteria; phylum Bacillota; class Clostridia; order UBA1381; family UBA1381; genus UMGS1958. Next base: position 119,284 of record CAJMRL010000003.1, on the reverse strand, counting down.
TGAGCGAAGCCGAGGCTATGGAATATTCACCGCAAAAAAGCTATACCAAATTTCCATGGGAAAATCAGAGTGCAATATATCCTGCCTCAAGCGAAAATGAAAAGGCTCCGTCAGCATTAAACACAGTTTTGATTTCAGCCTTTACATCGGCTCTTTTGGGGTGCTTGCTGCTGCTTTTTATGAAGCGCGTATAATCTTATTCTTTAAAACTCTTGCAAAAATCAAAGCAATGTGTTAAAATGCCCTTAATAAAGAGAAAAGGGGAATATTAGCATGATTGTAGGTTTAAACAAGGCTGTGCTCCATATACTTGACGCAATGTCGGGAATAACGGTATTTTCCGATGATGAGCTAAATGTTGAGGACGCTTCCGTAAATAATTTTATAACTACGCATATAGAAAAAATATATGAAGATCCTTCCTTGAGAAGCGGTCAATTTAAATCGAGCAGCGGTATAAAATATTATATAAATCAATATAAAAACGGCGAGCTGGATTTTATATCGATGTCAAAAAGCATAGCCGAAAGGCTTTATGAGGGAATAGGCGCATCCGAAGACCCTGAATCCTGCGATGTTATCGTAGCCGACTGTGTCGCATCGGAAAAACCTATTGTAGCTGTACTCAAATGTGATAATAAAATAGGCTATACGCACCAGGTCATTCAGGAGGAAGGCGAGGTCAAAAACGCACTTATAAATCATTACGCGATCCTTCCGGCTCTCTCACAAAAAATAAGCGAATGTGCCTTTATAGGTCTCGATGATTTATCGATACGCTATAAAGGCAAAAAGCGCAAGATCGAGGGCGAAAGCATGGATCTTATAGCCGATGTACTTCTGGAATGCGATTATGATATTTCCGCAAAGGAAAGCATAAATGCCGTAACAAGAATAGCAAAAAACGTCACAAAGGACAACGGCGGCGATGAAATGGAAACAGCGTCAAGGATGAAAAAATATATAACCGAAAACATAGAGCAAATAGATTATATCGAGCCGGAAAAAGTCGCTCAGACAGTGTTTGAAGGGCGTCCGGCAATGCACGATGAATTTATGAAAAAGCTTGAAGAGGCGGAAGTTCCCGAAAAGGTAGAAATAAATAAATACGTGACCAAAAAGCTCAGCTCCAATATAAAAATAACCACCGATATCGGTGTTGAAATATCTTTTCCCGCGGAATTTTACCGCGATAACGAGCATATAGAAATAATAAACAACGAGGACGGAACAATTTCCGTAAAAATCAATAATATAGGAGAGCTTATAAGCAAGTAGTCTTATGACTATACATATAGTCATAAGACTACCGCAATAGTTAAATAGCCAATATTGTCATAGCTGTATTTATAATCCTGATATTTATATAAAAATCATTTTTATATAAAAAATCAATGCAAATTTTATTTAAAATTTGTGTAAAAAAAATATCAATTTTACTTGAAAAATAAGGTAAGTTATGATATATTGTAAGTGGTACTGTAAAATTACATAAAGGCTGTGTAAAAAAACAAGGAGAATTTATTGCTATGAACAACTTTTTAGGTGACAGTATGCCGATAGTCGGCAAGCTCAGCATTATTTCAATGAAAGGATGCGAAGAAATTACTGCCAAAATCGACGATTATCTCAAAAAATTCCGTGAATTCGAAAACGTAGACACTTATGTAACACATGTGAACTGTCCGAGATTCGGCACAGGTGAGGGTAAGTGCGTTATCGATGAAACAGTGAGAGGTCATGACGTATATATTATATGTGACTGCTTTAATTACGGCGTAACATACAAAATGTACGGAGTGGAAAACCACATGAGCCCTGATGACCATTATCAGGATCTTAAAAGAGTAATCGCCGCGATGGGAGGCAAGGCAAGACGTGTTACTGTTGTAATGCCTATGCTTTATGAGGGCAGACAGCACAGACGTGCGGGACGTGAATCTCTCGATGCCGCTCTTATGCTCCATGAGCTCGTATCGATGGGGGTTGCAAACATTATAACATTCGATGCCCACGACCCGAGAATTTCAAACGCTATTCCCCTTTCGGGATTTGATAATGTTCAGCCGACTTATCAGATGATAAAGGCGCTTGTTAAAAATGTTCCGGACATTTCGCTCAATAAGTTTGATACCGTTGTTATTTCTCCGGACGAGGGAGGAATGTCGAGATGTATGTACTACAGCTCGGTATTGAAGCTTGATTTGGGTATGTTCTATAAAAGACGCGATTATTCAAAAATAGTGAACGGCAAAAACCCGATAGTCGCTCATGAATATCTCGGACGCGATGTTGCCGGAAAGGATGTTGTTATCGTAGACGACATGATTTCCTCCGGTGAATCGATAATCGACGTGGGAACGGCTCTGAAAAAGCAGGGCGCAAAGAGAATATTTGTATTCGCTTCATTCGGCTTGTTTGTAAACGGTCTTGACGTTGTGGACAAGGCATATGCCGACGGAGTGATCGACAGGATTTTCACTTCAAATCTTATATACAGAAATCCGGGACTTAAATCAAGAGAATGGTACTGTGAGGTCGATATGTCAAAGTATGTTTCTTTGCTTATAGATACCCTTAACCATGACGAGACCATCTCAAAGCTGCTTGATCCTGTTAATAAGATAGAGAAACTTGTTGCAAAGATCGAGAAAAAATAACTGATCATTAAAAGAGATATGTTTATAGCTACCGGGCACGCAGTAAGCCGTGCCTGAGGCAACCTAATTTTAAAGGGGGATTTATTATGCAGTGTATTTTACTGGCGGCAGGATATGCCACAAGGCTTTATCCACTGACCGAAAATATGCCAAAGGCTTTGCTGAAGCTTGGCGATAAGACCATATTGGATATGGTCGTTGACAAAATCAGCGAGGTTGAGGATGTAGAAAACATATATATAGTGACAAACGAAAAATTTCACACGCATTTTGAGGATTGGGCAAAAGAATATAAAGGCGGCAAAGGAATAAAGGTTTTAAATGACCATACAACGTCTAATGATAACCGCCTCGGCGCTATAGGCGATTTAAAATATGTTATAGATCAGGAAAACATAGACGATGAGATTCTCGTTATGGCAAGCGATAATATATTCGGCTTTTCTCTTGTAGATTTTGTTGATATGTATAAGCAGAAAAATGCCGATATGATATGCGCACATAGGATAGAGAACAAGCAGGAGCTTCATTCAATGGGAGTTGTTGAGCTCGACGAAGCCGGAAAGGTTTTGAGCTTTGAAGAAAAGCCCGAAAATCCCAAATCCGACCTCGGCGTCCCCCCATTCTATCTCTACAGAAGGGAAACTCTTCCGCTTATAAATGATTACCTTAAAGAGGGAAACAATCCCGATGCTCCGGGACATTTCGTTCCGTGGCTCATCGGAAAAACCGATGTCTATGCGTATGTTTTTGATGCGACACGTATAGATATAGGAACAGTTGCCGCATATGAGGAAGCATGCAGGCTTCAAAAAGCGGGAACATTGTTTGAAAAAAGATTGTAATCAGTAAAACACTCACACCAATATCGGGCGTGAGTGTTTTTTTATATATCTTGACAAAACTGATAAAATCTTTTATAAAACCTCTTGCAATATTTGTGATTTTATTATATAATATAGATGTATCCAATGTGATAAAACAAAAAGAGAGAGGTGTATACCAATGTATGATTTGGAAAAGGGCTATGCTCTTGCAAAGGAATACTATGCGCAGTACGGCATAGACATCGACAAGGCAATCGAGATCTGTGACAAAACTCCGATTTCAATGCATTGCTGGCAGGGAGACGATGTAAACGGTTTTGAGAAAAAGGAAGGCGGTCTTACAGGCGGCATCCAGACCACAGGAGACTATCCGGGCGCCGCAAGAACTCCGGACGAGCTTAGAGCCGATATTGAAAAGGCTATGGAGTTTATCCCCGGCGAGCTTAAGGTAAACGTTCATGCGAGCTATCAGGAGGCCGATACTTTCGTTGACCGTGACGCTATAACTCCGGAAAATTTTAAGAACTGGGCGGACTGGGCTGTTGAAAAGGGTCTTGGTCTTGACTTTAACCCGACTTATTTCTCACATCCTTTGAGTGAAAAGGCTACTCTTTCATCATCAGATGAAAAGGTAAGAGAATTCTGGGTAAGACACGGTATTGCATGCCGCAGGATCGGTGAATACTTCTACAAGAGAACAGGCAAGACCTGCGTAATCAATCACTGGACTCCGGACGGAGATAAGGAATTCCCGGTTGATACTCTCACTCCGAGACTTCAGCTTAAAAAGAGCTATGACGAGATATTTGAAGCTACAAAGGACGTTGAGGGCGTAATGGACGGTATTGAATCAAAGGTATTCGGTATCGGCGCTGAAAGCTTTACAGCAGGCTCGCATGAATTCTGCATGGGCTATGTTATGAAGAAAAATTCCGACCATATTATCATGACTCTTGATACAGGTCACTATCATCCGACAGAGGTAGTTTCCGCAAAGCTCGGAGCGGTTTATGCGTTCTCGGATCATGTTCTTCTTCATGTATCACGTCCTGTAAGATGGGACAGCGACCACGTTGTAGCATTTGATGATGAAACAAAGGCTATCATGGAAGAGCTCGTTCGTCTCGGCAAGCTTCAGGATACATATATCGCTACAGACTTCTTCGATGCGTCAATAAACAGAATCGCCGCATGGGTGATCGGTATGAGAAATACAAGAAAGGCTATGCTTTATGCATTGCTTCAGCCGAATGACGAGATGAAGAAGCTCGAGGCTGACGGCGATGTAACTGCAAGACTTGCATATACTCAGGAATTTAAGGCTGCTCCATTCTCGCTCGTTTGGGATTATTACTGCAATAAGACAAACAAGGGAGTTGGTCTTGACTGGCTTGATGAAGTACGCAAGTATGAAACTGATGTTCTTTCAAAGAGAAACTAATAAACAGATAACATATAAAGGATGGTTTTTAAGCCATCCTTTATATGTATAATTAAATATTATGAAGGTTTTTGATTTTGACAATACTATATACGACGGCGAAAGCTCGCTTGATTTCTTTATCTTTTGTCTTAAACGCAAAAAATCGCTTGTAAAACATCTTCCATCGGTTATTTTTAATTTGATACGCTATAAAACAGGGCGCGTGGGAATTGAAGCGATATACCCGTTTTGCAGCAAAATGATGAAGGTATTTTTTGAAAACAGCGCCGATGCGGGCACACTTTTAAAACTATTCTGGGACGAAAATTCCTCAAAGCTGCGCTCTAACATGCTTGCGCTTATATCCGAAAATGACGTTATAATCTCAGCGTCACCCCGTTTCCTGCTTGAGGGCATAAAAGACAGGCTCAAGGCGCAGACTCTTATATGCACCGAAACAGACCGCGACCGCGTCATATTTTTATGCTACGGAAAAAACAAGGTCAATGCGTTTGATAAGCAGCTTTGCGGAGCGCATATAGATGAGTTCTATACTGACTCTATGAACGACGAGCCGATGATGCGCCGCGCAAAACGCGCTTATCTTGTAAACGGAAATAAAATAAAAGAAATCACGTTTTAAATATATCAACCGGAAAGACTTTGCGTGTTATTAATTTATGCCGTTTTAAACCGGCAGAATGGAGATTATTATGAAAAAAATATTAACTTTAATTATTGCCTCGGCGCTTATATTTTCAATGACTGCATGCGGTAAAAAGGATGAGGAAAAATCTCATATCGTAGATTCTCCGGGAACGGTTTCTCAGCCCAAAACCGACGAGGAAATAGATGCAATGCGCTCATCGATGCAGCCGGAGGGATCAGCCGTTCCGTCCGCTCAGCCGGAAAACGAGCAGGCTCAGCCCGCTGCGGAGAGCAATTCTTCAAATGTATCCCAAAACACAGCGCAGTCCCATAGCAGCGCTCAGCAAGATACCGATTCCTCCATCCCTGTAGCAGAAGAACCGGAAACCGTGACCACTGCGGACGAATTTGAAAGCCGTGAAGAACCGCCTGAATATATGAAATATACAAGCGGCGATACGAAATGGGGCATTGTTATGCCTGAAAGCGCTCAAATAGGCGACGAGGATGAATCCGGCGTATTGTTTCTTGTTGACGGCGGCTCGCTGCTTATGGTCCAGACAATGGATACGCCTGTGTATGTGGATTCCCCTGAAGCGGTAAATGAAGTGCTTGGACAAAGCGGAGTAGAAATAACGGACTTTTCTATTATAAACAGCGGCGGTGAGTATGCCGGATGCCGGTATAAACGTATTACTCCCGAGGGAAATGAGGGCTATGCAAAGCTTTTGACGAACGGCTCAGTATCTATAGCAGCCTCAGCGGTAAATCCTGACGGCACGCTTACTCAGGAGCTTATTGACGCTGTTGACTCGCTTGTTATATTTGAATAAAAATAACGCTTTGCCGATAATCGGCAAAGCGTTTGATTTTAATCATGTTAATTATGCAACAGCATTCTTTGCAGTCTCGCAGAGCTTTGCAAATGCAGCCGGATCAGCTATAGCGATCTCCGAAAGCATCTTTCTGTTCATCTCTATGCCGGCCTTCTTAAGACCATTCATAAATGTTGAATAGTTCATGCCGTTCATCTTAGCGGCAGCACTGATTCTTGTGATCCAGAGTCTTCTGAAATCTCTCTTTCTTCTCTTTCTGCCGATATAAGCGTTCTGCATTGAGCGCATAACAGCCTGGCTTGCTACTCTGTACTGCTTACTCTCCGCACCGCGGAAGCCCTTAGCAAGCTTTAATATCTTTTTATGTTTCTTTCTTGTATTTAAAGCACCTTTAACTCTTGCCATTATTAATTACCTCTCTTTCAGAATTATTTGTAAGGAATAAGCTTCTTGATTACTGCAGCGTTAGCCTTTGAGCAGTAAGCCTGCTTTCTCAAATGTCTTTTTCTCTTTGTAGTCTTTTTATTAAGAATATGTCTTCTGAAAGCCTTGTTCATCTTAACCTTACCGTTCTTAGTGAGGTTAAATCTCTTGGCAGCGCCTCTGTGTGTCTTTATTTTAGGCATTATAATACACTCCTTCCGAATCGAAAAATTACTTTGTTGAAATCGGGGCGAGAAACATTACCATATTTCTTCCCTCAAGCTTAGCCGGCTTTTCAACCGTACCCGCTTCCTTTGCCTGCTGTGCAAACCTTTCAAGCAAGGTATAACCTATATCAGAATGACTTACCTCACGTCCGCGGAAACGTACAATAACCTTAACCTTATCACCCTTTGACAGGAACTTCATCGCATTTCTGCATTTTGTATTGAAGTCATTAGTATCAATTGAAGGCGACAGCTGTACCTCCTTGATATTTATAACCTTCTGATTCTTACGGTTTTCCTTTTCGCGCTTTGCAAGCTCGAATTTGTACTTTCCGTAATCCATTATCTTGCATACAGGCGGCTTTGCCTGCGGTGCGATCTTTACCAGGTCCAAACCCTTCTCGTTGGCAAGATTCTGCGCGGCTTTCGCGCTCATTACGCCAAGCTGTTCTCCATCCGCCGAAACAACGCGAACTTCATTGTCACGAATCTGCTCGTTAATTTGCAGCTCATTCTTAGCTATGGTTAATCCCTCCTTGAAATTTTACATTTTTATATAACAGCATGAAAAAAACGGGCGCAGTATACACCCGTCCAAAAAAACAAGCCTCGCTTGTGGCAAAGCATGTTATTTACCGTTGAGCTTAGCGCTGACGGTGAGAACGGATAGTTCTGCTTGTTTTACTCATCTATGACAGTATAACATATACTCATTAATTTGTCAAGTACTTTTTTTAAATTTTCCGGCATGAAAAAAAGTGTTCTTTTTGGGGAGAGAACACCTTTTTTTCATATAATTTATATGGGGTAATTTAGGAAGAACTGCAATTAATTTAAAATAAAATTCTTTAGGGAGAGAAAAAAGAGAGGTCGCAATTCTTCCCGTCAATGAGAACTACTTCCCTTTGACAAGTACTATTTTACCATAAACTCAAAAAAAATCAAGTTTGAAAATTAATTATTTTCCAAATTGTTAAATTCTAAACATACTCTTGATAAAAGCTCGCTTGCAGCTACTAAATTTTTGCCATATTTCTATTGAAAACGTATAAAACAAAATATTTCTTTCTTTAATTTTTAATATTTTTATAGATATTTAAAATTCAAAGAAATCGCATAAACAGTACTTCCTCTACTTTGAAATTTAACAATTCGTTAAATTTCAAAGTGATTTGCTCTTCAAATTCAAAAGCAAAAAAACAGGAGTCCCTAAAACAGAACTCCTGTATATCAGCTCAATTATCAGCCGTTATTGTTATAGCTGTAGTTCGGAGCTTCCTTTGTGATATAAATATCATGCGGATGGCTTTCTCTTAAGCCTGCTCCTGTTATTCTTATAAACTTTCCGTTCTCTTTAAGATCAGCCACTGTCGGAGTACCGCAGTATCCCATACCCGAACGCAGTCCTCCCACAAGCTGGAATACAGTATCGGAAAGCGGTCCCTTATACGGAACACGTCCCTCAACACCTTCCGGAACAAGCTTCTTCGATCCTGTCTGGAAATATCTGTCCTTAGAACCCTTTTCCATAGCAGCAAGAGATCCCATTCCGCGGTAGACCTTAAAACGTCTTCCCTGATAGATCTCAAATTCTCCGGGGCTTTCGTCACAGCCTGCAAACAGGCTTCCTATCATAACTACGTCAGCTCCCGCTGCAATAGCCTTCACACAGTCGCCGCTGTACTTTATACCTCCGTCTGCTATTACCGGTATATCATACTTCTTAGCAACCTCGCACACATCATATATAGCAGTGATCTGCGGTACGCCTATACCTGATACTATACGTGTCGTACATATTGAACCCGGTCCTATACCTACCTTTAAGCAGTCCGCACCCGCTTCTATAAGCGCAACAGCCGCTTCTGCCGTCGCAATATTTCCGGCTATTACCGGAAGCTCCGGAAATGCAGCCTTTATTTCTTTTACCTTATTTATAATATTCTTTGAATGTCCATGAGCGCTGTCAAGAGCAACAACGTCAACTCCCGCATCAACAAGCGCCTGTACTCTTTCAAGACAGTCATCCGTAACTCCGACCGCCGCTCCTGCAAGAAGTCTGCCGTTCTTGTCACGCGCACTGTTAGGATAACGTATAGCCTTCTCTATATCCTTTACTGTAATAAGTCCCTTTAAATGATTTCCTTCATCTACTATAGGAAGCTTTTCTATCTTGTGCTTGGAAAGGATAGCCTGAGCCTGTTCCAGTGTTGTACCCTCCGGAGCTGTAATAAGATTTTCACTTGTCATTGCACACTCGATCGTCTTTGAAAAATCGGTTTCAAATCTGAGATCGCGGTTGGTTATAATACCGACAAGCACATTATTCTCATCAACTATCGGAACACCCGAAATTCTATAGCGGCCCATAAGGTCATCGGCCTCCTGAATGGTATGATCCTTTGTAAGACTGAACGGATTCACGATAACACCGTTTTCAGAACGTTTCACCGTGTCAACCTCCGCCGCCTGTTCAGCAATAGTCATATTTTTATGGATGATTCCTATTCCGCCTTCACGCGCGATAGCAATAGCCATTTGTGACTCGGTAACAGTATCCATCGCGGAGCTTACAAAAGGAATATTAAGCTGTATATCCTTGGTAAGACGAGTCTTCAAATCAATCATATTCGGTGTAACCTCCGATGCCTGCGGTACCAGAAGCACGTCATCAAAAGTTAAGCCCAATTTGGCAAACTTATCAACCATTATTATTCTCCTTTCCATTATAAATGCGTATATTTTGGTTATTATAACTATAATAACACTAAAAAAGACGATTTTCAAGGTCTTTATACAAGAAAAAAAATGTTTATTGCACTTGATGAATATATTCGGTCAAAACCTGTTCTAATTTAGCAAAATTGCCAATTTTAAAAATCTCACTTTTAAATGCGGATGCGCCGCGCAATCCCTTTATATACCACGCAATATGCTTTCTCGCTTCTTTTATACCCCTGCTTTCGCCTTTTTCCACAACAAGCATTCTAACTTGTTCAAGAGCCTGTTCAAGCTTATCCTGAGGAGTCGGATAAAATTCTACCCTTCCGTTTTGCATAAGCTCGTTTATCTGCCTGAATATAAACGGATTTCCCTGTGCTCCGCGCGCTACCATAACAGCATCACAGCCCGTATAATCCATCATTCTCACAGCGTCCTCCGCCTTCCATATGTCTCCGTTTCCTATGACAGGGATACTAACCGCCTTCTTTATATCGCGGATAATATCCCAATCCGCTTTTCCGCTGTAAAATGCCGCGCGCGTGCGTCCATGCACAGCTATTGCCGCCGCTCCGTTATATTCAAGGATCTTTGCGCACTCCAATGCGTTTACGCTTGTGTCGTCCCAGCCCTTGCGTATTTTCACTGTTACCGGAACAGGCGATACATCCGCCACCGCCCTTACTATCTTTCCCATAAGCTCCGGATTCTTCATAAGCGCGCTTCCATCGCCGTTGTTTACTATCTTCGGCGCGGGACAGCCCATATTTATATCGATAAGCTCCGGTTTAAATTCCATTACCTTAGGCACAGCCGCTGCCATAATCTCCGGCTCCGAACCGAAGATCTGTATAGCGCACGGCCGCTCCTCCGGCGTAATTTTCATAAGGTCAGCCGTTTTTTTATCATTGTACCAAAGTCCCTTTGCGCTGACCATTTCCGAATAGGTCAGTCCCGCTCCCCATGATGTGCATATTCTGCGGAACGGTCCGTCTGTTATGCCCGCCATCGGGGCAAGAAAAATATTGTTTCTTAAATTTATACCTTTAAATATCATAGCTTTTATATATCAGTGTACCGAATTAATCGCCGCCCGTAAGTCCTCTACATACTGCGAATCCACATTTGCACCCGAATAAAATATGATCATTGCAAGAACACATTTGCTGCCATCAGAATACATAGTGCCGTCAATGCTCCCGTATTCGGACTCATAGCCCATGGTAAAGGTACACTTTTTATAAGTTTTCCCTCCTATATTAACTTCTCCGAAATCCTTAAAATCCTGCACATCGGAACTGCTCTTGATTTCATTTATTATAACATCCCCATTCGACCATTCAGGCTCAAATATTATGATAGCCGCTGCGGCATCTAACGAAAGAATGTCATATATCCCTCCGTTTAAACCATTGTGAAACAGAGCTATTCCTTCCTCTTCATGCTCAGCCAAAAGCTTTTTGGGGACATTGAATTTAAACCCGTTGATTTCTATTTCCTCTACGGTATCCGTATCGGAGGTAAAATAATGTGTATTGCCCCACCCCTCCGGTTCTGAAAGCTTCAGAGTCGAGAACACCTGTTCAATATTTTCATTAAGCATCTGCTCCCATTGCTGTGTGTCCGTGCCTGAAAATGAGGTGATATAAAACTCAAATATATGCGTAGTATCTCCGCTGTCAAATACAGTAAAAACACTATGCTTTTCTCTCTCGTATAAGGTCTCTTGATTGTATTCGAGTCTGTAAACCTCTACGCCGCCTATTTCAGTTTTTTCAAACTCAGGATTTATATCAGATGCAATATATTCTGCGTCCTTACTGAAGGTATTTACAAATTCTTCGGCCGTAACTCCCCTTATAAACTGCGAAAGCATCTTCGTAAATACCGGATGATGCGCCGTTGCATCAACATTCTCGCCTCCAAATATATATCCCTTTAGGAATTCATCCTGCGTGCCGAGCTGTTCGATTCCGTATGCATTATCCCATGAAACAGGCATATCAAAGGCTATTCCCTCCGCAATATTACCGTATTTCCAGCCTGTGCCGTCTTCATTGATATTACTTATATCAACGGAATAATCTGAAAAATACGGTTTAAAGCTGTCCATTATGCTATTAAGTAATGTACGATTTTCCGGCGTAGGATTCGAATATACCTTTCCTTCTACAATATACTGGGTATAATTATTATTTTCGTCCTCTTTTTTTATAATTTCACGTCTATAAAGATAATCTTCAATATTTAACGAATCTGGTTCATGATTACTATCCTTTGCCATCATCACGCTTATACGCACGCCGTTAAAATTATCGAAATACACCGTACTTGAATCGACCGAATCCGAATAATGATAAAATCCCTCCGGCATCGTTATGCTCCAATTGTTATAGCTGTCGCCAAGCGTGCCGCTCTCCTTTATAATATCGCGTCCACATTCGGCTACGACGTCCCCCGTTTCATCCTCATAATGCACATATCCGCCAAAAAGCTCAACGATCTCCCTGACAGGAAGCATTACATATTTGCCGTTCATATAGGGTATATTGGTTAAGGTTATACTGCTACCGTTAAACTCCGCCTTATCCGAATCCGCCGTAACAGTAAGACTATTTCCCTTAAATGAAAGCGTTGCACTTTCCTCTTCTCCCTCACAATCCATATAAAACCAATCATCCCAATAAGCGCCTACATATGCCGTTCCGTCCTTAAGTGTTGCCTTTTTCTGATAATAATACCTGTCCTGATAATACTGCGCATTAGCTGCCGTTCCAAACATGAGCAGAATTGCCGCCGCTGTGATTATTAGCTTTTTTAACATATCGACACCTCCCCTAAATTATCATCAATGCACCGAATTAATTACCGCCTGCAAATCTTTTACATACTGTGAATCCGTATCTGCATTTTCGTTAAAAACTATTACTGCAACAACATATTTCTCGCCATCATAATATACAGTACCTTTATTAATTTTTTTACTGGTCAACATAAAAACATACCCATCAGATGACCCTTCCTTTTCATTAGTTAAAATAAAATTACATTTATTATAATTTTTCCCTTCTATATTAAATTCACCCATATCTTCAAAATACGATACATTGGGATTATTTTTTAAATTTTCAATAAACTCTGTGTATTCTATGTCATCATAACAACTTATTACCGCTGTTGTATCAACGGACAATATATTATAAATATCTATGTTGCTGTTATTTAAAAATAGAATTGCTGAATTGTTCCCTGTACCTAACAAGAGTCTTTTCGGTACGCTAAATTTAAATCCGTTAACATCTATTTCTTCTGTCATATCCATGTCCGTTGTAAAATATATATTTCCATTTCCCTCCGGCTCATAAAATTTTAAAGTTGACAATATTTTTTCAATAATATCATCCATCTTCTGCTTCGTTTCCTGTATCTCCATATTATTTACAAAGAGTAAATCGAAATTAAATAAATGAACATTATTCCCGTCATCGCATATAATACAAACATTAGGTACATTTGTGCTGCTCTCTGAATCGTATTGATATTCAAGTCTATAAGCATCTATGTCGCCTATTTTTACATTCTCAAACACCGGATCTACCTCAGCCGAAACATATTTCGCATCCTTCTTAAATGTATCAATAAATTCCTCAGCTGAAACATTTTTTATAAATGATGTTTTCATTATGATATGCGGTAAATCATTAAATCCTGAATTTATAACTTTAAATACTGATACATTAGGACTATTTCTTATGTATCCTTCTGAATATGAGGATAGATTGTAATCATCGTCCCATGAAAGCGGTATATCAAATGATATCCCTTCTTCAATGTTACTGTATTTCCATGCAGTTCTGTCTTCATTGATATTACTTATATCAACGGCATAATCTGAAAAATACGGTTTAAAGCTGTCCATTATGCTATTAAGTAATGTACGATTTTCCGGCGTAGGATTCGAATATACCTTTCCTTCTACAATATACTGGGTATAATTATTATTTTCGTCCTCTTTTTTTATAATTTCACGTCTATAAAGATAATCTTCAATATTTAACGAATCTGGTTCATGATTACTATCCTTTGCCATCATCACGCTTATACGCACGCCGTTAAAATTATCGAAATACACCGTACTTGAATCGACCGAATCCGAATAATGATAAAATCCCTCCGGCATCGTTATGCTCCAATTGTTATAGCTGTCGCCAAGCGTGCCGCTCTCCTTTATAATATCGCGTCCACATTCGGCTACGACGTCCCCCGTTTCATCCTCATAATGCACATATCCGCCAAAAAGCTCAACGATCTCCCTGACAGGAAGCATTACATATTTGCCGTTCATATAGGGTATATTGGTTAAGGTTATACTGCTACCGTTAAACTCCGCCTTATCCGAATCCGCCGTAACAGTAAGACTATTTCCCTTAAATGAAAGCGTTGCACTTTCCTCTTCTCCCTCACAATCCATATAAAACCAATCATCCCAATAAGCGCCTACATATGCCGTTCCGTCCTTAAGCACCGCATTTTTTCTGTCATAATACCTGTCCTGATAATACTGTGCATTGGCTGTCGTTCCAAACATGAGCAGCATTGCCGCCGCTGTAAGCATCAGCTTCTTTAACATATCGACACCTCCCCTAAAATAAATACTTCTTCCATTTTTCTATAATAATTATACTATATTTTACTTTTATCGTCAAGCAAAATATCCCTGCTTTCATGACTCCGGTCAAGTCTTTTACGCAATATTGCAAGGTCAACTACCATATTTTTATCTTATATGTAAAAATAGCTATTAAAGATTGACATTTTCATATTTATATGTTAATATATAAATACGAAATATTTAAAAGAGAGCGTGTATATTATGAAAACGGTATTCACACCATATGCTAAATATCGTATAAATGTGGGGGGGGGTACTATTTAGTACACTATCGCCGCTCTAATTATATTCTTTTAAATTTTATACACCATATATACTCTTTACTTACATTTTTATCTAATTTTTTAACTTTTTCACATCAACGTTGTATAGTTCCACCATGACAGCAGCCTTTTTATAAATTTAAATTAAGGAGAAGGCTAAGCTATGCGTAAATCAATAATTTTATCGTTATTTTTACTTTTATTTTCCGTTACAGCGTATGCCGAATACAGCGATATGCCGTATGATTGGTCATACGAAAGCATGAGCTGGGCAGTTGAAAGCGGTATCATAAACGGCAGTGACGGAAAAATCTATCCCGATGGATACATGACCCGTGCCGAACAGGCGGCTGTATTGGCGAGATATGCCCGCCAAAATGAATTATTTGCCGAAAACGGTGAAACTTACACATATACCGATGCCGACGAATCCGACTGGTTTTATGCGGACGTATGCTATATGAGCGCTGCAAATATTATGAACGGCGATGGTGAACGTTTCCGCCCGCATGATAATGTGACCCGCGAAGAGGCGGTGGCGGCTATGGGAAGAATACTTTCTATTGAAGAGGATGAGGAAGCCTGTCAGATTTTTTCTGATATTGATGAAATATCGGACTGGGCGCGCGGCTGTGTCGGCGCATTCGCAGAGCTTAGTCTTGTGAATGGCGACAACGGAAAATTCAGACCCCATGACGCTATATCAAGAAAGGAATTTATTGCTATACTTTACCGCTGTGATATGCGTTTTGAGACTGCAAAACACCTTGAGCCTGTAATAGACGAAGATGGCTCTGTCTGGTCGCCTATATACAATTGACATGGAGGAAGTTTATTATGAAAAAGAAATATGCAGTACCTCTTATTGAGATACTTATGTTCGATGATGAGGATATTACTCTTGGACCTTCATCTCTTGATGATGGTGAAGGAACACTTGACGATACTGAATTTAACAAGGCTAATGCGGGTATTTCTGTTACAATAACCGCTCCTGAAGTTTTGAATTGAGGTGATTATTATGTTAAAAAAATTGATTTCTTTGGTTGTGTCCCTGGGTATTATTTGCTCGTTAGTCGTTCTGCCGACAGGAACGGCTTATGCGGAGGAATTTGGTGATTACAGAGAGGACGGATACTATCATATATCAAATGCTGACCAACTTGTAGCGTTGTCAGAGCTTACAAAGACAGCAGGCCACCCCACACTTACATATAAATATATGTTAGACAATGACATTATAATTCCTGCCACTTATAAAAGTCAAATAAATATTGCTTCTAATTCAGAACATCCATTTGCCGGAACTTTTGACGGAAACGGACATACTATATATAATTTTGATAGCGCGGGAGGCATAACAGGAGGAGCTAACAGCGGTCTTTTTGCTTTTACAAAAGGAGCTACCATTAGAAATTTAACAATTGACGGCGCTGATGTTGATTCCGTTATGGTCGGAGGTATTCTCGTATCTCAGGCTATAGATTCTAACATTTATAATATCACAATAAAAAACAGTAATCTGCAAATTATTTCCGGCGGTTCTGTTATTACTCTCATTACATCGGGCGGAGCAACTGGCGGCTCAATAGCGGGAGCCGTACAAAACTCTACTCTGTATAATTGTGAAGCCAATTATACAAATGTATATGTGCACAACAGTGAAGGTCTTTCGGTATTAGGCGGAGATGGTTATTACATCGGAGGACTCGTCGGCGACATGCAGTCTTCTACTCTTGAATATTCAAGAGCTATCGGCGATGGAGTAACCAAAGGCAAAGGTTCTGCATATGTTGACTCAAATATAGTACTTCCTGTACTTTCCGGGAAGGTCGCATATGTCGGTGGTCTTGTCGGAATGATGGAAGATAGTTCTTCTATTATGGACTCTTTTTGCAGTACTTTTGTAAGCAGCGAAATTGTTACTGATGTTCCTTTGCTGGGCGGCGGAAATGTTCGTGCCGGAGGAATCGTATGCAGAATTAATGATGGTGATAATAATTTAATTGAAAGATGCCATTTTTCAGGACTAATAGAATCACTTGCAACAGCCACACATAATGTCAATTTGGGTGGTATTGCCAGCTATGTAGATATGTCTTTAACTACTAGAACTTATGTAACAATAAGAAATTGCTTCTATAACTGGGAAAAAGCAGTAGGAGATAAAACAAGCCCTGATATCCCTGTTATTCAGCCAGTATATGACGCCGGAGCTCCCGATATATATGACAGAATAACAATAGAGAAGTCCTCCTCACTAGCAAACACCGCTTATTCAGATGTAACAAATCAATGGTCTCCCAATGGATATGATTTTGCCGGAACAACCCCACGCACAAGCGATGCAAACGATTTTCTCGGAGGATCTCATATTAACCAGTGGGTACTTGATGTAGAAAACAATATGCCGGTTCACGGCACGACTACAATGGATATTTATTCCAATTACCACAACGCATTTACTGAGTCGGACGCACCTTCGATTGAATATCAGTATACAATAAACGATGACCAGACTGTCACTGTTCCTGATCTTTCGGCAGTAGAGTCTCTTGTAGAAGAAGAAAATACAGATTATGCCGGATATATAGGACTGGCATTTGTATCTGAGGATTCAGACTATGAAACAATATCATACAGCTGCGATGCTGTTTATCCGTTCGGAAGCAAGATTCCTCTTGACACTGTTCAGGAATACTCATCAGATATGCAGAAGCGCATATATGCAGTATGGTGTCAGGGCAAGACCATCGGCGGACAGCTTAACCTTTCCGGCAGCTCAGGTATACGCGTACTTACAGCCGTAAACACAAAGCTTCTTGAAAACATAGCTCTTGACAAGCCGGATGATGAATACGGAAGAGCTGTGACATTTAATGATGACGCAACCACAGCATACCTTATAAAGGCTGACAGTAGGGTATGGCATGGAGAGCAGTATGTTGAAGCAGCGGGAGCGTCAGCGGCAAAAGCCGAGATACCGAATGCACAGGTATTTTCAATATACCTCAGCTTAGATGAAAATCAATATAGCTCTGAAATAAACGCCGTAGGCGATATCCTGCTTAATGATTCATCAGCCGAAGGAAAGCTTATAGATTATATGTGCGGAGGTTCTTTTAAGCGTTCTGCAAAACAAATAGCCGAAGCATACTTCAACGACCTTATGGCGGGGGATTACCAAATAAGCGACGACGCATTTATTAATCTTATAAACTACATTCCGGAGATTGCCAATGAAGAAATAGACATGTCCTCGGATATGGATTTCGATCAATTTGACGATGCTATGCCTGAAGCCGAAGCTCAGGCTGACGCTGAATGACAGAAAAAAACAAGCTGCCTTTTTGGCAGCTTGTTTTTTATCTTATAAAATTCGTCTTTATAGGCGTTTCGCGCGCAGGCATTTCAATTCCTGCCTTTTTGCCGGCTTCGATACACTTCAGCAGCCACGCCATATTAGCTCCCAAGGTGCGCATAGTCTGCAAGCCCTCCAGATCCTGCTTTACCTCGTCAGGAGTATTTCCATGAACCTGATTCCAATACTGTGAGGATACAACAGGCATATTTGTAATCATGAAATACTTGTTTATCTGCTCAAATGTAGCTGTAGCTCCGCCTCTGCGGCAGCTTACTACAGCGGCTGCCGGCTTTCCTGCCATATACTTTCCGCCGCTGTAAAACGCCCTGTCCATGAACGAGCAAAGCTGTCCCGACATTCCGGAATAATATACGGGCGAGCCGAAAATAAATCCGTCGGCGTCCTTTGCCTTTTCAACGAACTCATTCACAGGGTCGTTATATATGCACTTTCCGGTCTTTGAACAGGCTCCGCAAGCTATACAGCCCGCAACAGGCTCTGTTCCGAGATGAAAGATCTCAGTTTCGATACCGTTGCTGTTAAGAGCTTTCGCAGCCTCGCTTAAAGCGGTATATGTACAGCCCTCCTTATGAGGACTTCCGTTTACAAGAATTACTTTCATTATAACTACTTCCTTTCATATTTTATCTTATATTATTATAGCACCGTTCACGCCAAAATTCAATATCAATATCATAAATTCTCACGTATTTCCTCACCGTCGCAGGCTCTGACCCATCTTACGCTTACAGCGCCGTTTACACTGTGTGCGCGGCATTTTTCCATATCAAAGCCGCCCTCGTCCTTCCATATATACACAGGCGCGCCCATGCTGTTAAGATAAATATACAGGCACACTTCACTGTCCGTATCCTTCTCCGACTCAGCGGTATCGGATGTATATTTTGCTCTCACCTTTTCCCTCAGAGAATCATATTGAAGCAGACTTCCGTATCTGAAATGAATCTCGCCCGACACCTTTTCATTATTGCTGTTCATATCCATCTGCCTTGCAATTTCGTTGCCGTCATACCATGGACTCTCCTTATTTTCACCATAAGCGTCAAGCCTGTAATCCGCAAGACCTATATAAAGCTTTGTATCACAGCCGGAAAGCTTTTCGCTCCACCAATTCAAAAGAACCGTATAATCAGCCGGCTCATAGCCGCTGTACCAGTAAATTTGAGGAGCGATATAATCTATAATACCGTCCCTTGCCCATTTGAGCGTATCGGCATACATATCCTTGTAGGCGCTGTTGCCGGAGGTATCGGAGCCTTCCTCCATATCGCTTTTGTTTGCCCATATTCCGCATGGACTTACGCCGAAGCTTATATCTTTTTTTATCCTGTGAATCTCCTCGCCCATTTCCTTTATAAGCGTTTCAGTGTTTGACCTTCTCCAATCATCTATTGCCATGCCTCCGCCGTACCGGGCAAAGCTTTCCGCATCATCAAAATCCTGTGAAGGATAAAAATAATCGTCAAGATGTATGCCGTCAACATCATAATTTTCAGCAATTTCGCAAGCGCCGTCTGTCACAAGCCGTCTTACCTCAGGCTCACCGGGATCAAAATACAGTCCTCCCTCACTTTCAACTGTCCAATCGGGGTGAAGTCTTGCAGGATTATTTGCGCTTAAATTCTCAGCTCCGCCGTCCTTTGCTATCCTGTACGGATTTATCCACGCGTGCAGCTCAATATTTTTCTCATGACATTTTTTTATCCAATAATCCAGCGGATCGAAGCCGTCGGAAGGAGCTGTCCCCTGTTTGCCTGTAAGATATTCACTCCAAGGGAATATCTCCGATTTATACAACGCATCGCACATGGGGCGTACCTGCAAAAATACAGCATTTATCCCGATTTCAGCGCAGTTATCCACGATTTCATCCGCCATATTCCGCAGCTCACCGGCGTCCCCGGTCGGCTTGACGGGATAATCCATATTATACACCGATGACACCCATACTCCGCGCAGCTCATCCTCATCAGCATGAGCGCATATGCCCGTACACAGCATAAACGCAAGCAATAAAAAAAGCCGCATATACCCTCCTCCATTCTGCCGTCTTACAGCAATGATAATGCGAAGCTTATCCTACGCATCATCTCATATAGGAAAGTATATGAAGCTTTTTTCACATCTATTACAAAATATATTTTTCAATTATCTCTGCCACTCCGTCCTCCTCATTTGAGAGAGTGACGAAATCCGCAGCGCCCTTTGCGAATTCATCTGCATTAGCCATAGCGGCTCCGAATCCGGCAAGCCTTATCATATCAGCGTCGTTTCCGCTGTCGCCGCAGGCAAGTATTTCATCCCTGCCTATACCCAGTATTTCCCCAAGCTTAAGCAAGCCGTTTCCTTTTGTAGCGTCCTTACGGGTAATATCCATATTAAACGGACTTCCGTAAACACATATAAGCCCGGGAAAATCATGTAATTTTTCCATTATATATTTTCTTTTGTCTTCTGAAAGCTCATGCAGATCCACCGTTACAATTTCAGCCTCGGAGTCTCTTACAGCATCGGCTACGCTTTCCACCATATTTAGATTTCCGCTGTTAAAATAATTGCTCGCATACGGAGGTATCATGCTTTCTATAGGCACAGAGCCTAATTTTATACCATGCTTAGGCTGGGCTATATATTTACCGCCGCTGAATACGCAGGCGAACGCGCCAAGCTCATCAACAAGCATACTTATAATATCAGCAGCGTCAGAACCGCTCATTTCATTTTTAACTATGGATTCCCCATCGGAGCTGTATACCGCTGCGCCGTTTGTAGTTACAAAATAATGCGCCCCCGGCAGCTCCTTTATGAAATGCGGGATAAGCGGGAATGATCTGCCTGTGGACGGAACTATCTCTATACCTCTTTGCTCCGCTTTTTTCAAAGCCGCCATTGTACGCTCGGAAATATGTTTTTTATCGTTTAACAGCGTACCGTCAAGATCAACGCCTATCATTCGTATTTTTCGCATTTTTTCAAGCTTATTGCGGCACTCATAAAAAATATCAAGATATTCCTTTTCCGCCTCTTTAAACGGTACTGTCACAAATTCTGGAAAAGAATAAATTTCAGGCGCCTTGTCCATAATTTTTTCGCCCATATAATGATAAAATTCATGGTAAAGCAATGTATCGTCAATCTTGCGCGCATATGCCTTTTCCCTTTCATCAGGAGCAATACGCATATATTTTTCGCATATCATATTAAGCAAGCGACGCTCTGCCTCACGGTAGCCCTTTACCATATCTTTAACCGGACGCGTTACATCCGCCATATATGCCTCAGCGGAATCATGGAGAAGACAAAGCATTATCTCTCTCGGACTTCCGCCGCGCGCCATCGCTTCCTTAGCGCAGTGAATACAATGCTGAGCTACAGAATAAAATTCAGGAAAATGCCCGTTTGCCCGCGTCATAAGAGAAAGCGCATGAGCTATATCCTCTATATGTATATCCTCCATATTGGGAGAAAGCGGATTAAAATGCACCTTTGTATATGTCGTTATATAATCAGACATTAAATATCACCTTCCATGCCATACATTCAAGTTAATTATATCGCAAATGTATATCCGTGTCAACAAAACAAAGCCAATAAAATATTGCATTGATAAGCATATTATGTTATAATTTATTTACAAATAGTATAAATAAAAGTCCAGAAAGGATATTATATAATGAAAAAAACAGGAAAACTCCTTCCGATAATACTTGGAGCGGCAACAGCTTGCTTTATAGTTATAATTCTCGCACTGCTTTTTATGGATAATATAATGAGGGCGGCAGCTCCTACTCTGTATTTGAGCGGACGTGCGGCAAACACGTATAATGAGCTTAAGCAGGAAACCGAAGAAATGAGCAAACGCCCCGGCTTTTTAAATCTTATAACCGACCATCATATGCTTACCTTCGACGGCACAGTCAACGGTATAAGCGCGGATATTACCGAGCAGTTCGACAAAAGCATTCCGCAGTCCTATATTACAGGCAAGATACTTAATATAAATACAGAGCTTATCATAAATAACGACACGACCTCCATATGTCTTCCGGATTTAAGCGAATATCGTTTTTCCGTTCCATCAAAAGAGCTTGGAAGCGCGATAAATTCATCTCCGCTCAGCTCTGCGCTTCCGTTTAAAATAGGAAGCGGTGCTGCTGTATATCTTCCCAATGCGAAACAGGTCAATACCGATTCTATATACTCTGCTTTTACAGAGCTTTTAAATACAGCCAAAATTGAGCGCCGCTCTGAAAAGCTTGAACAGTACACACTATATAATGTAAATATTTCGGGAGATACGCTCAGACAAACCATATCCTCATTACTTTCTTCGTTTTTAGGCAATGACAGTACTATTGGAAACAGCATAATAACCGCAGTAAATGAAAGTGAATTCCCCACCACCGCCACGCTACAGCTTGGTGAAAGAGATAAACGTTTTGTTTATCTGAACATTGATGAGAACATAAACGGCGAGCCGTTTAAGCTTGCTATAGATTTATCCGGCGCGGTAAATCTTCTTGATAATATAAGCTTCTCCGCGTCATACGATATTGCAGGAGAAACCTTTGGGATATCAGTGAAATCGGAAGGCTCACACACCCGTATAAACGAGGATTATTCCGATGATACGGAAATATCAGTAAAAACTCCCTTTACACAAAATATATTTGCTGAAATTGATATAAGACCGTTAGATGAAAATGACTTTTCCTGCCGTATAAAGCTCCAGTCGGATTTTGGCGGCGCTATTTTGGAATCAAAAGGCAGCCGTGACGGAAGCAGGCTTATATATGATATAGAAAATCTAAATATATTCGATAAATATAAGGCAAGCGGAAATATGACGATAGAGCCTCAAAAGGATGATATTATGATTGAAGAAAGAGAAGTAAAAGATCTTTCAGATGTGCATTCGCTTGCAGAGATAAGGTAAATACAAACGGCTTCAGGCAGCCGTTTGTATACCAAAAAAGGACTGCCTCCGGCAGTCCTTATAATATGCTTAAATAATCGGATTAACTAAGCTTTGCAGCGTTGATCTTTATTCCCGGACCCATTGTAGAAGCTACTACAACGCTTCTGAGATACTGACCCTTTGCAGCCGACGGCTTAGCCTTTATAACAGCTTCCATAAGAGTTCTGAAGTTCTGTTCGAGCTTTTCAGGACCGAATGAAGCCTTGCCTATCGGGCAGTGAATGATATTTGTCTTATCAAGTCTGTACTCAATCTTACCTGCTTTAATCTCGTTTACAGCTCTTGTTACGTCCATAGTAACCGTACCTGCCTTCGGTGACGGCATAAGACCCTTAGGACCGAGAACCTTACCGAGACGTCCTACAACGCCCATCATATCCGGTGTTGCAACAACAACGTCAAAGTCGAACCAGTTCTCTTTCTGGATCTTCTCAACCATGTCCATATCGCCTACAAAATCAGCGCCGGCAGCTTTAGCCTCGTCAGCCTTTGGTCCCTTAGCGAATACCAAAACCTTAACGCTCTTGCCTGTACCGTTCGGAAGAACGATAGCGCCTCTTACCTGCTGGTCAGCATGTCTTGAGTCAACACCGAGCTTTATATGAGCCTCGATTGTTTCATCAAACTTAGCTTTTGAAGTCTTTGTCAAAAGATCCATAGCCTCTGCTGTGTCATAAAGCTTTGATCTGTCAACGAGCTTTGCAGCCTCTTTATATTTTTTTCCTCTAAACATTATAAATCCTCCTCTGTGGTCAACCGAGATCTGCTCTCTCCCACTTATTCTGACAATTAGTCGCCTACTACTACGCCCATGCTTCTGCATGTACCTGCTATCATGCTCATAGCCGCCTCAAGTGAAGCTGCATTGAGGTCAGGCATCTTTGTCTGAGCGATCTGCTCAAGATCTGCCTTTGATATTGTAGCTACCTTTGTTTTGTTCGGAACGCCTGAACCGCTCTGTATCTTACAAGCCTTCTTTATAAGAACCGCAGCCGGCGGAGTCTTTGTGATGAATGAGAATGATCTGTCTGCATATACGGTAATAACAACCGGGATTATAAGACCTGCATCCTTCGCTGTCTTCTCATTGAATTCCTTTGTAAACTGCATTATGTTTACACCGTGCTGACCCAAAGCCGGACCAACCGGGGGTGCCGGAGTTGCTTTGCCGGCAGGAATCTGTAACTTTATATAACCTGCAACCTTCTGTGCCATTATGGCCACCTCCTAAAATAATCATAGCATATCGCTATATAATGTGGTAATTGCGGACCTTTCCGGTCCTCCCACTGTTACCAGAGGGATTATCATAACGCCTTTTGCGCTATTCGCTTTAATATTCGATTTTTTCAACCTGTGAAGCATCAAACTCCGCAGGGGTCTCGCGACCGAACATGTCTACTGCCACGCTAACGCGGTGCTTCTCGGGATCAACAGAAATAACCTTACCCGTAAAGCCTTCCATAGGACCGGATTTAACCGATACCTCATCACCCATCTTGACCTTTAATTCAGCAGGCTTGACCGAACCTACTCCCATTCTCTCCACCTCTTCATCGCTAAGTGCGACAGGCTTTGACGCAGGACCCACAAATCCCGTAACGCCTCTGGTATTTCTTACTACATACCAGCTCTCGTCATTCATTATCATTTTTATGATAACATAACCGGGATAGAGCTTATGCTTCGTTATCTTCTCTGCATCACCCTTTTTCTCCACAACGTCCTCAGTAGGAACTATGACCTCTGTTATAAGGTCGTGTATCCCGCGGTTCTCGACGGATTTTTCAATAGTGGCTTTAACCTTATTTTCATAGCCCGAATATGTGTGGACTACATACCATTTTGCTTCTTCGGCCATTGCTATTCTCCTTTCGACGCAGTAAAATTACAAAATGTTCGTCATCAATTCAAACAGCTTTGCAAATCCGAAGTCAAGTACGGATAATACAACGGTCACGATTGCAATAAAAACAATAATTACAAAGGAATTGTGCATGAGCTTTTCCTTTGTAGGCCACGTTACCTTTTTGAGCTCCGCCTTACACTCCTTGAAATATTTCTTGGCGCGGTCAAAGAAGCCCTTCTTTTTAGTTGCTGCTTTTTCAGCCATTTCTACACATCCTTACTCTACTCAGCTTATTTGGTTTCCTTATGAAGAGTATGCTTTCTGCAGAACTTACAATACTTGTTCATCTCAAGTCTGTCAGGGTCATTCTTCTTGTTTTTCATTGTGTTATAGTTTCTCTGCTTGCACTCTGTGCATGCCAAAGTGATCTTAACTCTCATTTTTACACCTCCGATTATTTAATGCCCATTTCTTTTTGACGCGCAAAAAAAAAAGAGCCTTTTTATTTAAGCACTAATATAATATCATATATTCATTGGTATGTCAAGGGGTTTATTGAAAAAAAATCAACAAAAATGGCGTATATTCAAGCTATTGCGAATATTTCTTTGCTAAAAAATCATAATCGCCGTTTTCTTAACGATTCTTGGACCTCTATTAAATAAATCTGATGGAGCTGCCGCATTAAGAAGCGCATGCTTTATTATTTTAAACGCTCTGCGCTAAAAACGGCAGCCCCATCATCATGCTTCTAAAATTACCTTCCATTCACGAATAAGCCTTTCAAGCGAAAAAGCCGCATTTGCAGGACTTGTGGACGGCAGCTTTACCGCACCTATACCTGTCTGCGGCTCACAGTATTTATGATAAAGCTTATATGACGCCGCACCGTTGCAGAATATTCTTTTTATGTCGGCTGTTTTTAAGATCTTATCAAAGCTGTTTACCTTTACATTTTTTATCGTGCTGTCGCCAGAGCCCTCTATATCACAGCTCTCTATCACATCCCATACCGCGATACCATTGTTTATAAGCATTTCACGCTTTTCCTCTGCCGTCACCGGGCATTCGCATTCCAACAGTCTCGAAATCACCTTCCAGAACCTGTTTTGCGGATGTGCATAGAAAAACTCCGCTTCCCTTGATTTTACCGAAGGGAAGCTGCCGAGTATCAATATTCGTGAATTTCTGTCAAATACCGGTGCTATATTATGCTTTTCCATTTTAAAACACCATCGATACGGCATATATAGCCGCTATTAATATAAGAATTATATGAATACAAAACAGCATTGTTATGCCGCTCTTATTTTCGTTTTCCTTTGCCTGCTTTAAAAGCTTTATTATAATCAGCGCCGCTCCGCATACAATCGCCGGACAGAAGAAAAAGGCAAGCAGTCCGCCGCCCCTTTCTGTATGCGCGACAATAAACCTGTATATAATTGTAAAATACGCCAGTCCGCTTAAAAGAGCAAAGACCAGCCGCGGTACTGTATTATCAAGAAGGTTTACAATTTTATCTTCCATTATTCTTCGTCATCAGGACGATCCCATGAATGGTAAACATCCTGCACATCATCATTATCCTCGAGTGTATCAAGAAGCCTTGTCATATTCTTTATCTGATCCGGATCTGTGAGAGTTGTCAATGTCTGAGGAACTCTCGCAACCTCGGCGGAAGCAAAGGTATACTTGCCCTCAAGCGCATCTCTTACTGCTCCGAAGCTGTCCGGATCGGTCGTTATTTCTATAACTCCGTCCTCAATGCTTATATCCTCAGCTCCAGCGTCGAGAGCGTCCATCGTGATCTCCTCCTCATCTATCTCGGAATCCTCATCCTCAATCACAATAACACCCTTTGTATCAAACATAAAGCTTACGCAGCCCTGCTGACCCATATTGCCGCCGTATTTCGAAAATGCCGCACGCACGTCCGCTGCCGTTCTGTTTCTGTTATCGGTAAGAGTTTCTACGATGACCGCAACGCCGTTGGGACCATAGCCCTCGTATGTGATGCTCTCGTAGTTGTCGCTCTCTCCCGAGCCTGCCGCCTTTTTAATTGTACGGTTAATATTATCGTTGGGCATATTGTTTGCGCGCGCCTTTGCTATAACGTCCTTAAGGCTCGAATTGTTAGCCGGATCCGGACCGCCCGCCTTTACCGCAACTATAATCTCTCTGGCTATTTTTGTAAATATCTTTGCTCTTTGAGCGTCATTTGCGCCCTTTTTACGCTTTATTGTACTCCATTTTGAATGTCCTGACATTTTGATTCTCCTCATACAAAGTTAATTTTTCACAATTGCTTTTATTATAACACAAAAATAACGTGATTTCAAGTCATTTAAATAAAATTGTGAAATGTACGTTAAAATACGCCTGCAAAAAGGCAAGGCGTTTTAAACGCCCTGCCCAAATAACGATTATTATTTTACTTTTGCAATTATTACACGTATTCTTCCGCCGTTCGATTCTTCCTTATCGTAATAAGCGGTATAGGTGTAATCGCCGTTTATCGCATCGTTAAGCGAGATCTTGTTATACGTAAGTATTCCCCTGTCCTCATATACCACGACCTCATCGCTGAGCTTGTATTCAGTATTGCCTATAGTAGCCGTTGTCTGAGTAAGTACAGAAACAGTGGAAGGATAACGTTTAAGTGAATTAGCAGTTATTATATTACCATCATTAATTTTCACTCTGCACGGTGTTCCCATAGATAAACTCAAACTTGAACCTGAACTTGTATATTGAGTTCCATCTATATCAATGATATAATTAGGAGACTCTGCACTCAAAGTTATACCATATTTATAAAAATCTCCCGTAACTTCATTTAATATTAATTCATCTATCTCTCCTGCACTGTTCTTATGGAAATAAAGAATATCCTTTTTATTTCCAAGCATCAAGCCATCCAAACGCTGAAGAAATACTCTTTTATATATCGGATTTCCGGGTTCAGTATTATATGTCGTGTCAAGTATTGCGCAATTTTCAGCCACTCTGTTAGAGCCTATAGTCATATTCGAAGCATCAACCGTTCCTGCTATCGATGATGTCCATGGGGATGATACCGAGCTTATGCTTGAGCCGTTTGCGTTGAAGTTTACTCTTACAACCGAACCGACATAGCTTGACGCGTCAGTCGTTACCGCATATTCATACGCAACTCCGTCAGCCGCCACTATATCTACATAATTGCTTGAATAAGTAGTTCCGTCATTATTCGAGAAATTCTTCTTTCCCGCCGCTGTGACATATCCCGTCTGAGAGCCTGACGCCGATGTTGACGAGGTAACGACTCCCGCTACCGATTTTCCGTCCTTGCCGAGACAAAGCGTTATAGTATCGCCGTATTTGAACGGTCCGCTTGAAGACAAGTCGTTGTATGCGTCAACGCCCTCTACCTCATATTCCTTGCCGGAAACTGTTACAGTAGTAGGATTATCTCTTGACGGTGAAGCACTCTGATATACGCCCGAAACCTTTGTCGAGTATGCGAGTAACATATTCAGATCTTCACTGTAATATACAATATCGTTTGCCTGTATATCCGAAAGCGACGACCTGTTTCCGTCACGCATAACCTGCGCTGTTCCGCTCGCATCAAGGCGGCTTGCGTCAGCTGAGGACGATACCTTTATAGGTCCTTCCATATTTCCGCTTTCATATATTACATAGTCAACCTCTCCGTCACTCTTGTACTTAACCTTGAGCACGTCTCCCATTTCCATCTCATTCTTAACATTTGCATATGAATATGCCGTCGTATCCTTATAGCACGAGGTCGTGTCCTTGAGATTTATCTCAGACATAACACCGTCCTTATAACCGACTACAGTATTGTTAAGAACTGAGTATATTACATACTTGTCAAGCGAGTTTGTGTTTATATCAACGCTCAAAGCCGGAACAAGCACGCAATGCTCTATCGCGCCATTGGTATCATAATATATCTTAAATGTATCTCCCTTAGACGCTTCATTGAGCACGCTTGCATATGTATATGCCGTAGATTTATAATATACAGTCGTTGAATCGTCGATATCTATCATCGTGCCGTCAAGCTCAAGGTCAGAGCCTATGACAGAGTCAACATTGTAATCTCTTGAGCTGAGCGTTCCGTCCGGAACAAAGCACAATATATCCTTATCGTTTCTTACGACCATATCTCCCCTCAAACCGAGATATGATTTGTCAAATCCGTCATACATATTGTATTTGCCTATACTTGTGCTTACCTTCCCCGTTCCCAAGGTATTATCCTCGTCAGGAGTTGCTATTATTATAACATCCTCATTAAAAGTAGCGTCAAAATTTGATATAAGCTTTTGACCTGCTGACGATCTTACAGTCTGAGTTGTAGTTGTTGTCCCGCTGCTTTGCGAACCGGACGTCCCCGTTACGGTATTTGCTCCGGCCATCTGCGAGGTTGACTGTGAGCTTGACTGCGATGAGCTGCTTTGGCTGCTGCTTACAGTCGAGCTTACCATTTCAATATCAAGCGCATTATATACCATTCTCGCGATCTGTCCCCTTGTCATGGGCTGACCGTAATTTGCATCTATATCATCAAGCAGATTTATATTTTTCGCAAGTCCCACCTGTCCGTAAGGATACGATACTCCGAAATAATCATCGGTATATCCAAGCACCTTTAAAAGCATGGTCGTCGCTTCCTCATAATTGACCGTATCGTCAGGACGGAATGTCCCGTCAAGATACCCGTTTATAAGACCGTTTGTAACTCCGTTTAATATATACGGTGCCGACCAGCTGTAGCCGTCTACATCCGAAAACGGCGAAACATTAAGTCCCAGCGCTGTCTCATCCTTATATACAGAAGAATTTACAGCAATTTTTGCCATTTCTGCCCTCGAAACATAACGTTCAAGTCCATAATCACCGTTGCCGTCTCCCTGCATTATTCCCAGAGCGTCAAGCAGCGGCATTATCTGGTCTTCGCTCCATGACGAAGTATCCGCCGATACCGGCAGGGCGGCGCATAAGGCGGCAGCCGAGGCTAAAGCCGCCGCCGATACGGCCGATATTATTTTACTTTTCATTATATTAATCTCCTATCGTCAAATAAATTAGTCATAACGCAAAGCGTCTATCGGATTTAGCTGAGCAGCTTTTCTTGCCGGAAGGAATCCAAACGCTATTCCTATCGCAACGGAAACGCCGAACGCAACCCCTATAGCTCCGACAGAAGGATTGGTTGACATACCCAGAAGCTTTCCCGCAAGCACCGCAAGCGTTGATCCGAGTATAATACCTATAATTCCTCCCAGACAGCTTACCGTTGCCGCCTCCATAACGAACTGCGTCATAATATGCTTATGCTTTGCGCCCAAAGATTTTCTTATACCTATCTCTCTTGTACGCTCCGTTACCGAGACAAGCATGATATTCATGATTCCTATTCCTCCGACAAGCAGAGATATTGCGGCAATTGCTACGAGTACCATGCTCATCTTATTCATTATATCCGTCATGGTGTCTATCATAGAAAGCATAGACGTTACGGTATAGTAATCGCTGTCTCCGATCTTGTCATTCAAAAGCGTTTTTATTGAATTGACCGCCGGAGTTACAGTATCCTCGCTTGTCGCCATAACAGTATAGCTGCTTACAACGGTTGAGCCGCTTGCCTTCATAGCCGTGGTATACGGTATATATATAATATCATCGCCGGAGGATTCGGTAGAATCCTCTGTTTCTTCAAGCACACCGACTATTTTATATGGAACGCCGTTTATTTTCAGCTCCTGATTCAATGCTCCGGATGCGCTGTTAAAGAAATACAGCGCCTGATATGTACCTATCACGCATGTCTTCATCTCACGCTCACAGTCTATATACTGCAAAAAGCGTCCAAAAGCAACCGTCATATCCTTCATATCAATGTAATTCTCGGATACGCCCCTGCATGACGTCATTATCGAATCATCGCCGCTCGAAGATGTTTTTACAGTACCGCTGAGCGTTACATTCGGCGACACCCGAGAAAAAAGCTCCGGATTCTGGTCTGCCCAGTCGAACATATCGTCAGGATCAAGCTTCTTTATTGAACGCGGCTGTATCGAAACGGTTATGGAGGTAGTTCCTATCTCATTGAACATATCCGTAACTTCTCCGGTAAGACCGTTCATGACGCTCACCAAAACTATTACCGCCATAATTCCGATAATAATTCCGAGCATTGTCAAAAACGAGCGCATTTTATTGTTTATAATACTCGATATTGCCATCGAGAATGATTTTCCTATACCCAAATTATGCGCCCTCCTCTCCGGCACGGAGCTGCATTGCAACTCTCTTGTCGCCCATGGCGGGACCGTCGTATACAATTCGTCCGTCAGTAATTCGTATTACCCTCTGCGCCTGGGCAGCTATGGAGTTATCATGTGTAATAAGGACTATCGTATTTCCTTCCTTATACAGATTCTGCAAAAACAGCATGACCTCGCGTCCGGTTCTTGAATCAAGCGCGCCTGTCGGCTCATCGGCAAGTATGACCGACGGATTTCCCGCAAGCGCCCTTGCTATAGATACTCTTTGCTGCTGTCCGCCCGAAAGCTGCGTCGGAAGGTTCTGCGCCTTTTTATCAAGTCCTACCCTTTTTAACGACGCCATAGCTCTTTCGCGCTGTTCACGGTCGCTGTAGCCGCCGTAAAGCAGCGGAAGCTCAACATTTTCAAGCACAGTAAGCTTCGGTATCAGATTATACTGCTGGAATATAAATCCGAGCATTTTATTCCTTACCTCTGCCAGCTCATCATCGCTGTAATTTGAAATATCTTTTCCGTTAAGGAGATATTGTCCGCGGGTAGGAACATCAAGACAGCCTATGATATTCATACATGTGGATTTTCCCGAGCCTGATTGTCCAACTATCGCAACAAATTCTCCCTTTTCGATTGTAAGAGATATACCGTCAAGGGCGTGGATCTCCGTATCGCCCATATGATATATCTTATATACATTTTTAAGCTCTACCAAAGGAGGCATTTCTATCCCTCCTTACCGTCCGCCGCCGGGCATACCGCCGCCCATGCCGCCTCCGCCGCCGGGCATGCCGCCGCCCATACCGCCGCTCATGCCGCCGGGCATACCGCCCATTTGCTGTTGCTGCTGGGCAGTTCCTGTAGTATCATTTCCTGAGGCTGCATCTGTGCCTTTTACAATATCGCCTTCATTAAGTCCCGATTTTATTTCTACATATGTATTGTCATTTATGCCGACTTCGACCGTAACGCTCTTATAGCCCTCCGGAGCCTTGTCGTTTTCGTCAGTCTTATCGCCCTTTACATATACAACATTTCCTCTGTTTACAGATGAAAGCGGTATCGCAAGAACGTTCTCAGCCGACTCGACCTCAATAGAAGCATCTACGTTCATTCCGGGCAGCAGATCTCCGTAATTGTCGATCCTTACCTCAACCGGATATGTAGTTACGCCGTTTTCGGCCGTTCCGTCAACTCCTACCTTCTGTACCACTCCGGTAAAGCTGCCTTCGACCGCGTCCGCCGTAACAGTGACCTCTTGTCCGACCTTTACCTTCTGTATCTCGGTCTCATCTATCGAAAGCTCGAATTTCAGACATGTAAGATCGTATATCACCGCCATCTGGGACGTATTTGCATTTGAGGTTGAATTTTCAAGCTTATCCCCTGCTTTTACGTTCTTTGTAACGATAGTTCCCGCTATAGGAGCCTTTATCGTATAATCCTCGAGCGTTTTATTCGCATTATCGAGAGAAAGCTTTGCATTTGCAAGCTCTATCGCGGCAGTAGTTACCGACTGACCCTGGCTTCTTACTGTACTGTCATATGAAGCCTTCGCTTCGTCGAGTGCTCGCTGTGCTGTTTTTACCGCGTTATTCTGAGCAACGGAATCATTTTGAAGTATTGCGTCCTGAAGACTCATATTCGCGTTGTCAAGCTCTATTTCGGCATTTGCAAGAGTGTTTTCCACAGTGTCCGAAGAAAGATTTACAACGACAGTTCCCTGCTCTACCCTGTCATTTTCCTTTATATTAAGAGAATAAACTTTTCCGGAAACCTTTGCGGTTATCGATTCCGTATTCACATATTCAAAATTTGCCACGTCCTGACAGGTCACTCCGCCTATTGTTACAGTACCCTTATCATTTATTGTAAGCGCTCCGGGATTTGTCAGCTCTACAGTCACATAGCGCACCACCGCATGAGCGTCCGTTGCGACCTCCGCACTGCTTACAGAAGTTACCGTTGCAAATATCTCATCGCTGTGACCGGCTACCTTTACAACCGCCGCGTCACCGTTATGTATCTTATCCGCATCCGCGGTATTAAACGGAACGCTGAGCTTCATATATCTGTCATTATATATATCCGCAATTTTTGTACCGTTTGAAACGCTGTCGCCGTTTGAAACATATACCGCGCTTACCGTTCCGGCGCTTTCCGCCGCAATATTTAAATTATCCATATCGTCAGCCGCGGTTTTGTATGAATTCTGAGCCTTTGTAACAGAATTGACAGCCTGCTGTACGGCGCGGTCGTTTGAGGCAAGCTTTCTTACCGTATCCGCCAGATCCTCCTGCGCCTTAAGAAGCGCATCCTTTGCCTTAAGGATATTGCTTGAGGTCGACTTATTGTTATATACCGCATCATCGTACGAAAGCTGCGCTTTTCTGAGCGAATTCTGCGCATTTTCAACATTGCTCTGAGCGTCCTCGGAGTCTATTTCATAAAGGACCTGATCCTTTTCAACATGATCGCCCTCGCTGAAGGTATCCGAAAGCACCTCGCCCTGTACCATTGACGACACGTCATAAGAATCATTTGCCTCAACGGTTGAAGAACCGGTAACAGTATTTGTTATGCTTCGTCTTTCAACATTTGCTGTTACCTCCTGCATTCCCGCATTCTTCTGTTTATTTCTTATTGTACAAAAAGAAAATCCGGCAGCAATTACAGCAATAACTATTATAAGCATAATAATTATTTTTTTCCTGTTCTTCTTCCCGCCGGATAATATTTTCTTAATTTTTTTCTCATCAGTGCTTTTGTCAGGAACGCTGTCATTATTTTTTGCCGAAGCCGCGTTTTCCCCTTCCGCCGGCTGTGACATATCCTTACCTGAATCTGAAGTGCCTGATCTTTCAATGGTTTCCTCGTCCATTGTGTCGCCTCCTATATAAAAATTGTCTGATACCGTTTATAAAACGGCTTCGGTGAAGCTTAAAAACGGCTTCACCCCATTATCAGCCTTTATACGCCGTACCGTTTTATCGTCGGCGTTCTCGCTGCGGAAACAATCTCTTCCCCAAGAGACCGAAAATCCCATGCACCTATTTTACCATGAATTTTTATTATTGTCAATAAAATAAACGCCGCAAAAATATGTGGTCAATAAAATTTTACAATTCATTCATAACTAAACTAAAATATAAATATTCCTGTCAATTAACCGTAAAAGAGCTGTAAAGATGGTTAATATATTTATCATATATTTCAAAGTATTTTCGCGGGAACGTAAATTCAAACCAATACATATTCCCGTTTTTCGAACGCAGGTATTTATAAGCGCAGTTAGAACCGTTTACCATGCGCACCGCATAATAAGTCTCTCCCGATTGCTCATAGTCAACATATCCCCCTGTCTGGGCTTTAAACATATCCAGCGACTGCGCTACGGTGATGCCTGCGCTGTTTTCCTCCGCACATATGCGCAGCGATGCCGTTCCATCGGCGGATCTTAAGGTATATCTTCCGCTTTTTGAATTATCTATATATACCTCAAAGCTGCTCGGATATGAACATGAAAAATGATATTCCGGATCGGTATATACCCTATAGCTTGGATTTTCATCGGGAGCCTGCTCCGATCCCGTCACCTTAATATTTGTCGTTTGAACAGGAGTCGGCTCGGGCGACGGCGTAGGCTCGGGGC
Source organism: uncultured bacterium (assembly GCA_905215805.1). Taxonomy (GTDB): domain Bacteria; phylum Bacillota; class Clostridia; order UBA1381; family UBA1381; genus UMGS1958. Next base: position 84,427 of record CAJMRL010000003.1, on the reverse strand, counting down.
TCGGAGTCACCGGAGCGCCGGTCTGCCTTGCGGCATTATTTTGAGCTTCAAGCGAATTCTTCAATGTATCCGAATGATCATTCATAAACACAAATGCCAGTCCGCCGGAAATACCCATCAGCACCAAAACTATAAGCACCGAAATAAGGACGATGAGTACGGTATTTCTGTTTTGCGGCGGCATATCCTTTTTATCGCCGTAATTATTCGAAGGCCCATCGCTTTCTTCATTATCGGATATCTTTTTTTCCGATTCCTCTTTTATCCGTCTATTCTCCTCAAGTTTTTCTTCCTTTATATATAAAGCGACATCATCATCTGAAATTTCATCCGCGCTTGTCGGAATATGAGTGCCGCATACCGGACAGTAAAGCATATCATCGCCCATTTGAGCGCCGCATTTTCTGCATTTCATTATCGTCCGTCCTCCTGTCTTTTTAACTTCTGAAATATGATGATATTATATCATATGCACCAATATAAAATCAATATTATTTTTTACATGTTTTTGAACTTATTGTAAACTTTTATTATAATTTTTCAGAAAAAATTTAATGCTGTTCCCTTGAATCTCAAAAAAAATTATTGTATAATTATTATATGATTTAAATGAAAAAGGAGAACTTATTTCAATGTATGATAAGAAAACACTTATAGATACCGCTATGGGCCGTACTGATGCGGATATTATTTTAAAAAACGGCAATATTATAGACGTTTTTACAGGAAAAACGATAAAAGGTGATGTTGCGGTAAAAAACGGATATATTTGCGGCGTAGGAGAATACTCCGGCAAAAACGAGCTTGATATAAACGGACGCTATATCATGCCGGGCTTTATCGATACGCATGTGCATATCGAATCCTCAATGGTAACTCCTCCCGAATATATAAAAACCGTGCTCCCGCACGGCGTCACAACCGTCATAGCCGACCCTCACGAAATCACAAACGTATGCGGAGAGGCAGGACTTTCATATATGAAGCGTGCAGCTGACGGACTTCCAATAAAATATATGCTTCCCTCATGTGTTCCGGCAGCTCCGTTTGAGCATACCGGAGCAAAACTGGACGCCGCCGACACAAAAAGGCTTTTGCCTGAATTTTTTGGACTCGGAGAAATGATGAACTATCCGGGAGTAGTTTCGTGTGATCCGGATGTTTTGGGTAAGCTTCAAGATGTAACCATCGACGGACATGCTCCCTTGCTTTCCGGACATGAGCTTGACGCATATCTTTGCGCCGGCATAAAAACCGACCATGAATGCTCCGAAATAGATGAGATGCTCGAAAAAATTTCCAAAGGCATGTATGTGGCATTGCGCGAGGGCACGCTTTCAAAGGATATCTCAAAGCTTGCTCCGGGAATCGACCGCCGCGCTGCCCGCCGCTGTACCTTCTGTACGGACGACCGATTTATCGGCGAAATATACCGTGACGGAAGCATTGATTACAGCATACAAAAAGCTGTCGAGTTCGGTATATCCCCGGAGGACGCCATAGCCATTGCAACCATAAACGCCGCTGAATGCTACGGACTCAAGCAGCTCGGAGCAATAGCTCCTTCATATAAGGCGGATATCGTCATTGCGGACGATATATGTGCCGAAAATATTTATATGGTGATAAAAGACGGAGAAATCGCAGTCCTCGAAGGAAAGCTAATAAAGGATATACCGTCATGTAACCCTGACAGCTCCGTTACAGATACGGTTCATCTCGATAAAGTGGACGCTGACTTTTTCAGATATAAGCCGGAAAAAGAAGAGTTTGACGCTATTGAGCTTATTCCGGAGGCTATAATCACCAAACGTGTGAAGACTAAGCTTCATGATGGACTTTCAAAGGTATGCGTCATAGAACGTCATAAACGTCTCGGTACAAAGGGCTTCGCGTATGTAACAAATTACGGAATAAAAAATGCTGCGCTTGCAATGTCTATAGGTCATGATTCGCATAATGTTATAGTAATAGGTGATAATGACGCGGATATGGCAGCAGCTGTAAACACTCTCGGTACCTCCGGAGGTATCGCCCTTTGCTCCGGTGAACAGGTCTTAGGATATCTGCCTCTTGAGATCGCAGGACTCATGTCTTCTAAAAGCACAAAAGAAGTAACAGAGCTGCATGACAAAATTTACATGCTTTGCCGTGACTGCGGAGTTGCGGAAGGAATAGACCCTTTCCTCGCGCCGGCTTTTCTGCCGCTGCCGGTAATTCCGGACATAAGAATTACCGATTCGGGATTATTTGATGTAGTAAATTTTAGTTTTATCGGCTGATTATAGAAAACCGGCTATAAATTTTAAAATTTATACAAATTAGAATTTTATACGAAATTATCTATAAATAAATTATACTATAGTGTCGAATTGCGATTGACAACATAAATATTTTATGCTATACTAATTGAGTGCAATAAACTATAAATAATGAGGGGACGGTCTTAATGGAGAATAAACAGATTATAGAATCCACAGATCAGGGTTCCAAAGCCGTTGAGCAAGCGGGAGCGGAATCTCAAATATCTATTATCGAAATTATAAATATGATGCTCAATATGTGGTGGCTCATCGTTATATTTGCAATTGTCGCAGGAGGCGGAGTATTCGCTTATTCAAAGCTTACATCAGTTCCTGTATACAGTTCATCCGCCACTATTTATATCAATACACAGACGGAGCAAAAAACTGAGGACGTAAACACAAACGCTATAACCGGTGCGGCTGAGCTTATGCCTACATATATCGAGGTATTGAGATCAATGCCGTTTATGCAGACAGTAAGCGATGACATCGACAATAAATACAGCCAGTCCGAAATAAAGGGCATGGTTTCATATGCCGCTCAGACGGATACGAATATTCTTCAGATCACTGTTAGGTCAACAGATGCTCACGATGCGTATTTGATAGCGGAAAGCGTAGCGAACAACGCTCCCGATGAGATAAGGAGAGTGTTTGAAGGAGGCTCGGTCAAGCTTATAAATAACGCGGTGGAAGCAAAATCTCCTCTGCCCAATAACTCCGTTAAGAGAGGTCTTATAGGCTTTGTTGCCGGAGCCGCTGTAGCGATGCTTATTATTTTCCTTATCAATATATTTGATACCAGGGTAAAAAGCACCGAGGAGCTTACAACAAAATACAATCTTCCGATTCTCGGAGAGATTCCTAATTTGCATGAGAACTAACGGAGGCTTTAACAATGACTGTAATGAAGAATCTTTTTCATAAATCCAAACCAAATAAAACGGACGACCGGATAAATTCGCTTAAGCGTAATCAGGCTGCCATCATAAACAAAAAAACTCCATTTATTATTCAGGAAGCCTATAAAACAGCAAGAACAAATACTATATTCTCAGTTTCCGGCTCTATGGAAAATTCTTGTAAGGTAATAGCTATTACGAGCGCCGGTCCGGGAGAAGGAAAGACTACAACGACTATAAATCTCGCGATAACCTTTGCCCAGACCGGTGCAAAGGTGCTTATAATCGACGGCGACTTAAGAAAACCGAGAGTTCACCAATATTTAGGCGTAGTAAAAACAGACGGTCTTTCAACAGTGCTTTCCAATCAGAAAACATTTGATGAGGTAGTTTATAAAAATATAAGAGAAGGGCTTGATCTTCTTGCTTCAGGTTCCATACCTCCGAATCCGGCAGAGCTGCTTTCTTCGGACGCTATGGGCGAAACTCTTAAAGAGCTAAAAACACGGTATGATTATATCTTTCTCGATACTCCTCCGGTAACAGTTGTTACCGACGCGGCTGCTCTTTCTAAATTTATTGACGGTATAATACTTATTGTAAGACAGGATTATACGGCTCACGAAAATATAGAGCAGGCTCTTAATCTTCTTAAGATCGCCGAAGCTAAGGTCTTGGGCTTCTTCGTAAACGACGTACAAAGCCCAAATGTTTCATACAGATCATATAAAAACGGGCGCTACAGCTACCGTTACGGCTACGGCGGAAAGCGCGGCTACAGCTACAATTACCGCTACGGGTCGGCTTACGGCGATAAAGCGGAATACAAGGTTGACGATAACGGGAACAGAATTGACCCCGCAGCAAATAATACTGAAACAAATGTATCCGATTCTGTTTCGGATAATGAATAGGAGCGAAATATTGTGAAAAAAAAGCTGTTATTGTTATCTATGTGCTTTCTGACGCTGATATGCTCTTCCGGATGCAGTGATTACAGCAGCATAAGATCCGAACTTGATCAGGTCACAATACAGAATACTCTTCCCGAGGTTCCTTCCCGAAAGGCAAAATCAATAAAAGATGTAGAGGATGACGTTTATGATCAGCAGATAGCCGTATGTGAAATGCTGACCGACTCATATGAAAAAACATATTACCAAAACTTTACTTCAAATAATAAGGGAAGCTCAAGGAAAATTTCTGAAATATGCAATGATAAACGCATGTCAATAAACAAGGATATTCAGGAAAGGTTCTATCGCAATATTTTTGACCTGATATCCGATGCTGACGACTGCCTTAATCCAAAAGCATATGTGGAAAAAGCATATGATAATGTACTTACCTTTTACGATGCTTATAATAAGTATATGACTGACGATAATAAGGACGTCAATCTTACGAATATACTTTTAAATTACAACGAAAGACGGAATGTTCTTGCCCACTCATTTCTTGCAAGGCATGAAAAGGAAGTCTTTAAGGCAGCGGTTGCGGTTATAGAAGGAAATGCCGCGGCTGATGATGAGTTTCGTTTTTATGTAAACAAAAACAATCTTATTATAAATGCTTTAAATGACGAGTTCGGAGGCGTTCCCAAGGAATATGCCGAGCGCATTAAGGCGGCAAGCACAAAGCTTGCAATTAATCTTGTAAATTCTCTTTCGAGTCTTACAGATAAGGAAAGAAAGGAACTGCTTGATGATCTTGCGGTTACATCACCGTCACCATCGCCGACAATTACTCCTACTCCGACTCCGAGATCTACACTAACTCCGGCTCCGGCCATGACTCCGAGACCTGTTGTGACGCGGGTTCCGTCAACTCCAAGACCGGTGGCAACAGTACGTCCTGTTTCGACGCCGAGACCTCCGGAGCCTACAGAAGCTCCGCAGCCTGAGGAAGAGGTAATTGTTCAGGAGCCTGAACCTACAGAGGTTCCGCAGCCTGAGGAAGAGCTTCCGGAATATTCATTTGATTAAATCCTAATATGGACTGCCGCAGACAGCAGTCCATATTTTTATGGATTTTTTGCAATATCCTAATTTTTTTAAGGATTTATGGAAAAAAACATTATATAATTATATACGGAGGAAATAGCCATGAAAAAACTAATCCAGTATATAAGACCGTATATAAAAATGATGTCTTTTGGTCTGACCATAAAATTTATCGCTGCTCTTGCAGATCTATTCATTCCGTCATTGCTTGCCAAAATTCTTGATGAAGCAGTTTCTGCCGGAAGCCGTTCCCAGATATTCTTTTGGGGAGGAATCATGCTTGTATGCGCCTTTGCCGCATGCGGAGGAAATATAGGCGCAAACCGTCTTGCCGCCAAAAGCGCAGGACGCATTACACACGATATACGGCGAGATCTGTTTAAAAAAATCTCTTCACTCTCATGCGCACAGTCTGATAAATTCAGTATAGCTTCTCTTATTTCAAGACTTACTTCGGATACATATAATGTGAATCAGATGCTTGCCCGTATGCAAAGACTCGGCGTCCGCGGTCCGATACTGCTTATAGGCGGTATTGCCATAACCGTTACGCTCGATCCGGTGCTTACATGTGTGCTGCTCTTAATGCTTCCTCTTATAGGGATCGTCGTTTTCAGCGTAACATCAAGAAGCGTTCCCGTTTATAACAATGTTCAAAAAAAGCTTGATATTCTCGTTCGTACTATTCAGGAAAATATTACCGGTATACGTGTTATAAAAGCGCTTTCCAAAACCGAATATGAAACAAAGCGTCTCCATGAAGCCGGACGCGTTCTTTCTGACGAGGAGCAAAAAGCAGAGCAAATAATGGCTGTCTCAAATCCGTCAACAACCCTTATTTTGAATATCGGACTTACGCTTGTAGTTATAGTCGGAGCATACAGAGTAAACGGCGGATATACACAGCCGGGAACAATTATCGCATTTCTGAGCTATTTTACTATAATACTTAACGCTATGCTTGGGATAACAAGAATATTCACCACCTGCTCGAAGGGTGCGGCTTCGATGAAAAGAATAAATGAGGTGCTTGATGAAAAAGAAGATCTGCTCATTCAATCACCCGACTACAGTGACAGCAATTATCATATAAGCTTTGAAAACGTGAGCTTTTCGTATAATAAGCGGGAAAATAATCTGCAAAATATAAGCTTTGCCCTTAAGCGCGGAGAGACCCTCGGAATTATCGGAGCGACAGGCAGCGGCAAATCCACTATTATAAACCTGCTCATGCGCTTTTATGACCCCGACAGCGGTTCTGTACGTATAAACGGACAGAATGTCAATTCCATTCCTCCCGGGGAGCTTTACACAAAATTCGGAGTAGTTTTCCAAAATGATTTTATTATGGGGAGCACAATACGTGAAAATATCGATTATTTCCGCAATCTTAGCGACAGTGAAATAGAGCGGGGCGCTGCATCCGCCCAGGCACAGGAATTCATAAGCGGTTTTCCGGACGGATACGAGCATAAAGTAACAGAAAGAGGCATGAATCTTTCAGGCGGGCAGCGGCAGAGACTTCTGCTTGCGAGAGCATTTGCAAAAAAGCCCGAAATACTTATCCTTGACGATGCTTCCAGCGCTCTTGACTACGCTACGGACGCAAAGCTGCGCCATGCCATAGCCGAAAATTTTTCCGATACTACAAAAATTATATCAGCACAAAGAATAAGCTCTATCCGCCATGCTGATTTGATATTGGTAATAGAAGACGGAAAAATTATAGGCGCCGGAAATCATGATTATCTCGTCAATAACTGCGGCGTGTACAAGGAAATCAATGAAGCTCAGATGGGAGATGATTATCGTGAGGGCTAATTTCGGAGGCGGCAGCCGCATGGTTCGTGACAATTCAATGTCCGGCGACAAGCGTCAATTTGAAAATAAAAAGGTAAATAAGAAAAGAATACTTATACGGCTTTGGAAATACATTTACGGGTTTAAGCTTCTGTTTATTTTAACGATTATTCTTACTGTTGTTTCAAATGTGCTCGCACTTTTGGGACCAAGGCTCTCCGGACTGGCCATAGACGCTATAGGAACAACCGCCGGAGCAACGGATTTTAATGCTGTTTTTAAATACGCATTTCTCATGCTGATATTCTATGTGCTTTCAGAGGTGCTTTCTTATATCATGTCGGTAGTTATGATACGCCTTTCCAGACAGATCGTATTTAAAATGAGAAAGGACGTGTTCGACAAGCTGACTTCTTTGCCTGTAAGCTTTTTTGATAAATATCAGACCGGAGATATAGTGAGCATAATTTCATATGATATAGATACGGTAAACGCTTCGCTTTCCAGCGACTTCATTCAAATATGCAAAAGCATCATAACAGTCATCGGATCATTCATAATGATGGTATATATAGCTCCCAAGCTTATAATAATATTTGTGTTTACTATACCGCTTTCTATGTGGATCACTAAATTTCTCACTTCAAGGGTTCGTCCGCTGTTTTCAAAACGTTCCGCAAAGCTCGGACAGCTCAACGCATTCGCTGATGAAATGATACGCGGACATAAGACAACTAAGGCATATCATGCCGAAAGAGCAGTCGAAGCGGAATTTAACAAAAAAAATAAAGAGGCAAATGACTCCTACGCAAAAGCTGAATTTTTCGGAAGTATAACAGGTCCGTCAGTAAATTTCATAAATAACCTGTCGCTTACGGCTGTAAGTGTATTCGGTGGACTTCTTTACCTCGCCGGAAGCATAGGTCTTGGAGATGTGTCGTCATTTGTGCTCTACTCCAGGCGGTTCAGCGGCCCTATAAATGAGATAGCAAACATATTCGGCGAACTGCAAAGCTCTTTTGCCGCTGCTGAAAGGGTATTCGCGCTTATAGACGCCGAACCGGAGAAGGCAGACGAGCCGGACGCAGCCGAGCTTAAAAACGTGCGCGGAGACGTTATGGTAAAGGATGTATGCTTTGGATATACCCCAGGCAAACAAATAATAAAGAATTTTAATCTTAACGCCGAGCAGGGAAAGCTTATTGCCATAGCCGGCGCTACAGGAGCCGGAAAAACTACCATAATTAATCTGCTAATGCGCTTTTATGATGTTGATTCGGGAGATATTTCTGTAGACGGCACAAGTATATATAATATAAAACGCAACAATCTGAGACGGTCTTATACGATGGTGCTTCAGGATACATGGCTGTTTCAGGGAACTGTTTATGAAAACCTCGCCTACGGACGCGATGATGTTACGATGGAGGATGTTATACGCGCGGCGAAAGCGGCAAAAATACATAATTTTATAACCCGCCTCCCCGACGGATATAACACCGTTTTGACCGGCGACGGCGCAAATATATCCAAGGGTCAAAAGCAGCTATTGACAATAGCACGCGCAATGCTGCTCGATTCAAAAATGCTCATACTTGACGAAGCCACCTCAAACGTGGATACACGCACAGAACAAAAAATCCAAGCGGCAATGCGCGAGCTTATGAAAGGCAAAACCTGTTTTGTTATAGCGCACCGGCTTTCAACAATAAAAAACGCCGACACCATTCTGCTTATGGACGGCGGAAGAATTATTGAACAGGGAACGCATGACGAGCTTATGCGCTCAAACGGAGCTTATGCAAAGCTTTATTACTCTCAATTTGAAAATTCATATGAGGATTAACCAATACAAGTTAAAAATTCCCGCCTGTAAAGACGGGAATTTTTTTAGTTTATTCTGCTGTTACGCTTATTCTTTGCTGAATATGATTTCCCTTCACAATTTCATCAACCATTGCAATTGCATAGTCGGCATAGCTGATTACGCTTTCACCCTTGCTGTTAAGTATCAGCTCCTCACCGCCCAGGATATACTTTCCTGTTCTTTCTCCTTCAGCCTGAAAATCCGCTGCCGGACTGATGTATGTCCACTTAACGTCATTTCTTTCTCTGAGCTCTCCGAGAGCCTTTGCCATTGCTGCCGCAAGCGGCTTGAATGCGTCCGGGAAATTCTCTCCGTCCGAAACTGTTGCGGTGTGCTCCGTATCTACATACAGGCTGCCTGCTCCGCCGACAACAAGAAGTTTTGTGTCTGTACCGGAAAGCGCATCACATAAAACCTTCAATGAAGTGCTGTGCTGCGGAAGCGTTTCCGGAGTCCATGCGCCGAAAGCGTCAACTACCGCATCAAAGCCCTTCAGGTCTTCCGCTGTAAGGTCAAAGAGATCCTTAACAATTGCCTTATCGGCGGCGCTTTTATTTTCAGCTCTCACAACTGCTGTTACGTCCAAGCCTCTGTCAAGCGCTTCCTTAACGATCAGTCTTCCTTCTTTTCCGTTTGCACAAATTACTGCTACTTTCATTTTAATTACCTCCGTTAAATTAGATATATTTCCCGCCTTGCTGTAATGGCGGATCACCTTTTTAATTACAAATCTCACTTTGGTATCGAGACGCCGTCCGCTCATCTCTTACCTTGTGATTACATTATAGCACCGGTTAAAGACTATGTAAAGTACGCACTTTTCTGTGCCGTAGTTACCAACAGGTGACTTTTAGGCAGTTACCTCGAGGTGACATTTTGATACCTATGCGCTTTTTGGACAAATTAAAATTTTTAAAATTTTTTTATTTATCAAGTCTGTATTTTAAAAACAACCGCAAAAGAATCGCCGTGCACCCAAATAAACTATTGCGCATAATATGTTATATGATAAATTTCGTATCAAATTAGGGAGGTTTTTTTATGTGTTCAATAAGCGGTTATATAAATTTCAGAAAAAACTACATACGCTCCGCTCCCGAAGAGGAGGAAACTGCCCTTAGAATGGCAAGCTCCATGGAGCACCGCGGACCTGACGCCCTTGGAGCTTGGGTAGGCGAACATGCCGTATTTTCACACAGCCGTCTTGCAGTCATCGATATCGAAGGCGGCAAGCAGCCGATGAAGCGTACCGAGCAGGGCTATGAATTCGTAATAACCTATAACGGCGAGCTTTACAACAGCGATGAGCTGAGGTGTGACCTCGAAAAATATGGCTATCATTTTTCGACAAGATCCGATACGGAGATTCTTCTTTACGCATACATACATTACGGCAAATCCTGCGTTGAGCATCTCAACGGCATATTCGCATTTGCTGTCTATGACGTTATGCGCCAAAGAGTATTTCTGTGCCGCGACCGCTTTGGAGTAAAGCCGCTGTTCTATACAATGGTAGACGGCACATTTGTGTTTGCATCGGAGATAAAGGCGCTGTTCGAATATCCCGGAGTTACTCCGCGCTTGGACAGAGACGGACTATGCGAGCTGTTGGCTATAAGTCCCGCGCGCACTCAGGGCAGCGGCGTATACAAGGATATATATGAATTGCGTCCCGGAGAATATATGACAGTAGGCCGCCTTGGTCTTTTAAGCGTAAAATATTATTCTCTCAAGAGCCGTCCGCATACGGACAGCTATGAGGATACTATTCATAATGTGCGTGAACTTTTATGTGATTCCATCAGACGCCAGCTTGTGTCGGACGTACCGATCGCGACCTTCCTTTCCGGAGGACTCGACTCGAGCTTTATAACCGCCGTTGCCGCTATGGAAATGCGCAGGCAGGGAAAAACTCTTTCAACCTATTCCTTCGATTATGAGGATAACGGTCAATACTTCAAGCCGTCACATTTCCAGCCGGACAGCGATACAAAGTGGGTACCGCGTATGTCGGAGGAATTCGGTACAGACCATACCAACCTTGTCTGCCCTACGCATGTGCTTACGGATTATCTGTATCAGGCTATGCGGGCAAAGGATCTTCCCGGAATGGCGGATTGTGATTCATCACTGCTGTATTTTTGCCGAGAGGTAAAAAAACGGCATACGGTAGTGCTTTCCGGAGAATGTTCCGATGAGATCTTCGGCGGCTATCCGTGGTTCAGGGAGAAAAAAGCATTTGAAACTCCGGCTTTTCCATGGTGCTATGACCTTACTCTTAGAAAATCCATCTTAAAGGACGCCGTTGCCCGCACTCTCGATCTTGACGAATATTCCCATGAGCGCTACGAGGACGCAATCGCCCGCACGCCAAGGCTTATTTCCGATACTCCCGAGGAAGCGCGCCGCCGCGAGATCTCATACCTTAATATAGACCAGTTTATGACAAATCTTCTTGACCGCAAGGACAGAATGAGCATGACAAGCGGTCTTGAGGTAAGAGTGCCGTTCTGCGATCACAGGCTTGTGGATTATGTATGGAATATACCGTGGGAAATGAAAAATAAGGATAATGTTTCAAAAAATGTGCTGCGCGAGGCTGCTAAGGGAATACTCCCCGAGGATGTTCGTCTCAGGAGAAAAAGCCCATACCCGAAAACTCATAATCCTATGTATGAACAGGCTGCAAAGAAGATGCTTGAAGCCGTTATAAATGACGACAATTCACCCATTCTTGCTATATGCGAAAAACAACGTTTGCAGGGAATTATCGACGGAAGCTTTGATTACGGAAAGCCGTTCTTCGGTCAGCTTATGGCAGGACCCCAGTTTATCGGATATATTTTACAGCTTGATATGATGCTTAGGGAATATAATATAAAAATAGTATAAAAATAGGGCTGCCGTTTGCGCAGCCCTATGAGCTTCTTACCCAATAATATAAATTTACTAATTATAAAATTGTAATACTTTCAAGCATAGCCTTTAATTCGTCAGCAGTTTTTCCTCCGTATGTAGCTGCTGGTTCAACAAGCGATACTGTAATTGTTTCTCCGTCTATATTCGCGACATAATTTGTTATATAAATTTCATTGCCGTCATCATCCGTTCTCTTCAGAACACTGCTGTGCCAGTTACGCTTTCCTATATTTGTATTTCTGATACTGTCTACCATTTCAGCAAATGGATATCTTTCAAGAGTACTGTCCGTCAGATATTTGATAAAATCCTTCAGCTCAACTTCTTTAATGGCATTCATTCCAAGATCAGAAATAACGATCTGTGCTCCGCATCTTATATTCAAAAGAATCAAATCCGATGACAATGAAACATCCTCCCAAACAGAAGGGGCTTTTACTGAAAAATCAGATGTTTTATGGGTCATAAGTACCGATTCATCCGCTGCATTCTTTATAAGCGTACCTATTTTTGAAGAATCAAGCTCCTGTGCTTTAAAGCTGTTTACTACCTGCGGGATAGTGCTCTCATCTCCCTCCGGGAGCTGGAATGACAGATTATAAGTATAATCTCCCAAATCAAAGAATATGTCCGTAAGAGTGTTATCTGCTCCCTCAACACTCCATGTATACTTATATCCGCTGTACCCGTTAAAGCTATAGCCCGACGGCGCTTGTGCTGTCACATAATCCTTATTGAAATACGCAATGTTTGATTCATAATCACGCTGAGCAAGAGTTTTTGCATCTCCCTCGGATTTTGAATATATTGAAAGACGTATGATTTTGTTATTTACCGAATCTTCATCATGTTTTCCAAACTCGCCAAATGTAAAAATATTCTCAGCCGAAGTCGATGAAAGCTCCGCATAATTTTTAGGGAAATTCATTGTAATGCCATACTTTTCATTTGTAAATGTACGAGTACCATCATTATTCAGTGATGAAAGATCATGCGTAGTTGAAGCGTCAAAACCGGACGCTGTAAACGAATCAGCATATGCAAGAACCTTATTTCTTTCGTCAGCTTCCTCAGAGCATATGACATCTACTTCAATAGCAAAGTCATCAAGCAAATATATTCTTATATCAATAAAAGACTCTGAATCTCTTGCCTGGAAATGAACAAAGTTATTTCCATTTGCATCCGATGCATTTTTATCCGCCTTAACAAGAGTCGCACCGGAAAAAGATGATTTTAAATCCTCAAGAACCGTATCGCTTGTCCTATCCTCATCCACAGTTACAATTCCTATTTGAAGCTTTGAATTCTCATCCTCGAAAACAGTGCTCAATCCTCCGAATGTACGTTTTGTCATAGTCATATCTGTCGGAGTATTAATACTCCATCCAAAGGTTGAATCGCCTATTTTAACCATGTCTGTCGTACCGATAAGCGTTCCTTCCGTCTCAACAGTTTCCTTTGTAACCAAAATAGCCTGTGTTGCATTATCATACGAAACTGTTGCGCCGAATGTTTCCGATAAAAATCTCAGCGGCACCATAGTAACTCCGTTTTCAGAAAGTGCAGGTGCTTCTGCAAGGGTTTCTGTATGGTCGTTTACATGTGCTGTTTTATTTCCAATATTTAAAACTACATCTACATCCGGATAACTCAAGGTGATTTCCTGCTTTGAACCATCCCATTCGACCTGTGCGCCGAAAGCCTCGGTAATAACTCTTAGCGGAACAAGAGTTGTTCCCTCCCCGGCAACATAAGGAGTTTCAACAGTAGTTGGACTTCCGTTAATAAGGAGTGTTGAATCCCCTACTTTAAACGATATTTCAACCTTATCGCCGTCTGCAAAAACTCCGGCTGATGCTGCAGGCATCATTGCCAATGCCGTTAAAAATGCTGTGATTTGTTTTTTCATAAAATACCAATCCTTTCTTAATCATAATCGTATATAAAGCCTTAGGCTTATTTATATTCCGGTGAAAATGCCGAGGTGATCTCACTTCCGTTTCTTGTATAAGTAAGATTTATCTCTCCGCCGGTCCATGTGGATTTAACCGCTTCATGAACGTCAATATTGCTGTGTACTTCCACTCCGTTTACTGCCGTAAGCACATCTCCGGTCTGCAATACTCCGTTTGACGAAGATGCAACAGTAAGTCCCTTATTGGTCGGCAAACCTATCCTTGCTTCCCATGATTCAGTGAACGAAGCATTAAATTCAGGATAAAGCGGAGCCTGAGAATTCTCATACCTGTTTATAACAAACTGTATTGTATCCACAGGGATCGAATAAGAAGTTCCCTCAACAGCAATACCTGCCGTCTTTGCGGTATTTACTCCTATTACATTGCCGTTCAGATCAAAAAGCGGACCGCCGGAATTTCCTCCGTTGATTGCCACATCAGACTGGGTAAATCTAAAATAACTGTCCGGAACCTCTACCCCCGCGGCGCTTATTATTCCCTTCGTGACAGTATTTCTCCTTGAAAGCTTCAGCGGAGTACCTATTGCCACAACCGTTTTTCCCGGCACAATATCAGAAGAACTTCCAAATGTTACAGGCTTAAGACCCAGCTTATTGATTTTAACAACTGCAAGATCCGCCTTATCATCCTTATACGCCACCGCGCCCGGATAGCTTTCCCCGTTATTGAATATTACAGTTATGTTCTCCAGCTCGTCCACAACATGAGCATTGGTGAGTATAACTCCAGAGGATTTTATTACCATTCCGGTACCAAAGCTGTAGCCTTCATTATAGTTAAGAGCTTCACTTGAAAGATACTGCGGTTTATAATTTCCCGCTATTGCAACAACGGATTCGGAAACACTGCTAACCATATTTATTAATGTTCCCTCGTCAGCAGATGCCATATTAATGCTTGCGGTACTTGTGCTCTGATCCCATATAACATTTGCGCCCAAAGCCTCCGATACTGCGCGAAGCGGGATATATGTTGTTCCATCCCTCAAAATTGTATCACAGGCAACATCAATACCATTTACCTTAACATTTACATCTCCCGCAGCATAAGCCGGGCTGCCGATAAGCGAAACGGCAAATACTGCAGACAATATTCCTTTTAATTTCATAATGTCCCCCCTAATATAATATTATTTGTGCATATTTGGTGATATTTTATATTTATACCAACAAGCACTTAATCATTATAGCATTTTTAAGATATATTGTCAATAGATTTTTCCGCACTCAAGCGGCCATGCCATACAGGTTCTCTGACCCAATGTATTAAATTTAATCATATGCAATACAATAAATAATGTATTATCAAAAAAAATTTACATTAAATTCAAAAAAAACTCTGGTAATTTCATTACATATGTGCTATAATATAATTTAGTGTATTGTATATAGATGTAATATAACCTTTAGGAGAAAGGATAAGATATAGTAATGAATTTATTCGATAAAATTTTCGGGACCTATTCCGAAAGAGAGCTCAAACGCGTATACCCTATCGCAAAACAAGTAATGGCGCTCGAGGATGATATGGCAAAGCTTTCCGATGCAGAGCTTAAAGCTAAAACTCCTGAGTTCAAGGAAAGACTTAAAAACGGAGAAACACTGGATGATCTTCTTCCGGAAGCTTTTGCGGTAATGCGCGAGGCCAGCTGGAGAGTTCTGGGCATGAAGCATTTCTATGTTCAGGTAATAGGCGGTATTATCCTTCATCAGGGCAGGATCGCTGAAATGAAAACAGGTGAAGGTAAAACTCTCGTTTCAACGCTTCCCGCATATTTAAACGCTCTTACAGGTAACGGTGTACATATCGTTACCGTAAACGATTATCTTGCAAAGCGTGACTCTGAATGGATGGGTAAGGTTTACCGTTTCCTTGGAATGAGCGTCGGACTTATCATCCATGATCTCGATAATCCGCAGCGCCGCGAAGCATACGCCGCAGACGTGACCTACGGAACAAATAATGAGCTGGGCTTTGATTACCTCCGCGACAACATGGTCGTCCGCAAGGAAGACATGGTTCAGAGAGGTCATAATTACGCAATCGTCGACGAGGTTGACTCTATCCTCATAGATGAAGCAAGAACACCTCTTATTATATCAGGTATGGGTGAGGACGCAAACGAGCTTTATAAGCAGGCGGACATAGTTGTAAAGAGATTAAAGCCGCTCGTTCTTACGGAGCATGATGACAAAACTCTCGACGTTGATGTTGACGCGGATTATATAGTTGACGAAAAGGCAAAAACCGCATCGCTTACAGAGCGCGGAACAAAAAAGGTCGAGCAGGCATTTGGTATAGAAAATCTTGCCGATCCGGAAAATATGAAAATACAGCACCATGTAAATCAAGCGCTCCATGCCAACGGAGTTATGCACCGCGACCAGCAGTACGTTGTAAAGGACGGAGAAGTCCTTATAGTAGACGAATTCACAGGCCGTATTATGCCGGGCAGACGCTACAGCGACGGTTTACATCAGGCTATAGAAGCAAAGGAAGGAGTAAAGGTAGAGAATGAATCAAGGACTCTCGCTACAATAACCTTCCAGAATTTCTTCCGCCTTTATAAAAAGCTTTCCGGTATGACCGGTACTGCTCTTACAGAGGAAGAGGAATTCCAGCATATATATAAGCTTGATATAGTAGCTATTCCTACAAATAAGCCGGTTATCCGAATAGATGAGCATGACAGTGTTTATAAAACGGAAGCAGGAAAATTCCAGGCTGTTATTCGCCAGATAAAGGAATGCCATGAAAAAGGTCAGCCGGTGCTTGTCGGTACTGTAAACGTTGATAAATCAGAAATGCTTTCTAAGCTTCTTAAGAGAGAAGGAATCCCGCATGAGGTTCTTAATGCTAAGTTCCATGAAAAGGAAGCTGAAATAATAGCTCAGGCGGGACGCAAGGGCGCCGTAACCATCGCAACCAACATGGCGGGCCGCGGTACGGATATTACCCTCGGCGGAAACGCCGAATATATGGCAAGGCATGAAATGGAAAAGCAGGGCTACAGCGAAGAGCTTATAAATGAAGCTACAGGCTATGCCGATACCGATGATGAGGAGATCATCAATGCCAGAAAGGTTTTCCAGGAGCTGCTTGAAAAATTCAAACAGCAGAATCAGCCTGAGCATGACGAGGTTATCAAGCTCGGAGGACTATATGTTATAGGTACGGAGCGTCACGAATCAAGACGTATAGACAATCAGCTGCGCGGACGTGCCGGCCGTCAGGGCGACCCGGGCGTATCAAAGTTCTTCCTTTCGCTTGATGATGACCTTATGAGAATATTCGGAAGCGACAAGGTAAAGGCTATGGTAAATTCTCTCGGTCTTGAGGAAGACCAGCCGATCGAGGCTAAAATGCTTACAAACGCTATACAGAACGCCCAGAAGAGTCTTGAGAGCCGTAACTTTGATTCTCGTAAGCACGTTCTCCAGTATGACGAGGTTATGAACGAGCAGCGTAAGATCATATACAAGCAGCGTCAGATGGTGCTTGACGGCGAGGATATAAGCAGCGTTATAAAGACCATGATAGAGGCTATTATAGACAGAGCTATAGACGAGCATGTAGGCTCATCGGAGATTCCGGAGGACTGGAATATACGCGCTCTTACAGAGTTTGCAAATGTATATTTGAGAGCTGAAAATAAATTTGAGATTGCCGAGGACGAGATGGATCTTATAACAAGAAACGATATAAAGGATCGTCTTATGACAATCGCTATGGATAATTACGCAAAGCAGGAAGAAGTATTCGGCGATAATATGCGCGAGCTTGAGAGAGTTCTTATGCTCAGGGTCGTTGATACGCTTTGGATGGATCATCTGGACGAGATGGAGCATGTTAAGCGTGAAATAGGACTGCGTGCCTACGGTCAGCATGACCCTGTGGTTGAGTACAAGGAGGTTGCTTCCGATATGTACGATGGTATGCTTGACGCTATAAAGCGCGATACTGTGCGCTATGTCCTCAACGCTATGCCCAGAACAGAAATCAAGCGTGAACAGGTCGCAAAGCCGCTTGACACCGGCGGTGACGGTTCTCTTAAATCAAAGGGAGTACGCGCAAAGAAAACTCCGGGCAGAAATGACCCCTGTCCATGCGGCAGCGGCAAGAAATATAAGAACTGCTGCGGAAAGAACGCTTAATCAGCACATACAAAAAGTCCGTCAAAAGCGGACTTTTTGCTGCTTACATAATATTATAGAAGGATGTGATTAACGATGCTGGAATATGATGAGTACAGACTTGAGCTTCTGTCCATGAAGGAAGGCATTGAAGAACTGAGGGATTCACTTTGACATCGCAAACTCCGAAAAGGAAATAGCCGCTCTTGAACAGGAAGCGGCAGCGCCGGGATTTTGGGATGATATGCAGAATTCGCAGAAGGTTCTTCAAAGAACAAAAAATCTAAAGGATAAGGTTGCGGCATATAATGATCTCGTAGATACGCGCGAGGATGCGCTGACTATGATTGAGCTTGCCGAAGAGGAAAATGACGCGAGCATGGTTTCCGATGTTAAGGACGCTGTAAAAAAGCTCAAGGATACCATAGAAAAGCTTACGCTTGAAACGCTTTTGAGCGGTCAGTACGATTCGTCAAACGCTATTATGACATTCCACGCCGGAGCAGGCGGAACGGAGGCTCAGGACTGGTGCGAAATGCTCACGAGAATGTATCAGATGTGGGCGCAGAAAAACGGCTATAAGGTTGAAATACTCGATACATTAGACGGAGATGAAGCGGGTATAAAGAGCTGTACTATAGAAATTATAGGCGAAAATGCCTACGGATATTTAAAGGCTGAAAAGGGCGTACACCGTTTGGTGAGAATTTCCCCGTTTAACTCGGCCGGAAAAAGAATGACCTCCTTTGCTTCTATAGAGGTCATGCCGGAGCTTGACGATACCATAGAGGTAGATATAAGACCTGAAGATATAAAAATGGATGTGTTCCGTTCAAGCGGCGCAGGCGGTCAGCATATAAACAAAACCTCCTCCGCTGTAAGACTTACGCATATCCCGACAGGAATCGTGACCTCATGTCAGACACAGCGTTCACAATTTCAGAACCGTGATTACGCTATGAAAATGCTTAAGGCAAAGCTCATAGAGCTTGCAGAACAGCAGCAAAAGGAAAAAATAGAGGATTTGCAGGGCGTGCAGACCGATAACGGCTGGGGCAATCAAATACGTTCTTATGTATTCCAGCCATATACAATGGTCAAGGATCTCAGAACATGCTATGAAATGGGTAATATTCAGGCCGTTATGGACGGAGATCTGAACGGATTCATAAACGCATACCTTAAAGCTGCAAAGTTAGGCACATTAAAAAAGTAAAATAAAACCCTTCCTTTTCGGAAGGGTTTTATTTATGTATAATAGAATATTAGAAATCAACTTCTGTTCCATAGAATGTACACTTGAACAGCTTAGCCATCTGCTCCGGTGTAATCGTTCTCGGGTTAGAGCCTGTACATGCGTCGCCTACTGCATTTGCGGCAATGTCATCAAGCTTCTCAAGGAACTCATCTTCCTTAACGCCGAATTCCTGAATCGTCTTAGGAATATTCATAGCGCGGTTAAACTCTTCTATCTTAGCGATAAGAGCGTTTACCTGAGCCTTTTCCGATGTTCCGCCCAAGCCTACGCGTCTTGCTATATCAGCATAACGTCTCATTGCCTCCGGCTCATGTGCGTTATACTTTATAACATACGGAAGATATATAGCATTTGCACAGCCATGCGGAATATGACCTGTTGAGAATGCAGCGCCCGTCTTATGAGCCATTGAATGAACTATACCCAAAAGCGCATTGGAGAATGCCTGACCTGCTAAGCACTGAGCATAGTGCATCTGCTCTCTTGCGTCCATATCCTTATTATACGACTGCGGCAGATAGTCAAATACCATCTCTATTGCCTTTATTGCAAGCGGATCTGTAAACGGGCTGTGGAGCGTTGAAACATATGCCTCAATAGCATGTGTAAGAGCATCCATACCTGTATAAGCGACCTGCTTTACCGGCAGCGACTCAACCAATGCCGGATCAACTATAGCCACGTCAGGAGTTATCTCAAAGTCTGCCAGCGGATACTTTATACCCTTTGCATAATCTGTTATAACTGAAAATGCAGTTACCTCTGTCGCTGTACCGGATGTTGACGGAATAGCGCAGAAATGTGCCTTTTGTCTGAGCTTCGGAAAATTGAACGGAGTGCAAAGCTCCTCAAAGGTCGTATCAGGATATTCATAGAATGCCCACATAGCCTTTGCCGCGTCGATAGGTGAACCTCCGCCTATAGCCACGATCCAATCCGGCTCAAATTCTTTCATTGCCTCAGCGCCCTTCATAACGGTTTCAACCGACGGGTCCGGCTCAACTCCCTCAAAGAATTTTACCTCCATACCGGCTTCCTTCAGATAGGCCTCAACCTTATCCAAAAATCCGCCGCGTCTCATCGAGCTTCCGCCCGAAACAACGATTGCCTTTTTTCCCTCAAGATTTTTAAGGTTTTCAAGTGCGTCCTTTCCATAGTATAAATCTCTCGGTAATGTAAATCTTGCCATTTTAACATTTCCTCCTTTAAGATAAACGGCGTTTCGCCTGTAAAAATTATCAATAAAAATCACATCAGAATTGTTATTTTTTTAACGCTTCTGATATAATAATTATAACACTTTCACCAATAAAAATCAATAGTTTTTTATAATTTTTACAAAATAAATATAAATTTCACATTTATATAATTTTATAATGCGGCTTTTCTTCTTCAAAAAATAAATATCTTATCCAATCATCAGCCGCAATACATAATCCGCTCATAAAAAACCATAAAACCGTATACGGCAGGCATATCTGACCCATTATATTATACGGCATATCCGCATAGCTCCATACATTCATATCAAGCCATATATTAAGCACGCACCCGGCAATAAACTCAAGAGCCGTTATAATAAACGCTCCCGAAGCCATTTGTGCGATAAGCGGGACGTCCCACGATGCACGTTCATTTATAAGACCCAAAACCACAAAACAGCTTCCTCCGAGAAAAAACATGCTCCAATGCGAAAACCCTCTCCAAAGCAGTTCAATAATTATATAACAAAGTCCTCCTATATCAAAAAGGATAAAATATTTAAATAAAACCTTCAAATTTATCACCTCGTATAAATTATACGAATCATCCACTTTTTTTATTCGCGTGCATAAAAAAATCCCGATCAGGTTAGAATAGATTCCAGAAAGGAAGTGATTATAATGAACAAATTCTCAAACAAAACAGACCAAGCAAGCAAAACTAATAAGCAGCAGCAACAGAATTGCACAAACAAGACTGATAAGCAGCAGCAGAGCTATACAAGCAAAAAGACTAACAAAACAACTGATAAAAAAGATAAGAGCAGTTTCTCAGATAATACGCAGAATAACAAGTTCGAATAAAAACAGGGGCTTTCGCAAAACCATAGGCTTTGCGGAGGCCCCTAAATATTATCTACAAATTATTCATAAATAACTATTAATCTTGCACTTCCTCTAAGCGAGCATACAAGGATCTTTGAGCAGTCTGCTCCATAGTTCTGAGCTGCTTTAAGGTCAAGGTACGTAAGGTTTGTTTCCGTATCCTGAGCGTACGGTGAGAATTCATCCCTTGAATCTTCCATACGGATAAACTTTGTTGATGAAGAAATTGTAATTTCTTCATAATCGTCCGGATTATAGAGAGTATTGGAAACTTCTCCGTCTATTATCTCGAATCCGCCCTGAGTTACAAGAAGCTTATTATTCTCTTCCTGGATCTGGTATACATTGTACATACAAGCTCTTGAGTACGGAATCGTGCCCAGCGTTGAGCTTGACCATGTTTCATACCAATATGTTCCCGATGGGTTCTCCTTGGGGAATCTATAGTTAAACTTCTCTGTCTGAACAGTATCATCACTGTCCGGAGCTTCCTTCCAGTTATATGCCTCCTCGTGCGTTCCTTCATCATCTGTTACCTCTGCGGTATCGACTCTGTCAAGAACAGCCTCTATATCGGCAAACTTCATTACGTCCACTCTGTCCTGAGCATATCTGTTCTTGTCATATCCAAACAGAAGAACATCACCCGGAACTACGTCCTCAAATTCAGTCATATCTGCTGTTATCCACGACTTTACTGCATTTGAAGTTCCTGCATATACTTCGATCTTACGTCTGTTTTCATCGCTGTCCACATCATATTCTATCTGAGAAGGCGCTGCCACGATCGAGAAATCGGTTGTCTTTGAGACCGGAGTAGACGAACCGCTTGCTCCGTAAAGAACCACCAAGCCCGCAACTCTTGAAGAGTTTACATCATATGCCTCAACATAGTACTGCTCCGTAGAATTAAAGTTCGATGTAGTTTTCTTCGCATATTCCTCCATATCGCCTCTGTCGCCCGGAACATATATAATAGTGGTCGACGAATTTATCTGGAACTGTGATTTATTATTAAGTCTAAAGCTTGAAGATGTATAGCTATAATGCGCAAGATCCTTACATCTTACAATCTTTGAGCTGTCCTCATTAGTGCTCATATTTGTCGTTCCGTCACTGTTATATGCAGCCTCATCGCTCGTCATTGTGACAATCGATGTTACCTCTTTATCGGAATTGACCTCGATCCTTGCAACCTGAGCGGCATTGGTAACATTTGTCGCAGAGCCATCATAAATGCTGTTATTAAATTCCTGATTATAAATATCGTTGTTATTATAGTAAACGCTGCTTGAATTTATCGGATCTGACGCCATATCATTAAGAATATTGGCAGCCTCCGCAGCCTTTACTGTACTTCCGTTTACAGAAAGTCTTTCCTTAAGAGGATAACGTACAACGCTTGACGAAACAGAAGGGATAAACGCTGTTATATACTTACCGTTTCCATCATCTGAATCATATGTATTTATGATATAGCCGTAAGGCTTTGCTTTTTCCTCCTGTACCGTTCCGTATACGATAGTACCGTACTTGTCCGCATAGAAGGTTCCGCTCTGTCCCGCCGACAAGACCTTTCCCTCCTGATTTGTGCTTATATACTTTTCAAGATAGTCGCCCATATTGTAGGATGTACCGTCAATAGTGATTTTTCTTCCCGAAAAATCTATTGAAGATATTGCTCCGGTAACTGTTTCCTTACCTGCATAGCATGTATAAAGCTCTCCGTCAAGACTTCTTGCATAAAGCACAATATCTCCTGACGCTATCGATGTCACAGGGATTTCATTTCCGTTTTTAACAATCGTATAGCTGTACTCTACGGAATCCGGATTAAGGATAAGTCCGTTTCCTGTTATAAGTCTGTCTGTGATCCTGTAATCCGATGTTGTCGGCGCTTTATAGGCCACTATGGTCTGATAATCATTTATCTGAATATCATCTATCGTTCCGTCCGATTTGCTGTCTGTAAGAATTATATCTCCGTATATAAAGAACTCGCTTTCGGGATTGAGCCACTCGTTGAGCATGCCATTGAAGTCAAGCAGATCGCTCTCCTTTGTAGTCATAATTCCCTCATCATTAAGCATTGTCTTAGTAAGAACATACTTATCCTCAGATGTAACTACCTTTCCGTTATATCTTACAGTGACCGCCTCTGGATTAAAGCGCAGAAGCCTTGAGGTGTTGCTGTCCTCAGGATAATATCTTATGCCTGAACCGTCAAAGCTTGCGATATCATTATAATTAATAGCATAATCCGTATTATTTATAGTTTCATCATCTATGATAACAAGTCTCGGCTCGTCATTATTGCTCTTTTGTTTATAGTAAACGGTTATCATCTTTCCGAGATATTTGCTTATCTCTGTAACGTTCGTTGTATAATCAGAGTAGTTTATGATAACCTCGCCCTCGTTGCCGGAGCCGAGTATGTCCATCTCGTTAAGATTAAGAGTCTGAGAGCAATCTGCCGTTACATACTGCTCAACACCTACAAGCGTACCTCTAAGCTTTTTAACGTTCAAATAATCGTTTAAAAGATTCTTGTCAGTAGTCGTAGAATTTGTTCCGTCCAATGATGTTTCCATCATATTTACCTCGAGCGCATTATACATAAGCTGAGCTATAGTGCCTCTTGTCGCAGGCTGGTCATATGACGCGCCGGTAATATCCTTATTCAGCTTCAATGCAGCTGCCTGAGCAATATATCCGTCCGGATATCCTCCGCTCACCTCTGCACTCTTGCCGTATCCAAGCATACAAACGACCATCTTTATAGCCTGTTCATATGTTACATTAGCATCGGGAGCAAACGTCCCATCGCCCATTCCGTTGATTATGCCGCTGTCATAAGCTGTTTTTATGTAATACTTTGCCCAATGATCCGCGACGTCACTGAACTCCGTCGGAGCTGTCTGAAGATCGCCCAAGCCGAGGGTAAATACCGCTATTTTGGTAAATTCACCTCTTGTGATAGTACCGTCAGGCTTAAAGGTCCCATCCTCATAGCCGTTTATTACATTCAGCTTTGACAAGGTCGTAATAGCATTATAATACTTATTGTCAGAGCTGACATCAGTAAATGCCGCAAAAACGCTGTTTGAAAACAACGTCGTAAACAATACCATGATTGCGGCAACCAATGAAATCTGCTTTTTCATATTTTTTCTTCCTTTCCCTACTTTATAGCTTTTAACATCAGTTACTTAAATTATATCACATATTTTTGTATAAGTCAATCAAAATTCGCTTTGTTTCTTAACATAATTATTTATTTTTTATGAATTATAAAAAAAATATGTTAAAAATGCCGTTTTATGATTGCAATATAAATATTTTCATGGTAAAATATCTACTATAAGAAATGTACATACTAATGATACCCAAGGAAGGAGTTTTATAAATATATGAACGACAAAAAAAACACCCGCGGACAATCTCCGCTTAAGAATCCGCTGATAATATTTCTTATTATTTCTATAATAGCAACGGTAATTCTTAATATGGCGATCACCGCTTTTTCATCTCCGTCAAAAACCTCTGTTACTTACAGCAAGTTTTTGGAAATGGTAAAAGCCGGCGAGGTTGACGAGGTTGTTATACAATCCGACCAATATCTTATATACGGTAAAGCTGAAAACACTCCGGAATACAAGGAGTCTGCCGAAACAGCAGACCGTCTTTCGGAAATGCTCGGCATAAATACCGATGCTATAAAGGAACAAGCTAAAAAAGACGCACGCCCTATCTATTACACAGGTTATATAAATGACCAGCGTCTTCTTCAATTGATGGATGAAAACGGTGTTATATATTCTACTCCGGTACAATATAACAGCCCTCTCCTGAGCTTTCTTATAACATGGATACTGCCGTTTGTGGTATTGTATTTTATAATGATGCTGCTTACGAGAAGCATGTCCAAGCGTATGGGCGGCGGAGGCGGAATTATGGGAATCGGTCAGTCCAACGCCAAAATGTATAATGTGGAAAAAACTACCGGTGTGACCTTTGCCGATGTTGCAGGCCAGGAGGAGGCTAAGGAATCGCTTAACGAAATCGTTGATTTTCTCCACAATCCTTCAAAATATACCGCTATAGGCGCTAAGCAGCCCAAGGGCGCTCTCCTTGTAGGTCCTCCGGGAACAGGTAAAACTCTGCTTGCAAAGGCGGTTGCCGGCGAGGCAAATGTTCCGTTCTTCTCACTTTCCGGTTCGGAATTCGTTGAAATGTTCGTCGGAGTCGGAGCTTCGAGAGTACGCGACCTGTTCAAGCAGGCTTCACAGAAAGCGCCTTGTATAATATTTATAGACGAGATCGACGCTATCGGAAAATCAAGAGACAACCAGCTTAGCTCCAATGACGAACGTGAGCAGACGCTTAATCAGCTTCTTTCGGAAATGGACGGCTTCGACGCTACAAAGGGTCTGGTCATTCTTGCCGCAACCAACAGACCTGATGTCCTTGACAAGGCTCTTTTAAGACCCGGACGCTTTGACAGACGAATTATTGTTGAAAAACCTGATTTAAAGGGTCGTGAGGATATTTTAAAGGTCCATATAAAGAACGTTAAGGTTGACCGCGACATCGATCTGCATGAGATGGCTCTCGCAACAAGCGGAGCTGTAGGAGCGGACCTTGCAAATATGGTAAACGAGGCCGCTTTGAGCGCTGTCCGCCATGGCAGAAACAGAGTACTTCAATCAGACCTTATGGAGGCTGTTGAAGTGATAATCGCCGGAAAAGAAAAGAAAGACCGCATACTTTCACCAAAGGAAAAGCGTATTGTAGCATTCCACGAGGTGGGCCACGCGCTTGCGGCGGCGCTGCAGAAGAATACCCAGCCTGTACAAAAAATCACTATCGTTCCCCGTACAATGGGCGCTTTGGGATATACGCTCCAGATGCCGGAGGAAGAGGAACATTACCTTATGTCAAAGGATGAGATAATAGACCAGATAACGGTATTTCTTGCCGGACGTGCAGCCGAGGAGGTTGAATTCAATATCCAGACCACCGGCGCGTCAAACGATATAGAGCGCGCAACCTCTCTTGCAAGAAATATGATCACTCAGTACGGCATGTCCGACCGCTTCGGAATGGCGGGACTTGAAAGCGTACAGAACAAATATCTTGACGGCAGAAACGTTTCCAACTGCTCCGAAGAAACTCGCACAGAGATCGACCGCGAAGTCGTGGCGCTTCTTAAACGATGCCATGAAACGGCAGTTAAGCTGCTTATGGATAACCGCGACGCCCTGAAGGAAATTGCCGAATTCCTTATCGATAAGGAAACGATAACTGGCGACCAGTTTATGAATATTCTCCGCGCTGTTCAAAGCAGAAACAACGATATCCCTGAAAATACAGAGGAAACTACGGAGGAAAATCCGCAAAATTCAGATTCCCAAGAAGATTAAGTATCTTCCGCCCGTCATGGTCTGACCATGACGGGCATTTTTCTTATTCCCTTTCGCACAGTCCTATCATAAATCCGCCCAATCCGACCGTGCATATATCCCCGCCTATAACCTCTGCACCGTACACAAGTACATTCGCTCTTACGCCGTAAGCATAATCCGGAAAATTTTTCACCTCATAGGTATAGCGCACGCACTCCTTTCCGGCGTAAGGCTCAAGATCAAATCCGCTCTCCTTCTGCATGGCATTATAGCTTATGTATACCTCGTCAAACCTTACGGGAATTTTTATCTTTTCGCTCTCTATAAATGCTATATCCCAGCCGCGCTCCTTTAAATACTGCTCTCCGTTCACACGCGGCTCACCCAAGCAGGTATAGCATATTGCGCTTACACATACCGCCCCCGCCCCAAACGCGCGCCAAAGCCATGCCCTATCAACCATCCCCTCACCCCCGTACAATATATGTATGCCTGCCAATTTATAAATATGCAAAAAAACAGCGGCAGATTCTTGTGAATCCGCCGCAGCCCGTGTTTTTATGTATTATTCTTGGCTTCCGATGTTAAACGAAGCGGTTGCTACGCCATGTAAGTTGTTGCCATATTCGCTTTGCATCTTTCCTTCCATCACACTGTAGTTAGTTGTTGCAGGCTCTCCGCCGCTTGCCGTGATCAAATTCTCTGTTGAAAACACTGAAACCTTAATCTTCGGCTGTATAAAAAGCTTTTTCATAACTCTTACCTCCCAATTTTTATTCGTTACAAACAAACTTTGCACTTACATCAAAGTATTCTTCAGGATTCTCCACTTCAACGTCGGTTGTAATGATAAGTCCCGTTGTTACTGTAGCGCCGCCGCTTACTTCAGCAAAGTTAGATGTCGGTGACTGCTTTCCAGCATCGCACGTTACAGTCCAATTACATCCGTTAAATTTTGTAGTTTCTGTAGTTTCTATTGTATACGTATATCCATACGCCTTATCACCTTCGGCTTCTGTTGAAGCTCCTTCATATTTAAGAGTGCCCTGCGGCTCAGTTTCGGGTTCGCCAGTTTTAGCAAGCTTTACTGCATATACTCTTCTGGTAAGTTCAGCTGTATCATTGGGCGATATTGTAAATGTATAATTTCCATCTTCTGCAACTGTATATTCTCCTGTAAGGACAGTTATATTATCTTTATTAAAGTTAAAATACTGTGTCCAACGTTTTTCTTTATCGTCACCGTCAATTATTTCCTCTGAATTTACAGATACATTTGCATATCTTCCAGTATATTCTGCACTCATAACGTAGAAGGTATAAGTTCCCGGTGTAAGTGTATATGTAAGAGTAGAATTTACATCAGCCACACCTGTTTCGCTCCTATAAGTTTCTCCAGTTATCGATGAAATAGGTCCAAACGGTTCTCCTATTGCTTTATACGATTTTTCATTTTTTGCTGTTGCTGTTTCCGATGCGTCTATTCCTCCTCCGTTGTCAAACAACTCACCAGCTCCATAGATCGTATCCACCTGTGCATTGTCAATACTCTTTGCCGATACACTTACCAACGACAGTGACGTTACGCCGATTGCCGTTGCTGCCATCACTGACAGCATTTTCTTTAAATTCATAAAAAAACCTCCTTTTGATACCAAGTATACACTCTACATGATATCGTATATTAAATTATACATATAATAACATTTTTATTTTAAAAAGTCAATGTTATTGCGTCATAATGACAAATTTACACCTTGTTGACAATAAAAATTCAGTATTTTGCATAATCAGGTCTTAGTATGATTTATAAAAACACCTCATTGAAGTGCTATATTTCATCAAAAAAAAACGCCTGCACCTAAAGCATAGGTGCAAGCAGTCTTGATATTCTTCCTATAATCTTTTCGATCGGATTCATTCTCCTGTAGATACTCATATCTATCTCCATACATGAATCAAGCGTCTGCATATAATCCCATTCAATATCCTCCACGCACTGCGTCTTATACATAAGCACCGCGCATTCATAATGCAGATACATGCTTCGGTAATCAAAATTTATAGTACCGACTACCGCCTTTGTATCATCGCTCACAGCGGATTTTGCATGCACAAATCCCGGAATATATTCAAATATACGCACTCCCGCCGCAAGCAGCTTGGGATAATATGTTCTCGCAAGCCAGAACATATACTTCTTGTCCGGTATATGCGGCATGATTATACGCACGTCCACTCCTCTTTGCACCGCGTACTTCATAGCCTCGTACATGCCGTCGTCAATAACAAGATACGGCGTCATTATATGCACATAGCGGGAGGCGGTATTAAGCATATCTATATAGACCTGCCTGCCGGTCTGCACGTTGTCGAGCGGAGTATCGCCGAACGGTATCACGAACCCCTGCGCCGGAACAGAGCTTGAAGCCTTCATAAACTCACCGCATGTTTCCTTTGTATCGTCCATATCGATGCCGTTCCACATATCCAAAAAAAGCTTTGTCAACCCGCTTACGCCCTCGCCGTCAAGCCTCACTCCCGTATCCTTCCAATGCCCGAAACGCTCCTCACGGTTCGCATACTCGTCCGCTAAGTTTATTCCTCCGCAGTATGCGCATCTGCCGTCTATGACCGTGATTTTCCTATGGTCCCGGTTATTTTGGTATGTCGAAAGCAGCGGCTGAATAGGCGAAAATATGCGGCAGCGTATACCCATATCCTCAAGCTGCTTCGCATAATTACGCGGCAGCGTCACCATACATCCCATTCCGTCAAATATGATTCTTATCTCGACCCCCTGCTTTGCCTTTTCCTTTAAAACAGCAAGCATCTCCGGCCAGATATATCTGTTATGGTTAATGATAAAATACTCAAGAAATATAAAATGTTCGGCCTTTTTAAGCTCCTCGGTCATATCATGGAGAAAATCGTCTCCGAGCGGAAAATACTGTACTTTTGTATTTTTATATATAGACGTTCCGCCGTGCTTCAAAAGAAATCTGCATAAGCCGCCCATGCTTTTATCCATGCCGAAAACCTCATCGGCAATATCCGTATCATTGCTTTTTTCCGTCAGAGCCGCCGCACGCTCCTGTGCAATGCGCATCTCCCGCGCCGAAACATCAATATGCAGATAAATATACAAAAGTGCGCCAAAAACCGGAATAATTGCGATAAGCACTATCCAGGCTGTTTTAAAGTCAGGATTATCCGTACGGTTTACCTCATACAAAATCAATACAGCTCCGATAATAGAGGTTGCGCCCATAATATAAACATTATAATCAACAAGCCAGATATAGCCCATTGCAAGAATAAATAACTGAAACGCCAAAAGAATAAATCCAAAAAACTTATTTGAATAAATGAGCTTTGCAATTCTTTTCATTATCAATACTCACCTCTTATACTGCGGATATGTCTGAATGTTTTGTCCTCGCCTTCATCACGCAGCATTATAAGCCAGCTCTCAAGCAGAGCCGCGGTCTCCGGGTGCATAGCCTCTTTCGCGGCTCCTTTCATATAGTAGTCGATCGGATTCGAGTTCGTATAGTTTTTACCCAAATATATTTTTCCCGCCGCAACCCTGTCGCAAAACATCTCCTTAACATATTTGAGCGGCATCTTGACCGGCTCCTGTTTTCGTGTCTTATTTGAATAATCCGTCCAGTATTCAAAATGATGACGGTTTCTGCCCTTATGGTGAAGCCAAGCCTTTGAATAGCCGTATGCGAGTCTTTCCGCAACCGTAGGGCTCTTATCTCCCTGATAAAACCTTGCTCCCTCAAGAAATTCTACCGGAGAATATTTCGACAGATCATGCCTGAGTCCCTGCCAAAAGATCCCCGCGCGCGCACAATGGCGTATGACCATATGCCTGTGCCGTGTTATAGTAGAAAAGTGACCCCAAAAATGCCACATAACAAAAACCACCTCTATGACTTCATTATTACAGCTTACTCTATTCTACCACAAAACCTGCGCAAATTCAACATAAATATTATGAATTTTCTTCCCCTTCAAACATTTTATTTTCCCTCCGGCACTGCTTATTTATTCTTTTTATCGCCGTCATTTTTATCGTCCGTATCCCCTTTATTTTCTCCCCGAAGCTGCAAAAGAAGATTTTTGAGCTTATCGGGAACTATATCCGACACCGCCGCCACATTTTCCAATATGGATATCCCCTCATTGGCGGCGTAAAACATAATGACCAAATCGCGTATACCAACATTCTGTCCTACAGCAGACTGAACCATATTAGCCACTGCTATCACTATAAGAGTACTTATCTTCTTTAAAATACCCCTTGAACCTATCTTGCTTGAAAGTTTTTTATTATAAACGCTTTTTATAATTCCGGTTATATAATCCAGCGCCATCAGAACAATCAGGAGCTTAAGCATAAAATCAAAGCTTCCGAACAGATATGCCGCCCAGCCTCCCGCCAATCCTGCAGCTATGCTGAAAGCGTTGAATATTTTTTCCATAAATCTCACCTCCATTCCCCTGACAAGCATAGGGGACTTTATGATATGTATGCTATTATACAATATGCCGCATCAAAAAATCCGGTGACAACATATTCATACTGATTATTACGTATAAACGTATTGTAATTTCATAATATACATGATATAATATTAGCAAATAGCTTCCAAGGAGAAAACTCATGAAAAAAATATTTCAATACATAGCTGCCGCTCTTTCAGCGGCTGTACTCTGCTCATGCGGAACGCAAACCGTAAATACCCCGGCAGCGCCGGACGTCAAATCTGAGAATACTGTCAATTACGACCCGTCCGCTCCCGAAATACGCTTCAGCGCACAAACTCACAGCGAGGACGGAAAACCCATGTATTATCTGTTTGACGATAATCCGGAGCATCTAAACGACAGGTTTCTTGCAGACGGGGCTGTTCCGTCATCAATAGCGCATTTTGAGGATCTGACCCCCGGTATCTACACCGTTTTCAGCTATCACCACCGAGGCTATTCGGTGGATCTTCAAGCCGATTTATATTACGACGCGGCATTCTCGACAAGCTCTGACGGCAGCTTTAAGATACTCAATTTGGGAATAGATAAAAACTGGGACTGGAATCAGGCTTGGGCGGATTACACCAATACACCTGTACAAATGCCTATGTTTATGCGCACATTCAACTGTACATGCGGCGACGCCTGCACATGTATGACTGAAAACGGAACATGTATAAATCAGGACTGTCCGGCGATCATACGCGGAGAAAGCCGTCAGCCCAAAACCGGACTGTTTACAAGCCTTGACAAGCAGACCTCGCTGACAAACGGAACACCGCTGTTTCTGAGCGATATTGAAAAACGCATAACCGATGAGGATATAAACCATTTCAGATACGGCGGTTATAATGAACCGATGTGGATGATGATGCAGTTCGAGGTCATATCGGGAACAGTTACGTTCGATACCCTGGCATATCAGAACAAGGATACGGCAAAGGCAAATTTCTATACACTCAAAAAAGGTCCGTTTGACAACGAGCCGCAGTATAAGGGAATAGCAAAAAATGCGCCGATTGTGACTGCGGAATTTGACTATACTATCACAGATTCAACTCCGGCGGGTCCTGTTCCCGTAACAGTCAGGAATATGCGCGTACCCGACGGCTATACGATACCCGACGGAACATTTGCCACAAACGTAAATATATGGCGTGAAGAAGATCCTATAGCAGCTCAGTCGGATTTGATGATACTTGAATACCGTGATGACACAAAGCTCGGACTTTACGGCGAAAACGTACCGGAGAAGGATAATATATGGCGCTTTGACCCTCTGCATACAAAAACCTATGCGGATACATACAGCGGTGCGGATAAGAAGCTTATAGAAGAATACGGCGTAAAAACCGGGGCAGACTTTGTCCCCAACAGCGAGATGAGCTCCCTTGACTATCCGACCGGAAGCGAGATCTCAACAGATGATTTCTACAGGCTTACCGCCTGCAATCTCGGAAATTTCGGCGTAACGAACAGATATGTGATACACCTGAAAAATGAGGGTACTATTGCACGCAAATTTAAATTTGACATGAAATCCATTGCGGGACAGGTATACCGTTTTTCACAAACCGACTCTGACGGAAACATTATTTATGATGACGGCGGAAGCTATTATATGAAAAATTTTGATGATGACCCCGCCGAGGATCCGGCTTCCACAAGCGACCCTAAGGAGCGTCTTAAAGCCGCTGAATACAGCGACACGCTTTCCTTTGACGTAAAGCCGAATTCCGAATGCGATATAAAAATAGAGGTGACCACTCTTACCGGCTGTACAGCTCCGATGCACAATACGATGAGTATAGAATAACCTTTGTTTATAAGGAAAATTTTTCTTCATAAATATTGACAAACCGCTTTAAAAGGTATACAATATAATTATAATATTTATACAAAAAGAGAGGGAGAGAAAATGAATTTAGACATGTTACATCCGGCTGACCAGCTTGTTATGTTCATGGAACGTATATATGGTCACGGAATGACGACAACATCGGGAGGAAACTTGTCCATACTCGACGATAACGGAGATATATGGATCACGCCCGGCTCGATAGACAAGGGCAGCCTGCGCCGTGAGGATATGGTCTGCATAAAACCGGACGGAACAATTATCGGCACTCATAAGCCTTCGAGTGAATATCCGTTTCACCAGCACATCTACAAGACTCGTCCGGACTTAAAGGCCGTACTTCACGCTCATCCGCCGGCACTTGTAGCCTTTTCAATAGTACGCCGCCTTCCGGATACAAGCCTTATCCCGAACGTTAAGTTCTCATGCGGAGAAATAGGCATGGCGAAATACGGTCTTCCGGGCAGTCAGGATCTGGGCGACAAGATATCTGAGGAATTTGAAAAAGGCTTCAACACTGTAATACTTGAAAATCACGGTGTTGTTATAGGCGCAAAATCTATGTTTGAGGCGTTTAAATCATTTGAAACGCTCGATTTCAGCGCAAGACTCGAAATTGACGCAAACAATATCGGTACGCCCAATCCGCTCACACCGGAGCAGATAGACTGGTACAAATCACGTAACTATGTTTCAATGGACGAGTTCGTATCAAACCGCATATCCAGCGAGGAAAAAGCGGCAAGACGCGAAATGTGCAAGCTTATAAAGCGTGCTTATAACCAGCAGCTTTTCAACTCTACTCAGGGAACTTTCTCACAGCGTCTCGATGATGATACCTTTATTATAACACCATCCGGCTGCGACCGCAATTACTTGGAGCCGGAGGATATCGTAAAAATCAAGGGCGGCTATAAGGAGCTTGGAAAAATACCGTCAAGAAGTGTTGAGCTACACCGCGAAATCTACGCTCAGCAGCCGCATGTAAATTCTATTATAATAGCTCATCCACCGTGCCTTATGTCATTTGCGGTAACAAATGAGCCGCTTGACTCGAGAACGATCCCGGAAAGCTATATACTTATGCGCACTATTCCGAAGCTTGAGTTTGGCGCTAATTACTTAAAGCCAAAGGAGACCGCCTCGGTATTCAAGGCTAACACTCCTATTGCTATTATCAAAAATGACTGCGTAATCGTAACAGGCGACAGCCTGCTAAACGCATTCGACCGCCTTGAGGTTGCCGAATACAGCGCGAGAGCGATTATCGCCGCAAAGGATCTGGGAGAGGTCGTTGCGATAAACGATCAGGAAATAGAAGAAATAGAGGATGCGTTCCACCTCGCAAAATAAAAAGGACGGCATTGCCGTCCAAAAGGAATATTGTCACATTAAGAAGCTCATAGAGCTTCCGGGTGGGGGGTGCTCGATTTTAGATGCAGAACGGACAGAACTCACCCGAAGGTGTACTTTGTGTACATCGAGAGGTGAGTTCTGTTCGTAGTTTAAAGGCTTTTACAGCCTTTAAACGCTCTGCGCTAAAAGCGACAGCCCCGTTTTATCTGTTTCTCTTATAATTCTGTGTAGCCTTTAATCTGTACATCGCTCTGGAGAGCGCCGCCTGAGTATGATAATACTCCTGTCTGCTCTGCTTCTGGCGCAGTCTTTCCTCGGCGCGTTCCTTTGCCTCTCTGGCGCGAATCTCATCTATCTCTTCGGGTTTCTCAATCGTATCCACAAGCACCGTAACCTGATTGCTCGCTCTTACCTGAGCTATCCCGTTTCCGACTACTCCCACGATTTCCTCTCCGTCAGGAGTCTTTATAGTAAGCTCACCCATCGTTATCGCAATCGCTACACGCTCATGATGAGCCATTATACCCTTCATACCGTCCGGAGCCGGGACCATCAAATATACGCATTCTCCGTCATAGAAGATCTTATCGCTGGCTACCACCTTAAGGTTGAAAGTATCCATACTCCACCTCTTACATCGTCTTTGCCTTTTCTATAACATCGTCAATCGTACCGACATTAAAGAAAGCGTTTTCCGGATAATCGTCCATTTCACCGTCGCATATCATCTTAAAGCCGCGTATCGTTTCCTTAAGCGGAACATATTTTCCCGGTATACCTGTAAAGGTTTCGGCAACGAAGAACGGCTGAGAAAGGAATTTCTGTATCTTTCTTGCACGGAATACCGTAACCTTATCCTCATCCGAAAGCTCCTCCATACCGAGTATGGCGATAATATCCTGAAGCTCCTTATATTTCTGTAAAATCTCCTGCACGCGTCTTGCAACATTGTAATGCTCCTCGCCCACAATGTCCGCCTCAAGTATACGCGAGCTTGACTCCAGCGGATCAACGGCAGGATAAATACCCTGCTCAACAATCTTTCTTGAAAGAACCGTCTGTGCATCAAGATGCGCAAATGTCGTGGCCGGAGCCGGGTCCGTAAGGTCGTCCGCCGGAACATATACAGCCTGAACAGAGGTTACAGAACCGTTCTTTGTAGAAGCGATTCTCTCCTGAAGCTCACCCATCTCAGTCGCAAGCGTGGGCTGATAACCAACAGCCGACGGCATACGTCCGAGCAGTGCCGAAACCTCCGAGCCTGCCTGTGTGAAACGGAAGATATTATCTATAAATAAAAGCACATTCTGATGCTCAACATCACGAAAATACTCCGCCATTGTAAGTCCCGTTTCGGGAACTCTCATACGTGCGCCCGGCGGCTCGTTCATCTGTCCGAATACAAGCGCTGTCTTTTTAAGAACGCCCGACTCTCTCATTTCGGTCCAAAGGTCGTTACCCTCTCTCGAACGCTCTCCGACACCTGTAAATATCGAATATCCGCCATGCTCCGTTGCGATATTTGTTATAAGCTCCTGGATAAGCACCGTCTTTCCGACTCCCGCGCCTCCGAACAAGCCTATCTTGCCGCCCTTTGCATAAGGCGCGAGAAGGTCTATGACCTTAATTCCCGTTTCAAGCACCTCTACTACCGGACTCTGTTCCTCAAAAGAGGGAGGATCGCGGTGTATCTCCCAGTGCTCCTCATTTTCAAGCGATTCTCCGCCGTCAATGGTATCACCCAAAACATTAAACAATCTGCCCAAGGTCTTTTCACCGACCGGAACGCTTATACCGTGTCCCTGTGCTGTGACCTCCATATCACGCGACAAGCCCTCGCTTGACGCAAGCATAATACAGCGAACTATATTGTTTCCCATATGCTGCGCTGTTTCCATAACGCGGCGCTTTCCGTCACATACAACCTCCAAGGCATCCTTTATAGCCGGAAGCTGTCCGTCCGGAAATTCCACATCTATAACAGGTCCCATGACCTGTACAATTTTACCTTTACTCATGTCTAAAATCCTTTCTGTAAAGAATTTTACCCTATATTCGGCCTATATCAGCCCTTTTTCTTCTGCGCCTTCGCTCCCGAGGAAATCTCTGTAATCTCCTGAGTTATAGCTGCCTGACGCATTCTGTTATATTCTATCGACAAATCATGCAGCATGGATTTCGCGCTGTCCGTAGCATTCTGCATTGCCGAAACTCTCATGTTCTGCTCCGAGCAAAACGATTCGACCAATGCACCGTAAATCAAGCCCGAAACACATATCGGCACGATACTCTTTACCATGGCATCCGGCGATGGGATCATTGGCATATCCTTTATATGTATATCATACTTAGGCGTATGACGAGTATAATCCTTTGGATTTATCGGCAAAAGCCTTATAATTTCCGGCTCAGCCTCATTTGCATTTACCATTCTCGTATAAAGAATATATATCTCGTCAAGCTCTCCGCTCAAATATTTTTCAATAAGCTGCTCTGAGATATTTCTTGCTCTGTTCATTGACGGGTCCTGAGCTGTATAGTGAAATGTCTCGTCAATTTCATAGCCCTTTTTCTCAAAATAATGCATACCCACCTGACCGACAACATAGAGCTTGCTTTCTCCTTTATTCGCCGTGAGCATTTCCGTTGTAAGCTTTATAATATTATGGTTATACGCGCCCGCAAGTCCCTTATCCGCCGTTACGGCAAGAAATCCGCTCTTTCTCTTTTCTATAGGTATCGATTTTCTAAGGTCAAAAAACGGATTGTTTACCTCAGGAAAGTGCTTCATTATATGAGCAACAGTAGCCTGAAGCGTAAAGAAATACGGCTCTGTTTTTTCAAGCCTTGCCTTTGCCTTGCGCAGCTTGTTCGATGAGATCAGATACATTGCATTCGTGATCTTCATCGTATCCTTTATGCTGTTTATGCGCGCCTGTATATCTCTCGTACCCGCCATAATATCACCTGCCGCTTACGAACTTCTCAGCCGCATCCATTATCTTTTCCTTAAGCTCGTCCGTAAGGACCTTCTTTTCTTCAAGCTCCTTGATAATTTCCGGATATGATGTATCAAAGAAGTTCAAAACCTCTCCCTGATACTCCTTTATCTTTGCCGGTTCTGTCTTTACAAAGAATTTAGATGTAGCCAAGCAAAGCGTTATTACCTGATGAGCCATAGAAAGCGGATGACAAAGAGGCTGCTTTAAAAGCTCCATAAGACTCTTTCCATATGTAAGCTGAGCTCTTGTATTATCGTCAAGATCCGACGAGAACTGAGTAAATATCTCCATTTCACGGTACTGTGCAAGATCTATACGAATAGAACCCGATGCTTTTTTCATAGCCTTTGTCTGTGCCGCACCGCCGACACGCGATACCGAAAGTCCGACATTTACCGCCGGACGCATACCCGAGAAGAAAAGATCGCTCTCAAGGAATATCTGTCCGTCAGTAATCGAAATTACATTTGTCGGGATATATGCGGAAACGTCTCCGGCCTGCGTTTCGATTATCGGCAAAGCTGTAATCGAGCCGCCGCCCAATTCATCGCTGAGCTTACTTGATCTCTCCAAAAGACGCGAATGCAGATAGAATACGTCGCCCGGATATGCCTCACGGCCCGGCGAACGCTCCAAAAGCAGCGACAGCGCTCTGTATGCAACAGCGTGCTTTGAAAGATCATCATATACTATAAGTACATCCTTGCCCTTATGCATGAAATATTCCGCCATCGATGTTCCCGAATACGGAGCTATATACTGCAAAGGAGCAGCCTCGCTCGCTGTAGAAGCAAGAACTATAGTATAATCCATGGCATTAAATTTCTTAAGCGTATTTACAAGCTTTGCAACCGTGGACGCCTTCTGACCTATCGCTACATAAACGCATATAACATCCTTGCCTCTCTGGTTTATAATGGTATCGACCGCTATAGAGGTCTTACCGGTCTGTCTGTCGCCCACTATAAGCTCTCTCTGGCCTCTGCCTATCGGGAACATTGAATCTATGGCAAGTATACCTGTTTCCATAGGCTCATTTACCGATTTACGGTCTATAATACCGGGAGCTTCTCTTTCTACCGGCAAATAATCATCCGCCTTTATTTCTCCCGCACCGTCTATCGGCTCGCCAAGAGCGTTTACTACTCTTCCCAAAAATGCTTCACCGACCGGAACTCCGGCGCTCTTATGCGTTCTCTTTACCTTTGTACCCTCGTGAATCCCTGTATCCTTACCAAAAAGAATACAGCCTATTTCATCACTTCTTATATCCTGAACCATGCCCTTTGTGCCGTCTTCAAATACAACTATTTCTCCGTACATGGCATGGTCTATTCCATATACCGTTGCGATACCGTCGCCCACATAAATAACGGAGCCGGTTTCGCTGTCATTCGTTATAATATCATAGTCGCGTATCTCCTTTTTCAAAATAGCGACAACCTGTTCTGAGCTTACTGAACTCAAAATCTCACCTCCGATTTAATGCGCTTATTCAATCAAGAAATTCTTAATTGAGCAGTGCGCTGCGTAACGAATCAAGACGTCCTTTTACCGAACGGTCAAACTCAATACCGCAGGCGTTTATTACAAAGCCGCCCATAAGCGACTTATCATGTTTTATTTTAAGCTTTACATCCTCAGCGCCGAATTTTGAGCGTAAAAATGCCTTTATGCCTTCTGTCTGTTCCTTATCAGGCTCTGTTATACATGTCAAAACGGCTTCTATTATCCCGTTCTTTTCGTCTGTATATTTTATATATTCACTCTCTATATCATAAATAAGTGATACATGTGCCTTGTCGCATAACAAACATAAAAAGTTCCGCGCTTCAATAGGGAAAATTTCTTTTATGACCGCCTTTTTTGAAGCGGCACTGACGGCAGGACTGACAAGCACCTTGTAAAGCTGTTGATTCTCCCTTATAATGTCAGCGCTTTCAACAACGCATTCAACCGGAATTTTGAGCTCATAGAGCGCCTTTGCATAATTTTGCGCCGTCATTTATTCTCACCCTTTTCCGACAAAAAATCGTTATATATACTTTTGTCAAGCTGTTCTCCGGCGCTTCCCGAAAGAATTTTTTCCGCAGCTGCCATAGCCAGCTCAGCAATTTCTTCCTTCGCTCCGGCAATCGCGCTGTCATGCTCAGACTTAGCCTGTGCGCGTGCCTGCTTAAGAATAGTTCCGGCTTCTTCGTTAGCGCCTGAAATTATGCGGTTGTATTCATTCTGAGCGTTGGTTTTTGCTTTTTCCATAAGCTCTGAGGATTCCGCCATAACTCCCGAAAGCTCCTTTTGACGCTTCTCAAGCAGCTCGTTTGCTTTAAGCTTCGAATCCTCCGCCTGGTTTAGGCTCTCACGTATCATAGCTTCGCGCTTGTCAATAACGCTTTTTATCGGCTTAAACAGGAAAAGCTTCATAAACAGATAGAGAACAAGCAGGTTAATGACTATGAACAAAAC
Organism: uncultured bacterium; assembly: GCA_905215805.1. Classification (GTDB taxonomy): domain Bacteria; phylum Bacillota; class Clostridia; order UBA1381; family UBA1381; genus UMGS1958. The sequence continues at coordinate 44,541 of CAJMRL010000003.1, read as the reverse complement.
GTTCCATGGGTCAATTCTGAGCATCTCTTATCCGCCCTCCTTCCAAAAAGCCTATATTATTTAAATAAGATAACCAATATTGCCGTAACAAATCCGTAAATAGCTGTTGCTTCTGCCAAAGCGCTTCCGAGAAGAAGGTTCTTTGTTATTTTCGAGTCAGCTTCCGGCTGTCTTGCTATAGCCTCTACTGCCTTTGATGTAGCAAGACCTATACCAATACCTGCACCCAAACAAGGAAGAGCAACTGCCAAACCTGCACCTATAAAAGCTAATGTATCCATAATAAAATCTCCTTTTCCTCTCGCGGCATTTCTAAGGAGCAAATATTTCGTCCTTATATCCGCTTATTAATTATAATTATTCAACGGCTTCCTTTATGTAAAGCGCCGTTAAAAACGTAAATACATATGCCTGAATCATTCCGTCAAAGAAATCAAAATACAGGCTGAACACCGGAGGAATAACCACCGGGATCACATACTCGATAAGCGCCATAATTATAAACGCTCCGAGCACATTGCCGAACAATCGCATACAAAGCGAAAGAGGCTTAATAACAAGCTCCAATACATTGATCGGCGCAACAATAGGCACCGGCTCCGCGTAGGTTTTAAAATATCCCTTTATACCCCGCTGATGGATAGACGCATACTGAACAAGCACTATTGTAAACACTGCCAATACTCCTGTAAGACTGACGTCCTTTGTAGGCGGCTTTACGCCGAATATTCCAAACAAATTTGCTATACCGATAAATATGATTATCGTCATAAGATATGGAATATAGCGTTTTCCTCTTTCTCCTATCAAGTCATAGAAAAAATTATAGAGCCATTTGTATCCCGCCTCAAGAAGAAGCTGCCTTTTTGAGCAATCGGTAACCTTTAGATTGCGTGTAAGCAGAAAAGCCGCTATAATCATAACAGCCATAATGATCCACATTACCACAACCGTTTCTGTCACATGTATACCGCCCAGAACCGGAATGGTAAATGCGTCCTGCACGTTAAGCTTCTCATTAATTTCGGTTACAAGCTCCTCCATGCAATGCACCTCCTTTTCGCTAAATGTATATTTTTGTGCATAAAAAAGCCGATACTACTCTGCCCCCTCTTATTCGGTACATCATTGTATCGGCTTTTCTTGTTTAGTATTATACCACCCGTTACAAAAAGTGTCAAGTTAAATTCTTCACAATCTAAATGCTATTTTTGTCGTTTTTTTGTTACTTTTACATACGCAGATATTTTGCGTGTAACACTTTTATAAGGGTTCTCATATTATACGGCATAGGGAAAATCCCGTGGGCATTAAAGTAATTGCCCTAAACCTGAAAGGAGTGTTTTTATGTCAGAGAAAAAATTCGATAATAACGACTGCTGCAAGCCTAATCAGCGGCCTGAATGCGGCACCGACTTCCGTGAAGCAGTGTGCATACATACAGATAAAATATATGATAGCTGCCGGGATAAGGATTGTCTGGAAAATATTCGTGTATATTTCACCGCTGCCTGCCAGGATATTATTGACAGAGCTATCAACGTAAAATGTACCAAAGCGGAGATAATATGGGTATTTTCAGACATTGAGCCTGTGCCGTTCAACCGTGGATTTTATTCGGTAGACTTAAAATATTTCTTCCGCATAACTCTTGCGGTATTTACGGGAGTGGGAAGGCCGGCAACCGTTGAAGGACTCAGCACTTTCGATAAGAAGGTAATTCTTTTCGGCTCCGAGGGAAATGCAAAGGTATTTGAAAGTAAGTACAAGGAAGACGCCTTCGACCCTCAGCTTTGGAAAAAAACAAATATGCCACACGCTGTTGTTGAAGTTGTTGACCCTATAACACTGGGCGCAAAAATAGTGGATGTACGCGATAAGCGCAGCTGCTGCTGTGATGATGACTTTGATATAGCTTCCGTACCTGAATCGGTGTGCCGTGTGTTTGACGATGCTATAGTATCCGGCAACGAAGCAAAACGCGTATTTGTTTCCTTGGGAATATTCTCTATAATTAAACTCGAACGTCGTGTGCAGCTGCTTATCCCCTCCTATGACTTCTGTATCCCTAATAAGGAATGCGTAGGTTCAACCGCACCTACCCTGTATAGACCATATTTTTTGACTATCAAAATGTAACTATCCAAGAATAATTATAAGCCTATTCATATTTAATTTCTAATTTACCACGTCTTTACATAATAAGAACAAATAAACCGCCTGTTATCAATTTGGATTTGTGTTCCGATACATTTTACGGTATTCACCCGGCGTGCATTTCATAAAACGCAAAAAAAGTTTATTGAAATAACTGCTGCCGTTAAATCCGCATTCAATCGCGGTCTCTGATATGCTCTTTTGGCTGTTTCGCAGCATTTCTGCACTCTTCATTATCCTGTACCTGTTTAAATAAGTGATAGGTGAGATATCGGATACCTCTTTGAATACACGGCACAAATATTCCCTGCTCATATGTGCGTGTTCCGCCAGATCCTGAAGAGTTATCGCTTTTTGATAATACATATGTATAAAGTCAAGCGTACTTTTAATGTTATCGGTCTTTGTATCTTTTTTGTAATTTCCGATGTTCACAGAAGCTTCGGCAATTTCCGCCATTATACGTGTAAGATCGCTTTTTATATAAAGCTCGTAACCTCGCTTCTTTTCTTTAAACCTCTCATTTATCCCGCGCGCAAGTCCTATAGCCTCATCGCTTAGCAAAACCGGGAATGACACTTGTCCTTTTATTATAGGCCTGATATATTTTTCGTATAATTCCTCATTTTTCGGAGATATAAACTCCGGAGTAAAAACGATCGCAAGAAATTTAAAATCATTTTCAGATGTGAAAGTAGAATGCAGAATGCCTGAATTTATAAACATCCCTTGTCCTGCTTCAAGATCATATGTTTCGCCTTCAAGCTGCAGTCTGATACCTCTTTTTTCCGCGATGAACAATTCAAGTTCCCTATGATAGTGAACGGTAAATATAACGCCGTCTGCACTCTCTTTAAAAACATCATATATCCCAACCGGGAAACCTATGGTGCCGTGCATCACATGCTCATCGAGTAAATCCCTTCTCATAATATAACCTCGTCAATATCGTTTTATAAATCGTCAAAATTGTTATAGAAATTTGCGTATATTTTTAATATAATCATATTATATCATATATGTTGCGCAATGTAAATACTGCATAGGAGGTTAATATGTATTTTTTTGATAAAAACAACAAGCTCATAGCCAAGCAAGGAAACGAAACAGTTATGATAGAGGCATGGGGTACCAACGCACTGCGTGTCAGAGCTACACAGAATGCAGAGTTTAACGGCAGCGATAACGCACTGTCTGCGACCGAGACAAAGGCGGAAGTAACGATCACCGAAGAAGGTGCTGTTATCAAAAACGGAAAAATAAGCTGCATGTTTTTCAAGTCCGGCTGGATAGAATTCTACAGCGGAGAACAACTCATACTTAAAGAATATTACAGAGATTTCCGTGGAGCAAATGATCACAGTCCAAGCATGAAAATAACGGCGCGCGAGTTCAAACCGGTAAGCGGGAATGACTACAGCATCACAGTACGCTTTGAAGCAAATAAAGGCGAGAAGATATACGGAATGGGACAGTATCAGCAGCCTAATCTTGATCTGAAGGGATGCATCCTTGAGCTTGCTCAGCGCAATTCACAGATAAGTGTGCCGTTTTATATTTCTAACAAAGGCTACGGATTTTTGTGGAACAATGCGGGTATCGGTGAGGTCATGTTCGGCGCTAACTACACTCAATGGCACAGTAATTTATCCGATGAGCTTGACTATTGGATAACTGCTGACGATACACCAAAAAAGCTTATAGAAAACTATACAGAGGTAACGGGCCGTGCTCCGGAGTTCCCTGAAAATGCTCTTGGACTTTGGCAGTGCAAGCTGCGTTACAGGACTCAGGATGAAGTTTTGGAAGTCGCACGTGAGTATAAGCGCCGAGGAATACCGCTCGATATTATAGTTATAGATTTCTTTCATTGGATAAGACAGGGTGACTGGAGTTTTGATCCAAAATACTGGCCGGACTCGAAGGCGATGGCTGATGAGCTCAGAGAAATGGGAGTCAGGTGCATGGTCTCAATATGGCCTACAGTTGATAAAAAAAGTGTTAATTTCAAAGAAATGCAGGATAAAGGCCTTTTGATAAGGACAGAACGCGGTTCTGCACAATGTTTTGATTTCCAGGGAGATACAGTTATATACGATGCGTTAAATCCTGAGGCTCGGGAATTTATATGGAGCAAAGTAAAGGAAAATTATTATAAAAACAACATAGACATGTTTTGGCTTGATGAAGCTGAGCCGGAGTATAGTGCATATGATCACGAAAATTACAGACATTATACCGGCCCGGCGCTGAAGGTCGGAAACTGCTATCCAAAAGAACATGCGAGAGCATTCTATGAGGGAATGAAAGCTGAAGGGCAGACAGATATAGTAAATCTCTTAAGATGTGCTTGGGCGGGAAGCCAGAAATATGCCGCGCTCGTTTGGTCGGGTGATATAAAATCGAATTTTGTATCGCTCCACGACCAGCTCAGTGCCGGACTCAATATAGGAATGGCGGGAATACCTTGGTGGGTGTCCGATACAGGCGGATTTTTCGGTGATGTAAGAGATGAGCATTTTAACGAGCTTCTTATACGCTGGTTTCAGTTTTCGGCATTCTGTCCGGTGCTGAGAATGCACGGCGACAGAGGTCCGCATGATATCCCTAATTTATCCGACCTTGATTACGGCGGCGGATTTTCGGAGACCGGAAGACCGAACGAGCTTTGGAGTTATGGCGAAGATGTATATGAGATACTGAAAAAATACCTCGATATACGTCTCGGCATGAAGGACTACATAAAATCGGTTATGGACGAGGCAAGTCAAAACGGTTCTCCGGTAATACGCACAATGTTTTACGAGTTCCCGGAGGATGAGAAGTGCTGGGATATTGATGACCAGTACATGTTCGGCTCGAAATACCTTGTTGCGCCGGTATTATATCAGGGAATGAAAGAACGGGAAGTATATCTTCCGCAAGGCAGCTGGAAAGATATACACAGCGGTAATATTTTTGAAGGCGAAAGAACAATAACTGCTCCCACACCGATAGATATAATGCCTGTGTATGAAAGAATAAAATAAACCATGAGAAAAGTATAATTTATATGAACTTTATACCTTCAAAGGTTTCGGCGAATGGTATAAAGTTTCTCTTTTAGCTCCGTCCCATTATATATTTTTATTGTATACAAAAATATATCCATTGTCAAGCAACGGACAATGGATATACACTTATAGGAGATATTTATCATATTTAAAAAGTAAATTAAATACGATAAAAAACAATAAATATTGTATATATACGGGATTGACATTTTTAATTAAAAATGTTAGTATATTATTATATAAAATGGCGCGTGGATCGCGCATTAATTCAGATATATTAAAGGAGCTTTCAGAAAATGCAAACCAATACACCTAAGCCGCGCAAGCCAAAAAATTCCGCGGCGAAAACTATACCGCAGATCTTAAAGGACAATGTATGCACCCTTTTCAATCTGCTTAACTTTATCATCGCAGTCGCTCTGTCGCTTGTCGGAGCATGGTCGAACCTGCTGTTCTTCCTTATAATTGCGCTGAACACTGTCATAGGCATTGTTCAGGAGATAAAGGCGAAACGGCTTATCGAAAAGCTGACGCTGCTATCAATGTCGTCGGTAACGATACTCAAGGACGGCAAAGAGGTCGAGATAATGCCGGACGATGCCGAAAAGGGCGATATACTGCTTCTGCACAGCGGCGAAGTGATATGTGCCGACAGCGTCATGCTTGACGGCTATGCAGAGGTAAACGAGGCAATCCTAACAGGCGAATCGGAACCGGTAATCAAAAAAGCGGGGGACAAGCTGCTTTCCGGAAGTACGGTAATCGCCGGAAAATGCACCGCCGAAATCACCTGTTCAAATGAGGACAGCTATGCGAACAAGCTCGTTGACGAAGTCAAGAAAGCAAAGTCTGCCAAATCAGAGCTTATGCAGTCGATGCGCAAGGTCACAAAATTTACCGGCTTCATAATCATACCTGTCGGAGTGATCATGTTTATACAGGCTCTCCTGATACGAAACAACATCCCCTATGATTCTGTTGTTTCCACGTCCGCGGCACTTCTGGGAATGCTGCCGAAGGGTCTTGTACTGCTGATAACCATAGGACTTGCGGCAGGCGTCATAAAACTTTCAAAGAAAAATATCCTCGTCCAAGATTTGTTTTCGCTTGAGAATCTTGCGCACTGTGATATGATATGTCTTGATAAGACCGGCACAATAACTGAAGGCAAGATGGCAGTCGAAAAGATCATCCCGCTCGGCAGCAACGATACAGAACTCGTGACAAAGCTAATGAGCACTTATGTGCACCACACGACCGACAATAACTCAACCTTCCATGCACTCAAGGATTACTTTGAAGGCGGCGACACATTTGCCGTAAGCTCGACCGTTCCGTTTTCCTCCGACAGGAAATGGAGCGCGGTCATGCTTTCTGACGGAAGAACCATGGTAATGGGTGCATATGAAAAGCTCGGCAAGGGCACAATGCCATCAAAACTCAGAAACGAGGCAGAAGGCGGAAAACGTGTGCTGGTCGTAGGTCTTGCCGAAGAAGTCACGTCCAATTCAGTCGATCCCGAAAAGGTGGAGCTTCTTGCAGCAGTGATACTCACCGACCCGATACGCAAAAACGCACAGGAAACAATACAGTATTTCTATAAACAAGGTGTCGCGGTAAAGGTCATCTCCGGCGACGATCCCACAACAGTCGCGGCTGTCGCTCAGAGAGCCGGAATAGACAATGCTCATATGGCTGTTGACATGACAAAGGTAAGAGATGAAGATATACCCGAAGCGGCATTAAAATATACAGTCTTTGGCAGGGTCACACCTAACCAGAAAAAAATGCTTGTGTCGGAGCTGCAAAAGGCAGGGCACAACGTAGCAATGACCGGCGACGGAGTCAACGACCTGCTCGCAATGAAGCAGGCAAACTGTTCGATCGCGGTGGGACAGGGCAGCGATGCGGCAAGACAGACAGCGCAGCTCGTTCTGCTCGATTCAGACTTCTCCGTACTCAAGGACGTAATTGCCGAAGGACGAAGAGTTATAAACAACCTCACAAAATCAGCCGGTGTGTTCTTTATAAAAACGATATATTCCGTGCTTATAAGCATACTCTGTATATTCCTGAACACCGATTTTCCGTTCATACCGCTGCAGATAACACTTATAGATGCGGTGATCGAAGGATTCCCGGCATTCTTCATGTCATTTGAGCAGAACGACAAGCAAGTGCATGGTACCTTCCTCAACAATGCCCTGCGGTCGGCAATGCCGAACGCACTCGCGATACTGATAAGCTATATAGTGCTCTATATACTGAGCCTCAATATGGGTATCTCGGATTCGCAGGTATCGCTTATAATCTACTTAACGGTAGGCGCTGTGAGTCTGTTGGGTGTTGTAAAAGCAAGTATGCCGTTCAATAAATTCAGACTGGCGCTTGCGGTAATATCAATCGTAGGTTTCACGGCGGCGATACTTCTGTTCTCGTCATTCCTGGAGCTACCTGCACCTGAACCGGGAAATGTGCCTGTAATGACGGGAATAATAGTACTGGGACTGGTTGTAACATTGATACTTGACATTCCAAGAATGGCAAAAGCGGTAAAGGCGAAAAAGCAATAAATCACATCGGAGCGATATTATGTCGCTCCGTTTTTTATGCCCGGTTTCGGCTTATGCTCAGTGCATCGCATTCCGCCACACTCCGTTTTCTTCAAGATTGATTATTCCTGCCAGCTTACGGTTCAGCGCATATCTTCTGTCTTGTTCATCTTTGCTTTTAAAATTTACATACACTTTGTACTCCTGTTTTTTTCTATTCATACTCATACACTTCCTTTCATTAATATTTATATTGGTTACTCGGTCAGATAATACAATTATAATAGAAAAGCCCGGCAGGATTTTTCCTGCCGAGCTGTATGTTTATTGAAAAAAGTTATTTAAACTCCACTCGAATGGCATTATCATAATCCAAAGTATAACTGTTGTCAGCGATTACCTCTAATGAAACTAAACGTTGTTCAAGATTTTCCCTGCTTAAACTGCCATCTGAAGGAAGCGGCATTCTGCCGTTATCATCAAAATCAAAATAATAGCATGTGAATGTGTAAGAATTGGTATCATGATGAACTTGATAATCTGTTGCCGGCATATTTCCGATTTTAATATTATTACCGTTTTCATCAAGGAACACAAATTCGGGATTGCCTTTTACATAGCCGTCTTTGTAATAGTGAACATCGATACCTCCATCTTTAATAACAACTCCCGTCACAACAATTTTTCCATATTCATTGATCTCATAAGTAAGCGGATATTCGCCTATTTCCTGCTCTATATTACTCTTGCTTTTATTTGCTCCCTTTGTGGGGATAAGAGTAAAATACTTCATATCTGCTTTACCCTTCATAAATTCAATGGAATTGGAGTATGTCTTATTTGCTTCGACCGTTTCGGGTAATATCTCAATAAAATCACCGTTTTCGTCTGCCTCCGCTCCTGTAAGACTTGATATTAAAATATCAAGAAACTCTCCATTATCATCTTGCATTGCCATATCCATGATTCGTCTCGCACCCAGTCCACCGTTGTTATCCGTTACAACAAATTGACTACCAAACGGTGAAAATACGACCTTTGAAATTTCACCAACAGCATCATCGCCGTCAAAATCCGGATATATAAACTGCTGATTCGGTTCATAATTTATATTTTCTGTTTCTATTGTTGATTTTTTTGTTTCAAGAGAAATATACACTAACTTGGACTTATCTTCCTCGGTTAAATTCAAATATTCCCGATACAAATAACCGTCCTCAAAATTTGACAGCTCATCATATCTCGGCGATGAATACATTTCAAAAGTAAACTCTTCGGGAATATCCATCTGTGAAATATTATATTTTACAACGTTTTTATAAGTATAGTCATCAACATAATATCCGTGTGTGTCACCTCCATTTCCATTCCCTGCAAGATGCCCATTTATACGGCAGTTAATGGATGGTCTTATGTTTTTATTCTCCCATATTTTGCCTTCTTGGCTTGTGATGGTGTAGAAAACATGTAAAAAGTTATCGTCAATAGCTAAGTTATCAAGTGTTAATGTATATCCCTCTTGTGAAAGCGATATATCGATTTTTTCATTATGCTTTTCAAGTTCTTCAACATTTGTTAATTCAACCGCCTTATCCGACTGAAAATACGATATAAGACCGCCGCCTGCAAATGCTGTAGCGAAACCCAACATAGTTATCACCGCAGCAATAAGAGCGATTTTTACCTTTTTATGTTTCATAAAAATCTTCCTTTCTTCAGGTTCTGCATTAAGGATCTCATTAGCCTGAGCTTTTATTTTTTTTGTATCAAATTTTAAGTCAACAGAAGTGCCTAAATCATTCAATCTCTTACTCATTGCCATTCCTCCTTTGCAATATCCCTTTTAGTTTCCTGCGTCCTCTTGCAAGTTTTGTTTTAACTGTATTGGCCGGTATGCTCATCGTCTTTGCAATATGAGATATTTTTTCATCGTAATAGTAATATCTCATAAATATTTCACTATCCGGTTCACCCAACTCATTGATAGCCTGTATCATAACCTCGCGTTCCTCGTCCTGTTCGATTTTATTATACGGCTCGCTATGAACCGCAATAATATTTTCTGTAAGTTCCGCGTTTATATTTTGAGAAGCAAGCTTATTTTTTGCAAGATTACGCGCCATTGTTTCTAAATATGTACGAAGGCAGCCCTTTTGACTGTCAAATTTATCAGCGTTTCGCCATAATGAAACAAAAGTGTCTAATATTACTTCCTCCATATCTTCCTTTGTCATAGCTGAACCTATCACATTATATATCACTGTTCCGACATATGGAGTATATAAATCAATTACTTTGTCTAAAGCTCCGCGCCGCTTTCGTCTGATATTATGTATCAACTTTTCATCTTCGGTCATAATGCCACCTCTTTAAAATAACGTCATTTTATGTTGTACACTATTATATACAGTAAAACAATTAAAATAGTTTCAAAAAATAATATTTTTTACCTAATATAATTTTATAAAGCAACGTCATATCCGTTGTGATAAACGGTTATGCGTATCCGATCAATAATTAGTTATATCTATACAAAAAAAGATCCGGGCAACTCTATAGACTTGCTCAGACCTTTTTACAATTGCTTGGTAATTCTCTGCTCCATGGCAGAAATTTCGTTCGTTATTCTTCTCACTTTAATACCAAATATTTTTGTATAACTTCAATTTTATTTTAACCCCAATTTCTTCATATACTCTTCATGTTCCTTTGCATAATCAACGCTTTCCTTGGCGCCTTTAATCATCTGGCTAACCGGTATTTTTTGCTTAAATACGGCATCATATCCACGTTGAATCCATGCAGCCGGAAGCAGAAACGGATACTTTTTCAAATATGGATACGGCATTTTCAGCAGCTTTATACTTGGAAAAAACACCTTTCTCCAAGGCGATATGGATTCATCGCGGCGCAGTGTCCAATTAATTAAACGATTATCTGCATTACGCTTTCCGTAAATCGTTTCACTCAACATATATTCTGTTATGTTTTCAACCGCCTCATTTGGAAGCAATTCAGCTCCTGTATGAGATATATCGATATCAAACCAATACCGCACACAATTCATTAACGCATTATATACTTTAATATATCCTTCTTCTTCGCATGTCTGCTTTACAGAAGAAAAATCAATATCGGTAAGCTTCATCATACATAGAGCAATGTCACATAAATTTCTGACCCCTGCTCCGACCGTGCTTAAATTCCCGGCCGTATGTATGATAATATGCTGAAAAAGCAAGGTTGACAAAGGCATATATTGATTGTATTTCCATGGTTGTACACTGTCAAAATACATCTTATCCCACTTTACATAACTATCTTTAAATTCCGCCTCCAATGTGCATTTGATTTCCCAAGGAATATTTTTGTCTTTGTAACAATCAAATTCTCTTTTTGGTGTACCTTTTACTTCATATCCGTGTTCTTCAAAAAGAGCTTTTGCTCTTTTCATGTCACAGGGTGCAATTAATATATCTATATCTCCCATAGTACGCCATTCCGGAACAGGATACAAATCCCGCACTGCGCACCCTTTTAACACTATGACTCTTATTCCGTTTTGGTGCATAAGTTCAAGCATATTAATGGCACGTTCAAATTTTTTTGAAGTAAGATAGATCCGTTTCATTATCCGCATATACAAATTCTGCGACTCTTCAGATGTAAATAGCGCTTGTTCCTTAATGCCAAGTAATTTATCACCTATCATCTCAAGTATATTCTGGCGTTCCGCAATTGATATAAGCCGGTGCCAGTCTACATTCGGTATAATTCTCACACCGTCCTGTTCAAGGATATGTGATGTTAATAAATTCATAAGCTGTATATTTTCTGGATTCATATGCTTTACCTTTTTATACGTTTTTTCTTTAATCATATTTCCGAAGGCTGTTCTTATAAACAGAAGAATGTGATGCTTTTTTGTAAATTAGCTTTTGTGAGAGAAAAATTTTGTATGTAGACATAAAAATCTATCTCCAGTATTAATATCGATATAGTCTTATTAAAAATCACTATATATAAATCTTTATTTCTTTAAGCTATCTAAAACGCTTCTTAAATATGTAGATGACGTTCCCTTTGTATATGGAAAATATATAATATCAACATTTCTTGTTTTAAATTTCACTTCAAGATTGTTAAACAGTTCACTACCCTTCCAGTCATCTCCAACAAACATTTTGTCAAATCTATATTTTTCCCATGCTGCTAATTTATCTCTTGTTTCCTGAGGTACAACTTTATCAACATACCTTATAGCCTCAACTATACTTTTCCGTTCATTGTATGGGATTATCGGCACTTTGTTTTTATATTCTTTTACCAATTCATCTGTACTTACTCCAACAATAAGATAATCACATTGCTCTTTGGCTCTTTTTAAAATATTCAAATGCCCTATATGGAATAAATCAAATACTCCTGTTGTATATCCTATAATCTTATTATTCATTGCACTTCTCCTCAATAAATTTCGCTACCATTTTAGATGCAGAACCTGATTCATATGAACCTATCCTACTCAAAAATTCGTTTTTCTTTTTCTCATAATCAATATCATTAAATTCTATAATTTTCTTTCTTAATTCCTCATTTGATCTGGCTAAAGGAAATGGTAATTCTTCAAAATTAAAATACAACCCACGCTCATTTTTTATATATTTATCTATATCAGGTGTATATAATATACATTTTTTACCTGCAATAAGCATATCAAACATACATGAAGAATAATCTGTGATTAAAATATCCGATGCTGCAATTAATTCCTGCATATCTGAATAATTAGTAGCATCAATAGCTTCTTCCATATTAAATATATAATCGCTTAATATATTAGGATGTAATCTATAAGCAAATACCCACTTTCCGCCAAATTTTTCTCCTAAAGCTTCAACAATTTTTTTTGCTTTAATATTATGCAAATCTGCTGTTTTTCCAGTTCTAAAGGTTGGCGCATATAGTACTATTTTATAGTCTGCATCTATGTTATAATTCTTAAATACTTTATTTCTTACTGCCGATGTATCTCCGAATAATATATCACATCTAGGGGTACCTGATTTCATTATTGCTCCGTTATACCAAAATGATTTTTTAAAAATCTTTGTGCTAAAATCACAACCTGATATAAGAATATCAATTCTTTCTGAATCTTTTTTAGCTTGTTTGATATATTCTAAACCTAAACTTTGTTCTGCATCTTTTTCTATTTTTTTTAACCTTATTGAACTATGCCATGTCTGTATATATATTTGTCCTTTTCTTTTATGCCAATAATGTGCCTCTCCCATTCTCATATTACATATAATAAATTTTGCTGTATGTAATTCTTTTAGATATGGAATAGAAAAATAGTATACTATTCTAACTTTATTATGCAAATCACTTGGAATTTTTGCTTTATAATCAAAAACCCATACAATATCATATTTCCCAGGATAATATTTTAAAAGATATTCTGTGATGTATTTGGGACTGCATCCATATTGCTTAAAGCTATTTGCCCATACAATTATTTTATTTTTTTTTATTGGCATAAACGAATACCATTTTATTAAAACCTTATGTCTCATCTTCTTGACCCATTTTATAAAACTCATTGTATTTTTCCAATCCTCCATATCTTTGTGCTTGGTATTCTAAACTTTTTCATTATATATACCAACAGTAATTCAAGTACAATGACCATGACAGTCACCAATATAGCTTTTATTATTGAGACAGAATGCCATAAATCATAACCACATAATTGAATACTCAAATAATTAAAAAATCTTAATATCAAATAATGTGAACACATAATGTTAAAACTATATATTCCTAAAATTTCGAGAATACGTAATCTAAATCTTGCATATAATCTTTTAGCAGTGTAATAGCACGCCAAAACACCGCATACTCCAGCAATAACAGCAATAACATATCTCCCATAATAATTTCCGTACACCGATATTCGTTCATTGATAAAACTTAAATAAACATTTAGCCCAATCAAAAAAATAATAAAAAATATATTTATATTTTTATTGTTCATTTTATATATATATCCTAAACAAAAAAATATAAAAACTGTGGGCACAATATCAAAACCTAAAAATCGCGGAAAAACGCATATATATCCCAAAATAAATGCTATCAATAAACTACAAATATATTTCACCCTATCACATAATTTAGTATTCGTAGATAATACTACCTCTCCTAATACTCTTAAAAAAAATAACACAACTAAAAACCATATAGGCGCATTCCAGCTAACCTTTTCTATAAATAAAAGATACTTCAGAGCATCAGCAATAGAATATTCTCCTATGATCAGACTAAACATTATACAAATTCCATTCCAAAATAAATAGGGAAAAAGTAGGTTTTTTATATCTAACATCAGTCTTGTTTTAAATCCTTTTTTGCTAAAAGTGATTCCAGCTAAAAAGAAAAATAAAAACATATGAAATGAATATATCCATTTTTCTATATAAAACCCTGGATTTACATGTCCTAACACTACTAATAAAATTCCAAATCCCTTAAGCGCATCTATATCTCTTTGTCTTTTCATAACAAATCTACTTTCCTTTTTCTGTTTTTAATTAAACAATATTTTATCACGAGCATTCATCTATATCATATAATCAATCTAATAATTTTTCAACTATTCACTAAATCTTTGTGCTATATTACTGCCATTAATTAACGCCGAAATTTTTTATACAATATAAATCATTTTATTCAATCTATTAATTAATTTTTATTCCATCTGTCTTTTGTTTTTAATTAAAAATCCATACAATTATTTTTCTCGATAAGTAATTTTCTGACATAAAATATATAAAATTTATGTCTTATTTCCTTTATTTTTGTTATCGCATTTATAATTACTTATTTCTCATTATACTTTTCATATTTTTTACTATATCTAACAAATATTTAAATTCTTCAGAACGATAATATATTGCTAAAAAAACAATGTTACACATTATAAATGCTGTTACTCCCTTTAAGGCTACGTATATAATATTTCCGGACTGGATCATACCTGATATACAAACACACAAGAATCCTGTTCCTACAAATATTATAAATTTTATTAAATAATCTGTCATATATTTTACCGGTGAAACCCCGAGTCCTTTTTTATATACAAGATATGGATCAAACCATACATTAGTTGACAGCCTTGCTACAGCCGTTCCCCATAACACACCTGCCAACCCCCACACTTTTACAAAAGCTATCGATACTACAATGTTTATTATTGCAGAAATTATGGGACGCATTTTCCCCTCTACAAACAGACCCATCGTCTGCCTATAATTAAAAGGAGCATACAGCATACCTGCAATATATACATTAATTGAAATTATAAGCGAAACCGAATCAGGCAATATATATTCACTGCCAATCCATATATTAATAAACGGGGTCATACATATATATAAACATATTGCACATAATGCATAAAACCAAAACGTTGCAAGGTTAATCGTTCTAAATATAAAGTATTTTTTTTCAACATCATCATTTGCATTCAAATTTCCTATACTTGCAGTCAAATTTCCAAATATAGTTGAAAGAAATCCCGTCACTGAAGTAGACAATAACAAATAGTTTGAATATAAGCCTACCGTAACAATCCCAACATAAGCAGAAATAATAATATTATCCGTAGAATTCAATGCTAATGTACCAATTTTATATAAAATCAAAGCTCCTACATTCTTTTTTATTTTATTCTTTTCTTCCGTTGGTAATGGTGTCACATCTTTTCGTTTTAAAAAAGGAAAAAGTTTATCTGCATAAAAATATGTAAACATATTTTGCAATATTCCAAAACCTATCTGTATTCCAAGATACACCAAATAATTTTTAAATACAAATAAACCTATAATTTGTATTATGGTCATTAATATATTCGCTATAAAATTAATTATATTTAATAGATAATTTTTCTGGCATGCCGTTATAAAAGTTCCTTTATACGCAAATAAATATGACATTGCAGAGTTAATAACATACATAACATATATTATTCTGATATTAGGAATCTCATTAATGTCCTTAATTATATACCCTAAAAACGGTAAAATTGCCAGACCTAATCCTAAGACTATAAAGAATAGTATCCTATAAACTCTAGCATAAAGCTGCATTAATGAACAAATTTTATTTTCATCTTTTACTGCAATGGGCTTATACAAACTAAAAATAATAGCTTGCCCTATACCAAGCTCTGCAAAAGATAAAACTGTCAATATATTAGAAAACAGCCCGCTTACACCTAAATAAGTTGAACCTAATACTTTTATAAATACGGTTCTGGAAACAAAACCGGTTAATAATACTATGATCTGTCCTATTAGACCTGTCATTATATTATTCATTGAATTTTTTATGCGCATATTAAATCCCTCTGATATTATTTATTACATTATATATATTTATTTTTTCCAAAGTATATGGGGTTTCATCGCCGCCATTTTTATTTAAATCCATAAGTTTTTCTATTTGTACACACTCAGGATAATTATATGAATTTGCAGTAAAACAAATTTTATTTTTATACGGAAGCCTTACAAATCTACTTATTATTTCCGGACTGCAATCGTTTCTTTCTGACATTTTAATAATTAGCCTGTCAAAATTTATCCTCATTTTTCTTCTATTCCACTTTGTTGATGCTTCTTCTTGTGAAGTATAATGCATAAAAAATATATCAATATCTCCAAGTTTGGCAACAGGATATTTTATGGGCTTTTTCCCGTTATCTGTAATCTGATTATAAAATCTTGACTGTTCAGGTCTTATAAAAACAAGATCTTTTTCTAAATATACCTTTAATTTTTCCAAAAACTTTATATAATCACTTTCCATCATAAAAAGTCCAATTGTAGGAGTGGTATATTTCATTCCAAACATTTGATATATAAAACCTCCCCAACAATTATTTGAAATAATAGAAAAATCTTTATATTTAAGTCCTTTCCTACGTTTATAGCATTGATACTTATTCTCAATCTTTGCCTTTAAATTTTTTATCTTTATCATCTCATTTTCCTTCTCAATAGATTATTACGCATTTTACGCAAATAATAATAGAAATATACAAATTTAGGATTAATTCGATATAGAATGTATAATAAATCTTTGATTTTATATATCCTTATTCTGTATTTGTGCAAAAATCTTTTAATCTTTGCTTCCATTATTTTACATGATTCTGTATCACTCATGTTTTTAGCCTCACACCATAGACGCATATATGTTGAACAATATCGTAATTTTTCATTTTCTACAAACTCATCAAAATTTAGTTTCTTTAATTCTTCTATTCTATCTTCAAGTACAAAAAATATATCCATCTTTGGTTTTGAAAAGTATGAATTAATTATACTTCCTTGACGCACTACATAAAAGTAAAGTTTATTAGATATATACAATATAGATTCTGCCTTCTGAAGCATATATGTACTCATATATTCGTCTTCATGTAATATACCTTCCTTAAAGCGAAGCTCTTTAAATAATGATCGCTTATATAGCTTAGTACAAGCCGATACTGCCGTTCCCCCTATTTTATACATTAACTCAAACATTGTTTTTGTATCGTTAATATACAATTCTTCTCCTGCTCCATCATCATATATTTTCCTATATTTATCATTCGTTTCTTCATAATAAAATTGGACTATATCTGCATTATAATTTTCATTTTTTTTAAGCAAAATCTCAACTGCATTTTCAGCAAGATAATCGTCTCCATCTACAAACATTACATAATCACCGCTTGCAATATCAATTCCTGCGTTTCTTGCTGATGATAATCCTCCATTCACCTTATGTATAACTTTTATGCGAATATCGGTATTTTTAATTTTATTGCATAATTCATCGGATCCGTCTGTTGAACCATCGTCTACAAGAATTATCTCTATATTTTTATAAGTCTGATTTAGCAAGCTTTTTATACAATTTTGTATATATTGTTTTATATTATACACAGGAACAATAATACTAATTAAAGCTTTCAATTATACTCTCCTTACTGTGTTTCCTAAAAGCGTTTTTATTTTATATAAATATATATCTATCATATTTATATAGCTATAATTTTTACACAATTCTTTAGCACAATCTTTATTTAATTGAATATATCTTATTAATATAGTTTTGAATGTATTCCTTAAGGTTAATTTATCGAAAAAAAAGTTATTATTATTAATAATATATATTTTTTCCAATAGATTAAAAAGATATCTATTCTCTTTTTTTCCCAAAGATATTCCCAAACAATATTTTGTATAAGCTTCTAATTCTGGTCTTGTAAAGTCTACATTATAATATAATAATATATTCTTTTTTAATGTCCCCATTTTTTCAATAAAATCTGTAGTAATATTTTGTGTCACTTGTTTATCATGACAACGATATTTCAGCAATGCTTCCGGTATATTGTCTATATCATAATGTCTAGATATTCGACACCACAATTCATAATCTTCAACCTGTTCATAATTTTTATTATAAAAAAAATCATATTTTTCTAATATTGCTTTTCTTATAATAACAGATGGATGTGCAATGCATGATGAAAACAACATATCAATCTTTGTTTGTTTTTTACCAACTGTATTTTTAAAAATGCCTTTTCTTTCTCCAAAAAATTCTATCCATGTTCCACAAACACCAATATCTTTATGTTTATCCATAAAAGCAACTTGTTTTGCAAAACGTTCCGGCAAAGATATATCGTCAGCATCCATTCTTGCAATATACTCTCCTCTTGCAATATCCAAACCATTATTTAAAGAGCATGCTACTCCTAAATTACTGCTATTTTTTAAATAGACAATCCGTTTATCATCGTAAGATTTTATAATATCCTCAGTAGAATCTGTCGACGCATCATTTATTATTATAAATTCAAAATCAGAAAAAGTTTGATTAAGAATACTGTCAATTGCTTCTCTTAAGAACTTCTCGCCGTTATACACCGGCATTACTACACTTATTTTTGGCATAACTATCTCCTGTATTTTATATTCAAACATTTTGCTATACAACATAACGCTGCGGCATTTTTATTTATTATCAATCTTGATCTAATATCACTACGACCAAGAAGCTTTATTGCATTTCTTAATTCAGACATATTACAAATCTTTTTCACTGCTTTATATTTTTCTGAAAAGCTATTTTTAGAGTCTTTATAAAATGTATTATTAATAGCAGCATAACTTAAACCTATTGTCTGGTTTTCATACATATCCTTATAACTCTTTTCCCCACCCCATGCTTCATCTAAAGCTCTCATAATACCGCGTCTTGCATCCATGACAATATCTATCATATTTTCATAATATTTATTTACAGCACTCCCTCTTCGGATATATCGATTATAATATGGAAACTTTATATAATACATTGAACCTGAAAATCCCATTGCAAGAATATTAAATATTCTGTCCTCTGAAAACTTCAGTCCAGTTGTAAATAAAATGTTATTCTTAACTACTAAATCTCTTTTGTATATACATCTCCACGCAGATCCCGCCAATTCCAGTAAGAGTGCCGGGTTTATATTATTTTTACTAAGTTTTATATCTTTGTCCAATTGTTTTATTGTATCCTCTTCATCAGGCTTATCGTCATACTTAGTTACAGCATCGCACATTACAATATCAGCTTTCTGTTCTTTAGCCTTTAAGTACAATACTTCATACATGTCAGGATCAATCCAGTCATCTGAGTCTACAAATCCTATGTATTCTCCAACAGCATTAGCGATTCCTATATTTCTGGCAACACTTACTCCTTCATTTTGTTTATGTATAACCTTTACACGCTTATCTTTTTCTGCATACCAATCACAAATTCCTTTGCTGTTATCTGTTGAACCATCATCCACTAAAATTAATTCAATGTCTTTTAACGATTGATTTAATATTGATCTTATACATTTATGAAGATAACTTCCGGTATTGTATACCGGTACTATTATACTTACTCCTATTCTCATATTTCAAATACGCAATCCTTCCTAATATTATTCCCAATATCATAAACGGGTGCAGTATCATTAATTTACTTTGACATATTGTATTTTCAAACGCCTGCTGAAAATTTACAATCAAAAATACTATTGTTGCTTTCCGCACAAAAACATCATTCATATAAAAGGATGCTTTCGATAACGCATTGTAAAATACCTTTACATAAATAAAATATCCAACTATTCCAAATGTGGTCAAGCATGCAATAGCACTGTTATGCCAGTTGCCGTAATTTAAATTTCCTGTTCCATATATCAAATTTGCATAAAAAATTCTCAATCCACTTTCCCATATACGGTCTCTTCCATTAAAAATAGTTTTTTGAAACTGGCGTATGCTCCATTCATTTAACTGCTCAATCTGCGACCAATCCGATATATATACAACAAAAAAAGCTATAATGCACGGGGCTAAAATTAACACTAACAGCACCTTTTTATTTTTTAACAACTTTGCAAAAAAATTATTTTTTATCATTAATATTGCTGTAACGATACAGGATATACTCGCAGAACGACATTCCAATGTTTCCATCAATATGGTTGCATATATAATTAATCCCCAAAATATTAAAATCCGTAGTCTCGCGATCCATACTCCACCGTTAAGTTTAATACGTTTAAAATCGGTATTATATCCAATACAAAATATTGCCAGCATTTGAAATGCTTGTATTGCTAAAGAATTTGGATTCCATCCCTTTAGTATGCTTCCAAAATTGCACACAAACAGTATAACTCCGGTCAGCAAACCATAACAAATACATAAGAAATTTAGATTTATTTCATCAAAACATAATTTTGATACTATATAAATAGATAAAAAATAGGTAATAAATCTAAATCCATCTATTCCGTAACCTGCAAAATATGGTCTGACAAAATATATAATCACAGTAGCAGCACAAAATAGAATATCCTTTTTATTTATTTTAGTTGATCGTGTCATAGATACTATTGCAATCACACTCGAAACAGCCAATAATGTATATGCTGTTTTATCACCGCTTCCAATGTTAAGTGCATATCCTGAGTTATTGATAAACGATATAGCTCCCATTAATGAAATCACTGTAATAAATATCAATCTATATGGCTTCATATTACTTCATCTTTCTATAATAATATTTTTTACCAAGCACTCCGGTAATGCTAAATAACTTAACTAATATACTATATTTTCCTTTATACATATATCTTTTATCCTTTGACATTTTTGCAAAAGCATTATATCTTACTATATAAGAAATTCTTTCTTTTAAAGTATTTGCCATATCAATTCTCTGCGAATAATATATTTTATACCCAGTAGGGTTTTTTATCATATTTGATACAATATTGTTTGTATAGCCATCTGATTGATATTCACATATAGTAAAAATACTATTTACAATATACATTTTATAACTTTTATCTATTTGATCATATAAAACACATTCTCCAACAAATTTCTCAGGAGAAACATCTGGAAATTTATACTCTTTTAATATTTCTGTTTTATATACTAAAGAAAATTCTCCTTTAATATTATAAATCGTATTCAAACTGTATAAATGTTCTAATTTTAAACCCTCTGGGATTCTATCTGATAACAAAATGCCTTTTGAATCTACTTTTAAAGCCAAAATTCCTGAAACATTTTGCAAGTTTTTTATCTTATGCCATGACATTTCTATCAAATCTATAACATCCGATGCCAATACATCATCTGAATCCACGCAAAAAAACAGCTTCCCATTCGCAGCTTCTATACCGGTATTAAAAGCTTTATATTTCCCACCATTTTTCTGAAATATATATCTTATTTTGATTTTGCGTTTATTTATCAATTTATCTACTAAGCTTTTTGTATTATCTGTTGAACCATCATCTACTATCAACCATTCAAAATTAGTATTTTTCTGTTCCAAAAGACTTTCATACAAGCGCTTTAATAAATTTGCTCTGTTATATGTAGGCGTCATTATTGTTATTAATTCATCATCCATAATTTATCCCCTAATTTATTTTACGAAACCAATAGTATTATTCAAATCATTATACATTTCCATTTTCTTTTGCTCTGATAATTCTCTGCTTCTTAAAGTATAGCTTTCATCATATATAGGTGATTCTAACAATTTTGATTTTATTTTCTGACAATAATCATTATATGACATTATAATCCTGGCGGGATTACCGACAGCAACGCTCCCTGAAGGAATATTTTTTGTAACAACACTACCTGCACCAATTACAACATCGTTTCCTATAGATGTATTAGGTAATACAATTGACTCTGCACCAATAAAAACGTTATTTCCTATATTCACTCTTCCTATCTTTGCATATCCTACTATAGAACATGTACTTGCATCATGCGCTAAAATATGCACACGTGGTGCTATTGTTACATTGTCACCGATAGTAATTAACCAACAATGTGATGGATCCAATATCGTACCATTCATCCTCGTAAAATTTTTTCCAACTTTAAGCCCCATTAAAATTAATTTTTCCGTTGTATAGTCACCACGCATACGAAAAACCAAATTTTTTAACATGTATTTAATACTATTCATGATCTGAAAATTTCCCTCTTAAAAATTTTGTAAAATTATCACCGACTGTCATAGCTATTATTTTTTTTATACTTTTTTTGAATCGTTCAGTTATAGGCATCCATGATACATAAAAATGATGCATACAATAGCTATTTTTAGTTATATGTTTTACACAATTTATATAATCATATGGTGAAAAATACTCCTTAGGATAAATCTTAATATCAGATACTGTTTGCAATGAATTATTTCTCTGCAAACCTTCTTGCAACAGCAATTCAGTCAGTCGCTCTACATTAGTTTTCATATTCAAAGATCCATCTGCATTTTTAAAATTTAAACTTTTATATAATTCAAAAAATTTCTCTATAAATTTATTTCCCTTTTCTGCTGCCATAAAACTCGTAGCTATGTAGTTACATTCTTCAAAACCAAAAACACATTTATTATCAAGAATATTATCAAAACTCTTAAACACTTCAACATCTGTATCCATATATATTCCGCCATAATTATAAAGTGCATATAGTCTAACGTAATCAGAAACAAAGGCATATTTTCTTCTATTATACGCCTCACTTACATACGGATTACAATTAATATCAAAATTATTATTTCCCCACTCCACAAATTTATAGTCTGGGCAATGCTTTTTCCAACTATTTATACATTTCTTTACAAACGTTGGTTTCTTTCTTTCTCCAAACCAACAATAGTGTATTATTTTAGGTATCATTATTTTTCTCCTATAGAGGCATTGTGACTCAATCTTTTTTTATGCAATTTCTCGTACATGATTTCAGGTATCATTCCCACTATTATAGGTCCTAATGAATATATTAAATACCATTTTGGCAAATTTAATAACTTTACAGCCACTAATTTCACATAAGCTTCATTTATTCTATATTTAAATTTACGTCTCTTTATCGCATTTCTATCATCACGCATTTGATATAGCGTTTCTTGAATATTGTATCCTCTGTATCCATTGGCATACATCTTTATCCATAAATGATAATCCTCCACTCGAAGTAATTTCTTATCAACTGAATACCCATCAACAGCATCGTATGCGTGCTTTCTTACCATACAGGGAGCGTGACAAAAAGGCGTTCCCTTTATAATATCTTTAACTTGCGGATTTTTATTGGAATACGATCTTCCAAAAACACCTTGTTCATCAAAATATATCATATTTGTGCTAACAATATCATATTCAAGATGCTCTTCTAGAAAATTTACCTCTTTTTCAAGCCTATTCGGACTACATAAATCATCTCCGTCCATTCTGGCTATATACTTCCCCTTCGCAAATTTAAGACAATTATTTAAAGAAATATTTAATCCCAAATTTTTTTTATTCTTTATTAGAAATATTTTATCTGGATATTGACGGCTATAATTTTCTGCTATAGAAATTGTATTATCTTCTGAACCATTATCACACATAATCAACTCCCAATTCTTATATGTCTGGTTTATTATACATTCTATAGACTCACCTAATGTGTCCTCACAATTATATATCCCCATTATTACAGATACTAACGCTTTTCCCATATTTTACTCTTTCTATTCATAAATTTTTGATTTATGCAACTTCACAATATGTATTAGATTGAATAAGTTTCATTTTTCTTTCATAAATTTTCTTACATAAGATCTCGGCATCAAATTTACTTTTAATAAAACTCGGTGCATACCTCGACATCTCTTCTACTAGTTTTTTATTATTCATACATTCCTGCATTTTATTTTTCAAATCTTGAGAATCTTTAACTTGTACCGTTAACCCAGTTTTTCCTTCTTCTATGACTATGACATCAACTGGTCCTGGAATATTACTCACAATCGCCGGAGTACCGACAGCAGCCGCTTCCGCTATCACCATTCCAAATCCCTCTCTATAACTCGGTAAAAGCAGTATGTCTATTGCAGCATAATACTTTTCTATATTTGACACACTGTCAACTAATATCACATTTTTGTTATTAACTGCATAATTCCATAGTTCTTTATCTAAACTTTCTATTCCTTCCTGTCGTCCTATCAACATAAGCTTTGATGAAATTATTAATGATTTGAAAGCTTCTATAACCGTTACCGGCAAGCCCTCGAATAATGACGGTAAGAGAAAAATATCAAATAAATTTAATAATTCATTTACATTATTACAGCTCCCTAAAAATTTCACACTTTGGTTTAATCCCAATTGCTCGACCTTTTCTTTTATATGCTTCTGTAATTTACCTTTACCAACCAATATTAATATAGCATTACTACATTTCTTATGTATTTCTGAAAATATATCAATTAAAAATTCATGATTTTTCTGCTTATTGAATCTTGCCACATGACCTATGACAAAATTATTTTTACAATTATATTGCTCCTGCAATTTTTCTCTTATCTTTTTGTTAAAAATAAATCTCTGAGTTTCTATTCCATTATTTAAAATATTTACCTTTTTATGAGGAAACATAAATTCTGCTGCCGCTTTTGAGCATGCAAAATAATTTGTTGCATTTTTTAAGTACATACTATAATACTTTTTCACTACACGAATTAAACTTCCACCTTCACTACGTGTGTTGTGACTATGTGCAATTCGTACTGAAACTCCTGCTTTTTTTGCTTCACGCATTATTAATCCACTCATTCGATCCATATGAGAATGTACAATATCATATTCGGGATGCTCTTTAAAAAAACTGTATATTGATTTTGAATATCTAAACGGTCCTACCTTCGTTATATAAGGATGTCTATATACTTTTCCGCCTAACTGTTTTATTTCATTGTCAAAAACTCCTTCTGCAGACGTTAGAAAATCAAATTGAACCTTAGAACGATCTATATTACGATATATATTCATAATAAGTGTTTCCGCTCCGCCACGGTTCATATTTACAACACAATGTAATATCCTTAATGGTTCACTCATCCCATAATCTCCTTAACAGTTTCCTCTACAACCTTCTTCTTATCGAACACGCCTGCCACAAATTCATGTGACAGTCTCCCCATATCCTTTTTCCTTTCATACGGCAATTCAAAAAATCGTTTCATTTTGCCATACAAATCATCGGTATCTTTCGCATTGCAAAGGAATCCGGTTTCTCCGTCCTTCACTGCTTCAAGACAGCCATGGATATTGCTTGTTATAAGCGGCCTTCCCATAGCGCCGCATTCAAGAAGCGTATTAGCCATTCCTTCATGGTAGCTTGGAAGAACAAAGCAATGGGCATTTCTGATAAATGGCTTAACATCACTCTGATACCCGTGGTATTTAATAATCCCCCGCTTATCTAAATCGTTAACTTTTTCTTTATAGTCTTCCTCAAAAGAACCCGCTACATCAACAACAATATCCATGCCATCACGCTTAAATCTTTCTGCTGTATCAAACAGTTCGCCTATGCCTTTTCACACGTATCAATATCTATCCAATCATCGCTATCAAGAAACATTACATACTCCCCACAACAATTCTTTAAGTCTGTATTTCTAGCAGCGGACAAACCACAATTTTTTTGAGATATCATGCGTACTCTTTTATCTTTTTTTATCGTATTCATTTAATATATCTGCCGAATTATCTGTGCTGCCATCGTTCACACATATTATTTCTATGTTTTTATACGTCTGATTTATAAGACTATCCAAACATTTTGACAAATATTGTTCTGTATTATAGACTGGTACAATAATACTTATTAATGGTTTATTCATTCCATCTTCCTTCATTCCAAACAATATATCTCCCTCATCTTATCTGCAACTTTATCTCTGTCAAATCCATCAATTGCTTTATAATTCTCTTTCTTCATTCGATCTCTCAAATCTTTGTCCTTTGACAATTTCGACAATATGACTTCAAATTCTTCAACTGAGTTCGGATCGCACAAGAATCCGTTTACCCCATCTTGTATCAAATCCACATTTCCGCGTATCCTAGAAACCACACATGGCACCCCTGCTGCCATCGCTTCCATCAAAGCTACAGATAGTCCCTCACGAAATGATGGGAAGCAAAATATATCTGCGCAGTTGAGAAGTTCTCTTATATCCGTACGATAACCAGCAAAAACCACTTTGTCTTCTATACCAAACTCTTTAGTTAAATTTTTTAGATATTCTCCCCTGTCTCCCTTACCGCACAATATATATTTAAATGGTACGTCTATTTTACTTAAAGCACGTATTATAACTTCTTGATTTTTATTTTTATTTAACTCACCAACAGAAAGAAACACGATCTCATCAACTACTCCAAATTCAGCAAGCTTTGTAACCTTATCAACATTAACATTTTTAATAGCCTCAGTATCAATTCCTACCCCTGGCACATACTCTATTCTTTTTGCGTGCATAACTTTTTGACTTCTTGCATAATCTTCCTTATTAATTGTTATGAGTACATCTGTAAAAAAAGAGCATATCCATTCAACAGGAAAAAACGTCAGCCAATTCACCAGCGGTGAGCCTTTAAAAAAATGAAACCCATGTGCCGTATAAATTACCCGAGTACCGTATTTCTTTCTTGCATGTTTTGCACCCAATCTTGCAACCACGCTGCCTATAGGAGAATGGCAATGTAACAATTCATATCTGTTTTCATTGCATAACTTTTTTACATCTCTATAAGAAGATACTATTCCCTTTACATCTGTTATCTTTCTGGGAATAGGCATATGTATTGTTCTAACTCCATTAGCTTCAAGCTCTGCTCTAACCTCATCAACTCGTTGCTGCGAAGTAGTACTTCCATTTTCAAAATTCGTTACCACATCAACATGATACCTCATCTTCTGCAACAACCTTATATTATCCGTATTAAATTGATCAATCATAGACGCTACTGAAGCAAGCATCAATGCCTTTTTCATAACCTATTCCTCAGTCCTTCTTATACTTTCCTTAAAATCATTTACGCAATACTCAAACCCATTATAATCTGATAAAACTTTATCATATATCAAATCACCAAAAAGTTTGTTAAATGTCGTTATTTTATCTGCACATACCTTTAAAATCGGATTGAAAAGTCCTATCATATATACTTTTCTACCATTGATTTCAGCAATAGTCTTTACCAACTCAGCGGTATTAACATATTCCTTATTCTGGGGATAAAAAATACCATGCTCATTATTATCAATCATAAATCTTATAAATTCGCACAAATTATCAATATGAAGCATACTTCTTTTATTTTCAACACTTGGGAAAATCGGTGTTTTTTTGGCTAAAGCTGCCAGCCTTGGATAATTACCCTTAGAACCTTTTCCATAAATCATTGGCGGACGTATACTAACAACATTAAAGCTATCACTTTGAAGCTTATGCAACTTTATATCTGCCTGAAGTTTGCTGTCACCATAGAAATTTTTTGGTGTTGGAACTGTATCCTTGTCTATATAAGTATTATTGCTGCCATAAACAATAATGCTCGACATGAAAATAAATTGCTCTACTCCACAACGCTTTGCATGCTCTGCCACTTCTACTGCCAAATCAGTATTTACCTTATAATATAGATCACGCATTTCCGGCTTAGGATCCGCATGCGCCAAGCCAGCCACATGAAAAACCACATCATTTTTTGTAAAATCAGCTTGTTTCCATTTATCATCCATAGTGTCCACAGTATCGATCTTATACCCATCATACTGCTTCATCCAATTTTCAAAACTCGTACCTATGTAACTGTTTGCTCCGGTAATCAGAATATTCTTCACTTCACAGTCTCCCTTTGCTTTTCAATCTCTCCTGTTCCTCCCTCGATGACTCCGTCATGTTTTACCACACTCAGTATCGTTCCGAAAAACATCTTCACATCAAATAAAAAGCTCATTTTTCTGACATATTCTCCGTCAAGTTTTGCCTTCACATCAATCTCCAATTCATCACGTCCACTTATCTGAGCCAGTCCGGTTAGTCCCGGTTTAATATCATTAGCTCCATATTTATCACGCTCTGCTATCAAATCATATTGATTCCAAAGCGCCGGACGAGGACCTATTATGGACATCGAACCTCCGACTATATTAAAAAGCTGCGGCAATTCGTCAAGTGAATATTTTCTTAAAACCCTTCCTACTCCTGTTATATACGCCTCAGGATTGTTTAACATATGCGTCGGCATATTCTTCGGAGTATCAATATACATTGTTCTGAATTTTAGAATATTGAAATATTCTTTTCCTTTTTTAACACGCTTCTGCTTAAAAAATACAGGTCCTTTTGAATCAATTTTTACCGCTATAGCTATAATTACAATCAACCACGAAAGAGCTATCAAGCCTATCAATGAAAGAGCAAAATCAAATATTCTTTTTACATACCTTTTATACATCTTATATCTCCATATCAAATGAATATTTCTACTAATCCATAATTAGCCGATTTTTTTATAGATATCAATCTTACAGACTCATCTTATTTGTATAAGATATTTTTAACACTTCAATCCTTACACCATCTACATTAATATGTGCATATCGTTAGACATACTACCAATAATATTCGCGTAACAACCATACTCATATTGCATTTAATTATATAAGATAGCCAAAAACATCTAAAGTGCTTTCCAAATCAAAGAAAAACTGATAATATACAGCTTCATTGTACCTAAACAAATCCATACTCATATTATCAGCCCTCCTTCTAAATATTTACATAACCAATATCTTCTACATTTAATGTCATTATAGCATAACCAAATATAAAAATCAAGGGCAAAATGAGAAAATGTTATAGAAAAAAGACGATAAAACGCAAATGATTTTTGTTTAAATGTGCAATTTAATAGAATTTTTTTCTCATATTTCTTTATTTACCGTCAAAATGTTGGTAAAAAAGTAGAATAAATGTAAATAGCAATAATCTATGAAATATATTATCTCGTAAAAAATGCTCTAACACTTAAGCTAAAATTTATACCCCAATAATCCCTAAGTAAAATTTGGGCTTCTGTTATTCGGAACTTTCTCCCGAACTAATTATCCGCATTATATGTATACGACACAGTTACAGATTCGCTATAATCATCAGTCAACTGATTGAATGTGTCATAACTATATATTTATCATTACTTTATCGTTCTATATTTAATTTATACTATTTTTACTTATGCGAAACAGATTATGCCATGTTTTTTTGTTATTATTAATGATATAATTCCGCCTATTAAATATGATATAACGAAATAAATATACGTATGTATCTCTGTTAATTTATTATAAGACCACATAATCTCATTACTTTTAAATATCTTTATAAATAATGTCTCATATACATTGAAAAAATAACATATTACTTCTAACATAATCAAAAACATTCCTACAAAAATATAGGCTTTTATAAATTCCTTTGTGCTATTTCCTATAGAAAACGCAATAATAAGACTACTGCATACAATAGCAAAAATATAATCCCTTATAAAGAAATTACTTATATTATTCTTTATCCATCCGCTTATAGTCCATACTTTTAAAATCGCTGATATACATATTCCACAAAAAACACCATAGTATATTATTTTTCTTTTTGATGTGATTTTTACCATATTATACGAGCAAATAATGATTATCATTAAAAGAAATATCCCACATAATACAAAAATACAAGAATTCTTTATATTAATAGCATCAAATTTATTTAATAGTAGTGGATAGCTAATAAATAGATATGTTCCTTTTAGTATCCTTTTCAATGAAATACTTTTCATAAATCTATTCCTTTCTTAGCTGATTCGTAATCATCACAAATGTCACCATAATATTGGGTCTCCGCTGCCATTTGTGAGCTGTACTACATCACCATGCGCATTGTAAGTATAGAAGCTTTCATTGCTGCCTGTCTTTGATGAGATCAGCTGTATACCACGGATATATTTTGTTACGGCGCCATTATTTGCATCTCCGGCTATATTATCCTTTATAATCCTGAATCTCTTGCGATTTCCATTTATATCATAATTATACCCCTTAACAGCCCCATCTATCAAGCTTTTTTGGTAAATATGACTATATTATCATAAACAGATATCATGTCTACTTAGTAAATATTTATCGCTTCTATAAATTATTAAAACTTTAATATATTCTTTTAACCCATTACTTTATTTTCACTTATAAAAATCCCCATACAAAAAGATACAGGCACAAATCATCGTGCCTGTATCTTTTACAATAAATATAAATCAATCACTGTACGCTTATAAGGCCATCTTCCAAGTCCAAATCATATATCATGTCATGGTCCAAAGCCTTTGCCTTCTCAACAGCGGCTGCACTTCTTGCTCCCGAAGCACAGAATACTATGACCACAGTATCATCGCTTTGTCCTTCAAGCCATGCTTCAAAATCATCCAGCTCTACATTGACCGCGCCGTCGAGCGTGCCTTCGGCAAATTCCTCCGGTGTACGCACATCGACCAATACTGCGCCGTTATTTACAAGCTCCATAGCAGCGTCATATTTAATATTGTATTGACGCGCATCGGCTATATCTATTTCCTCCGAATTTTCTCCGTCGGAAAGCTCCAGCTTTCCGTCAGCATAGTCCACTGCTTTAATATCAAAATCACATACTTTTTTAATCACGGTACACTTCGCGCAGCTTGTCATGGTAATAAGCCAGCCGCCGTCACAGCCAAGATATATCTGGTCACCGACAACGCAGAAATCATTTATATTGACCGTCTCCGGTGCGTCAGGATCTGCTTGCGCATAATAATCGGGCGTTGCATCGATCCATACTGTACCCATAGGACTTGTTACGAGCTTTGTTTCACCGCTTTCATCTGTAATGAGAGCAGTGAACATTCCCTTGTTATTTATGAGCTTTTTAAAAGTAACGCTGCTTCCGAATACCTCTTCCGCGCTCACGGACGATGCTGTACCGTCACTTTTGTTCACAGCTGTTATATCATCTCCCGAAACACTGAGATAAGTTGTTTCATTTTCGGCTGTAAGCGCGTCCGAATACAGCGCAGCCGTATCCGCAGACTGACCCAAATTATACTTTAATGTTATATAATCATAATTGCCCGCATATCTGACAGTCGCTCCAAGCTTCACAAATATGCCCTTTTCTCCGGTGTATTCGGATGAAAGCACTATATTATTATCGAGATAATTGTTCCAATTTCCTCGCGTTCCCGTGATATTTGTTTCGCCGAGCTTGTTTTCATCCGTAAGCAGCGCAGATATTGTATTCTTATCCGCACTATTTACATCAATACCGCTTACATCGACCGCGTATACCTGAGCCGAACCAACGCCCTCAGCGCCGTCATTATCTCTCATTCCTGCCGTAACAGTCACCACAAGCATATCGTCCATGCTGTATTCACCGAAGTAGAATATATCTCCATCGCTTGTGTTTTCGATCATTTTACCGCCGCTTGCATTCGTATTGCTGCCTTCTCTCATGCCGCCTGCCCATGCCTTGGCATACTGCTCAAATTCTATTTTTGCGCTGTAATCCGTATCGGGAACAGGCACAGCAGTAGGCGTAGGCGACGGACTCGGAGTAGGCGTAGCCTCGGCGGCGGATTTATTTGCTTCAAAAATCACCGCGTACAGATTCTTGTTTGAACCTCCGCCGTATACATATACCGGCTCGCCCGCCGTAACATTAAGCTGTATCTCGCATATCGCGCCATTTCCGTATTTCTCGACCTTATTTGCTCCCTGCTCGATATACATACATCTCGTCGAGTTTGCGTTAAACAATGCCGTTACAACTCCGTCAGCGTCAGGCGTAAAATATACCTTTCTCGCGTTATCTGTACCGTTTCCGCCCTTCAGGCTTCGTGTAAATGTATATGTACGTCCGCCATAGGTATAGCTTCCGCCCTTATCGGTGTTCCAGCCGCCGAAGCCGTCCATGCCTATACCGCTTGAAAGGGCAGTACCCTCTGCACTGTCAAAGAACGAATCGAATACAGAATCACTGAAATTATATACCGTAATATCCTTTACCTTTGCGGGAGTATATGTAAGCGACACCGCTTCTCCCGCTTGACTTTCTCCGTCCATGACCTTTAAGGTGATCTCGTCCCCTTCTTCAAATCCGCTGAGCTTGTAATTTCCAGCACCTGTGATTTCCGTACTTGTCCTTACGCTGCCGCCGACCTCTGCCACAAGCGTTCCGCTCTGAGCCGATACGTTTACTCCGATACTGCCGTTTGCAAGACAATATGCGTCTATATCAGAGTTATCATATATAAGCTGTATATAGTCAAGATTTGATTCATTTGTTTGAATATAAATAGTTCCGCATCCGTTTTCGTCAAGCGTAAGCTTGTCAAGCTCGTATCTGTTTACCTCTGCCGTAGTCTGCGCCCAATTCGTCCACGCACCGGTTTTGGGAACTTCGGCAGACGCGATTATCCAATCCGAATTCGGCATAAGCGAAACATTTACTGTACTTTCAGCATCCTTCTGTGAAGTCCTGAAGGTTATTTCCTTTAAGCGGCTGAGCTTGACTCCGTCAAATCTGAGCCAATAATCCTCCGTACTTCCGGCATTCCTGCCGCCGCTTGCGCCTGTTTTTTCATCCGCCAGATCCGCGCCGCCGCCATCGTCCGCGCTTTCTCCCTCTATCTGAAGGTTAGCATATACTACTATAGAACCGCTCTTTCTGTTTGCATAATCGCTTGCGGTAATTCTGTATACGCCGTTTTCATACAGCTTCATTATACCGCTGTACGAGTCTATTTCTGCATTCTTTCTTGATGAGCCGTCCAGTCGTTCAACTGTCCAAATAAGCTCGCCATCGACCTCACTGCCGCCGCTCATCGCCTGCATTGCTATTTCCGCCGGAGCATCCGCCGTAACGGTTCCGGTTATTGTTGTTTCTTCCGCTGTATATGTGCCTATTCCGTCCTCGGAATATTCTATCCTGTTGTCTTTTATTATATTCGCATTTTCTGATTGTATAGTATATTCGTCTGTAAGCTCTATCTTCGGAACAGAAAGCATCTCGGCTACTGCATTCTTTACAAGAAGCTCAAGACCGTCATTAAGCAGCGCTGTGCTTACCTCTGCATATGCGTTATCATATGCCGCCTTAACCCTCGCCCAGTTTTCAGCTGTATAAGCCGCCTCCGGACAGCTGCTGTATGTATCGTCAAGACGCTTTAAATATGACGACCTTTCCTCTTCGGTCATTCCGTCCTTAAACTGAGTAACAACTGGGAATGATGTTATAACCGTGCTCTCTCCCTTTCTTGCCGTTACTGTTATAGTCGTTGTTCCTTCCTGAGTGCCCGCGCTTACATTTCCATTTTCGTCAACCGATGCAATATTTGCATTTGCGCTTTCATATGTTACAGTAATGCCGTTTGCCGCAAAATCCGTAATAACACTGTCATCCTTAAGAGTCACGCTCGTGCCTGCATTTATGCCTATCGCCGGCTTTACTTCATTACCGACTCTCGCGCCGTAGACCTTAAGTCCCGACGGGATAGTATATACATTTTTTAGTGTTTCGGCAATACTTCCGCTTACGTTGAACCTGAGCTGCTGTGCAGACTCATCTGCGGAGCTTCCGCCTACTACTGCCGTATATTCTCCGTTTACAACGTAATTCTTTTGGGTCTGCTCGTCAAAGAAGAATACGTCGGAAATATCTACTTTGAACGTGACAGTCTTTGTCTCACCCGGTGCAAGCTCTACTCTTTCAAAGCCCTTGAGCTGCTTTATAGGAAGACCGTTTTCCCCTGCTCCCGGAACTGAGATATAGAGCTGAGCCACCTCTGCTCCGGATACCTTTCCGGTATTTGTTACATCTGCTGTGATAGTTACAATATCATTTGCATCTGCGTTTGTCTTATCTATCGCAATATTGGAATACTCAAAGCTTGTATAGCTTGAGCCGTATCCGAACTCATATACCGGAGTACCCGTATAGTACTGATATGTTCTTCCCGGATAATCCGCATTTTCATTATTTATATCGCCGGAAAGCTCGTAATTTGTGAAATTATAGTCTATTCCGTCTATCTTCTGTCTTTGAGAGCCTATAGGCATTTTATCGAGGTCCGCTTTTGTATACCATGTGGTCGAAAGCTTGCCCGAAGGATTGATCTCGCCTGTCAGAATTTTTCCGAGCGCCTCGCCCTGTGTCTGACCGTTATATGAAGTCCAGAGAAGCGCCGCGCATTTATCCTTGATATTTTCTACGTTCACCTGTCCGACTGTTTGAAGCGCAACTATCGTCTTATCCGGATACGCCTCGCATATCTGCTCCACATGATTTTCCGACTGCGGCAAATCAATTGAAGCTCTGTCGTTGGATTCGCTTGAATCAGCGGTCGTTGTGCCTCCGTAGGCTATTATGTAATCAGCCTTGTCAAGTGAGGTCTTATAGTTTTCAACTGAGAATTCAGAATTGGCGTTTATCTGGATATACATATCCGCCACTCCCGTATATCCTCCGGTAGCTCCGTTATATACTCCGGTGTTTTCCGCATAATCATCTGCACCCGATGTAGGTGAAATAGTTACATTGGCCGCCGGCTGCGAAAGGCTTTCATAGCATATCGATACGTTTACATTAGGCATTCCCGGAAGCGATGCTGCTTCAATTTTTATATCCGTTACATCCTTAAAATCAACGTCCTCGATGCATGCCACGCCTGATTTTGTGATATTTATAAGCTCCGAGCCGCTCTTTTCCATTCCGTTTACCTTTGTTGCGGAGGACAGGTCAAGCTTTGTATTTTTACCCGTGCTCTTTACAAGAGTTATGCTCTTTATGTTAAACAATGGCGTCGTATCGCTGACATTGCCTATCAACTCAACAGTTGAATCCGGGCTGATCTTCTTGACTGCGTTAGTTATGCCCTCCATAGGAGTTGTCAGCTTAGTAGGTTCTCCGGAATAATCTCCCAAAACCACCTCGTCCGCATGAGAGCCTACTACTGCAATCGTCATGGCATTGTTTTCAGAATCGTCACCGCTTGTTTCGCCGTCCACAATTTTCGGCTCGCATAACGGCTCCATATCCGACATATTGTTCCATACCATGAGCTTTGAGCCGTTTTCTATACCGCTCTTTTCCACCGACGCGGTGCCGTTTGTAAATGTCAATGGCTCTGTTTCAACGCTTTTTAAAGCTCCGTTGTCATATGATGCGATCACAAGTTCTCCGCTTTCGGCGTCAGCGCTGACCGTTACAGTACCGTTCTCATATTTTATAGCGTCATCCGACCTTTCACCCTTCAGAGGAAGAGTTCCGTCATTTTCAAGAAGAACCCATGATTTTTCCGCCGCTTCCTCCGCCTTTTGAACATGCTCGTCTGTTTCTATGACCGAAGAGTCTATATCCTGATACTTTGCACCCTCGTCAAATTCACCTGTACGCATACGCTGCAAAAACAGCTCATATACAGCGATATCAAGCATATCCTCGCTTATAAGCCCCTGCTGCACAGCCGCCGCTACCTGTCCTGTTCCGTTTGCGCCGCTGTTGCAGTCAAGACTTGAACCAGCCGCAATAATTTTTGCAACCGTCATAGGAGCGGTTATATCGTCAAGCTTCATATCCGGATACAGCTTCTGTCTAAGCGGCTGTCTGCCGA
Organism: uncultured bacterium; assembly: GCA_905215805.1. Lineage (GTDB taxonomy): Bacteria > Bacillota > Clostridia > UBA1381 > UBA1381 > UMGS1958. Next base: position 8,578 of record CAJMRL010000003.1, on the reverse strand, counting down.
AGGCGTTATCCCATGCTCCGCAGTCTCCGACCACAAATCCTTCAAAGCCGTATGTACGGCGCAGCACATCATTGATGAGATACGAGTTTGCGCTTGAAGCTACATAGTCGATTTTTTGTCCGGTCGAGGACGATAAAATCTCACCGTCACGGTAGATCGTTGTTCCGTTATAGGAGCTCATGACCGCGCCCGGGTCATAATTTTCAGTGATATCCCTGAATGCGCGCAGATAATATTCGCGCATAGTGCTTTCGTTTGCAACGGATGTTCCCGTTTGTCTTTCGCCTTCACAGTTATTTGCAGCGTAATGCTTAAGGGTAGTAATAGTCTTTATATACTTATCGTCCGTTCCCTGCATACCCTTGACCGCATTTCCGCCCATTTCCGCCGTCAAGTACGGATCCTCGCCGTAGCTTTCCTCATTTCTTCCCCAGCGCGGATCGCGTGCCATGTTGATAGTCGGATTCCAATAGTTAAGATCGTATCTGTTGTTCTTACCTCTCGCCTCTGTTGAAGTTATATCCATGACCTCATACATAAGCTGTCTGTCCCATGTGTTGGACATTGCCAGGCTTGACGGGAAGCTCGTCGCCACGCCCTGACGCGCAACTCCATGTATACCCTCACGCCAGTAATAATAGGAATGAACTCCCAGTCTGTCTATCGCCGGAGCATTCTTCGCCGCTGTCTGCGCCGCTTTTTCCTCAAGCGTCATTCTCGCAACCAAATCGGCCGCACGCTCTTCAAATGACAGGCTTGTGTCCTGATAGGGCAAAAGCTCTGTATTGTCTGATTGAGTCTGTACAGTACCTGCTTCTTCCTGAACGTTTTCCTGCGCCTTTGCATCGGAATCCGGATAAAGCACGGGCACACCGCCCGCAAGCATCACCGAAGCAATAAAAGCCGCTGTAAGCTGTCTCGCTTTCTTGCCGCAAAATTTTTGAGTCATCAGTTTTCCTCCTTCTTTTATTTTACGATTATCGATTATCTATACTTGTATTATACTTTTTAATACGCTGCAATAAAAGACATAAAGGATAATGATTTCGCCAAAAAATATACAGATATTATATCAGCCTGCAATTTACTCTACCGCCGCATAGCACAGCTTATCCTTAAAAGCAATGCCGTATTTGATTATATTCTTATAACCTTGATTCCGTGCTTCGGCAGCATAATCTTTTTCATCTATCTGACACAATGCCCTTTGAGCTGCCGCATCTATTTCTTCGTTGGCTCTGCATACCTTAAATTCTATAATAATCGCATTGATAAATCTATCCTTCTGATATATAACCAAATCACTTCGTCCGCTGCCGGTCTCACGGTTGGATTCCACTTTATAATAAGCATTTCCCGCCAGCAAGCCGGATATAAGTCCATGACAGAACGACTCCGTATGATCGTAGAAGCTTATGGTCCGGCTCAAGAGCTTTGTTATCTGCTCCGCAAATCCTATCGCATCACGGTTTAGCAGCGCCTTAAACAATTCATCCTTGTCTATATCCTTTTTGTACTCTTCAAAATACCTCATAATTATATCGGTATAGCAATCGTGTATTTCAAGATTAGGTATCACCAGAGAATATAGCACTTTTGTGCCCGACGCCCGAGCCGACTTTACCCTCAGATAACCTGTAAAAAACAGAAAGCTCCAAATATTTTCGCTGCCGTGTGTCAGGTCTCCGTAGGTTATAGTATCCTTCAGATAAGTCTCTATACTGCCGCCGTTTATTAATCTCTCAATTAAAGCTTTCGTTTCGTTATCAGACTGCTCAACCAAGGTTCTGATAATATTATTTGAGCTTGTATTTGCCCACCATGCTGCTGCAAATGCTCTGCTGTCTCTTGCCCATGTCTTTGTTTGGTTCAGCACACTCCATGGATTGTAGACCTCTGTTTTTCCAAACAGATAACCGTCATACCACTTCTTCATAACAGGCTTTTTTTCTTCTATTCCGTAATATCTCATCAATTCATCAACCTCTTCCTGAACAAATCCGAAGCTTTCCGAATATGTGTCGGACAGAATAGAATTTACATCAAGGTTGTTCAGTCCCGTAAAGATACTTTCTTTTGATATGCGCAGACATCCCGTTATCACAGAAAACTCAAGCGCGGGATTGGTCTTCAATGCCGATTCGAACAATGACCTGATAAAAGACACCATCTCATCATAGCAGCCCGAAAAATATGCGTCCTCAAGCGGTACATCATATTCATCTATCAATATTATGGTGTTCATACCATAATATTGTTTCAGGCATGAGCACAGAAGCTTTATGGATTCGTTAAAAAGATTTTCATCTGCTTCTCTACATTCCAGTATCTCATTAAATTCGGTCCTGCTGACCTTTGTAAGCTTATCACTGTCAAGAATAAAACTGTATTTATCAAATTGTGCACGAATCTCCCTGCACAGACTGCCGACCGCACCTTTGTAGTTTCCTTTTTTAGCGCATTTAAGTGACAGTGTAATCACCGGATGCGTATTTCTGTACTGCTTTAATTCATTGTAATGCTCAGATATCTTCAGCCCGTCAAACAGGTACGCATTATCCTTTTCAGTTATGTCAAAAAAATATCTGAGCATGCTGAAATTAAGAGTTTTCCCAAACCGTCTCGGTCTTGTAATGAGATTATTCTGCCCCCCGTTATGGAGCAGCTCATAAATAAGCATGGTCTTATCAACATAATAAAATCCGCCGTCTATAATTTGCTTAAAGTCCTCATAGCCAATTGGTATTCTCTTCTTGCCGTTGTTCAGCAGCATATATCCTCACCTCCGCACTTGTTTTCGTTACATCTCAAGTATACCATAAATCCGGAAAATTATCAACAAGCTTTTGCTGCGATTCCGGCTTAAGCATATTTGATAATTATTAGATAAAATTTAATGCGGTATGACCGTATTCCGCAGTATATTAACCTCCCTTAAGAAGGCTGCTGCCAAAAGAATAAATATAAAAATTTATTTTATAAAAGTGTTGCGTTTAAATAATAAATATGGTATAATAAGACAAGAAAATAAAAATGAAAGGAAGGATCAGAATGGACGCTGAAATAAAGGAAATGTTTGGCTTGATATTATCAAAGCTCGACGGCATGCAGAATCAAATGGACGGAATGCAGAACAACATGGACGGCATGCAGAATCAGATGAACAACATGCAGAATCAAATGGACGGCATGCAGAATCAAATGGACGGCATGCAGAATCAAATGGACGGCATGCAGAATCAAATGGACGGCATGCAGAATCAGATAAACAGCATGCAGAATCAGATAAACAGCATGCAAGATAAGATCGATAAAAATACCACTGAAACTCACCAGCTGCGCTGCTTTATTGAAGAGGAGATTCGCCCTCAAATGAGGATCATAGCCGACGGACACCTGGCATTGGTAGAAAAATATAATGAGATTGAAAAAGTTAAGCAGTCGCGCGAGTTAATGGAGATCAGACTGCTGACTCTGGAGGCTGAGATAAGACAGCTGAAACAGGCAATATAAAAACCGCAAATATTATACCTAAGGACTGCAGCAGGGGGAGTGCAGTCCTTTTTATAAACCTTAGCAATATAAACATTTTATTTTCACAAGGAGTGAGGCACAGTGCTTCCGATGTATGAGATAAGGAAATCAAGCCTGACCGTAAAGCGAAACAACTACGAGCTGAGCTTTCCCGAGCATATCCACAAATATATAGAGATCACATATGTCATATCCGGCAGGCAGCGTATGAATGTACGCGGCGTGGATTACAATATTACTGCCGGGAACGGTATAATTGTATTTCCGGACACCGTTCACTCCTGTCTTGGCAGCGGAGAGGACGCGGACGTTTTAATTATTATCTGCGACCCGAAAATATTCGGCTCGCTTTTTCCCGATCTAAAAAAGCTGAAGCCGCAATCTCCTGTAATACCCGACAGCCGCATCACTCCGGAGCTTAGATTTGCATTCAATGCAATAAGTCCGGACAGCAGCATGGAAATAAAATTTTCATGGACCTGCGTTATTTTATCATATATAATGGATATACTTCAATTTGACACGGCAGCCGACGCACCGGTCGATGATATCGCATATAAAATAGTCAAGTACATAGAAGAAAATTTTACCGACAACATAACGCGCGACACCTTGGCAGTACGGTTTAATGTAAGCAAATGCTATATCTCAAAAATTTTTACCGAGAAATTCAATATAAATCTTCGAAATTATTTAGGACTCATACGCGCCGAATATGCCGCTTCCCTTATACGCACCTCAGACGAGACCTTTACCACCATAAGCCGTCTTTCCGGATTTGAATCGCTTCGTACATTTAACCGTATATTCAAAGCCGTTTACGGAATGACTCCGAATGAATATAAAAAGAATATAAACAGAATGATGAAATAAATTTTTGAGTTTTCTGCCGTTATCAGGCAGCCTATATTAAAATGGTCTATACAGGGCAGCATAAACCTCACCTACTCTGTATAGACCATATTTTTATCTCAATTTGTCTTGTGAGCGAAGCTTTCTATTACGCATGAGTGCTTCTTTGTGGTTTTGTCATAGTTTATCCCTACAAGAATTATATCGCCGGAATATCCTTTTAAAGCATCGGTATAATTTTTTGATCTTATCTGCTCAATAGCTGCATCTGCAGAGCTGTTCCATTTAAGCTCAACAACTATAGCAGGCCTATTGATGTTCTTATGCGGTATAAAAACTATATCTGCAAAACCTTTTCCTGAAGGCATTTCCCTTACAAGGGTATAATAATTCCTTGCGCTGTAATATGCTAATGAAATAACACAGCTTAGGGAGTTTTCGTTATTATACGTAAGGATCGATGTTGTATCGGAGTGTACCTTATCAATCGCACGGGCTACTGTATCGGCATCCTTGCGAAGCGTTGCGTCAAGCAGTGCCTCCGAATTTGAAATGGCCACAGTGACCTCGTCCCAGCGAGAGACATTTATTGAAGTTATGAATTCTCCTCTGATCTCTTCGTTAGGAATAAACGTTTTTTTACTGATAGGATCGTACCCTAGATATCCAAGGTGGATAAGCAATGTAAGCACATCATCCTTGCTTTTGAATGTGGTCATATCATTGCCGAACGAAGTTATATCTATCCCTATATGCTCATCGGCTATTAATCTTGTTATCACATTTTTCATTCCGTCAAAATCTATATCAATATAGCTGCGCAATGCTTCATATGTTTCCGTGCTTGTCCAATAGCTTGCAAAATTTTTATGTCGTATAGAGTCTACTACTGATTTGGGGCTGTAAATATGGATACCGTTTACGATATACCCGTTGTACCACCTGTTCATTTCGTCAATATCGATGCAATATTCATTACAGAGCGCTGTAGTTTCATCGGCGGTAAAACCGGTAAAGCTGCCAAGTGTGGACATGTCTGTCATAGAATACTCGTCAAACATATTCAAAGCCGAATGAGTACCGTATTTTTTTATCGGAAGAATGCCTGTCATATAAACAAGAGCAGTATACGGTTGTCCCTTGAACAGATCTCTCAAAAAATCAAGATAGCTTTTTTGAAGCTCCATATCATCCTTGAGTTCCCTGAATATGCAGTCCCACTCGTCTATTATGAATATGAACTGTTTTTTTGTTTTTGCGTAAAGCTCCTCGAAAACATCGACAAGGTTATCTGCTTCTGCCGAAATATATTCATTGAATTCACTTCGGAGATCATTGATTATTTTTTTTTGCATATATGCGATCATATCTGATTTATTATTTACGCGGCTGAAGAACCTTTGTATATTCAGAAACAATACGTCATACTTATTTATATGCTGTTCATATGAAGATTGACCGGAGATGTATAAGTTATCAAATATATCATGGGAATCCTCGCTTTTTTCATAATATGCTACAAGCATATTCGCAGCCATAGATTTTCCGAAACGTCTCGGACGGCTGACACACAAAAGCTTTTGTTCTGTTCCGATCGCATTATTTGTATATTCTATCAATCCTGATTTATCAACATATATCTGCGAATTGACAGCCTCTTTGAATAAAAGCTTTCCGGGGTTCAGATATATACCCATGCTATCCACTCTCCTCATATTGGTCTACACATTTGAATTTAAAATAAACGGCAATAATTCATATCACCTTACCGTCACAATGGTCGATCTCATGCTGTATGATCTGTGCCGTAAAGCCTGAGAACGACTGCTTATGTTTATTGAACAACAGGTCATAAAACTCTACCTCTATCTCCTGATAACGCATTGCTTTGCGTGTTCCGTCAAGAGAAAGGCATGCTTCCTCTGCCTCGTACATGTCTTTTGACTTTTTTATGATCTTAGGATTCATCATGGTGATAACCATCGGTCCGGCCAAGAAAGCGATTATACGCTTATTGACACCGATCATATTTGCTGCCATCCCGACACATATGTCACTATTGGCACGAAGCGTGTCCGCAAGATCGATAGCAGTCTGTATATCTGTTTGACCGGCAGGCTCTGCCTTGCGGAATATCATTATGTCCTTTATTATTTTCTTTACCATATCATTGCTCCATTTATCAATTATGTGATACTACTCTAAAATCATACATATTAATTACCTAATCATATTTTACCATATATATGAGGATAAATCAAGCACAGAGGAACAAAATTTGAACAATGCGTCATTGACAAACCTACAATAAGCCTAATAAGCAGTTATTAGAGAACTTTACATTAGCGTTTTTTCTGCTCTTTTTGCTTCATCTATATTAGTAATTTAATGAGAGACTGAAAAACCGTTGATTTAAGCGGTTTATCAGCCCCGTTTATTTTCTGAAAAACAATTCTTTTGTTTATTTTTATCCATCGTTTTTACATATTGAATATGTTTAATATTTTATCTCCAATAATGTATACAAATCATATTTACTTAGCATATCTGGAGCGAAAATGTATGTTTCGTTATTTATTTCCGACTTGATATTTGACAATAATTCAATTGTAGATATAACCAATTCATCAAACTTATGTATATTAAATTTTTTATCTTTGATAAGGTTATTTATTATCTGTACGCATTGCTTATCGGTATGAGCAAAATATTTATGTCTAAAGGTTTGTATTGTCTTTATAATATCACCGTAAGTTTCCAAACGACTTATATATTCTTTTGATTTTTCTTCAGAAATCAGGTTATATTTCTCACAAGTATCAATAACCAAACGTAAACTTGCTTTTTTTCCATTTCTATCAAATATTTTAGATAAGATTGTGATAATTAGATAGTCATAAGCTATGCTGACGGAATTCAAAAAGTTTTTGCCACTTTGGTACTTGTCAGGATATGTCTCCTTTATATCTTTCATTTGATGATAAAAAACAATACATTTATGAACTTGGACTAATTCATTAAAAATAAAATCTATATCATAATTAACGCTTTCACGATTAGCGTGTTGTACGTCGATTTCATATTCACTTAATTCTTCTATGTCATCTTCATCATATACAGCAATCCGCTTTAAAAAATTATGTCCACCATCAATTGCAACAGCCCCGCATTTGCAAAATTTCAAATTACCATAATTTGTACTTTCTAAAATATCTCCGCATTTTTTACATCTAATTTTATTTACTTTTATTATTTTCATTATATTACTCCTAAATATGTCAGTATACCAGCTGCATGACCGTATCTATTATACCATAATTATTACTAATAATCAATATATTCGATTACTTTTGGAAATTATATTGTAGGTTTACAATAGATGTGTTACAAAATGTTCCGGCAGATTAAGTGAAGATATAAAATCATCACTTAATCTGTCGGGTAAAAAAATATACGGAAACTCCTAATTTGTGTTATAATTAATTCACCACAAAAAAATATACACCAGAAAGGAGCTTCCGTATATGAATAGTATAACACAAGACATGAGGTTTAGGCAAGCATTAATTGAATATTCTTTTAAATATGGTGTTACCAAGGCTGCTATACGCTATAAAACAAACCGTCAGTACATATATCGTTGGAGAAAACGCTATGATGGCACACTTCAATCTCTCGCTGATCGCTCTCATCGACCACATAGCCATCCTAATCAGCATACTAAGGAGGAATTAAAGCTAATTGCTGATATGCGCCGCAGAAATCCACATGCCGGTTTAGTAGTGTTTTGGGTTAAGCTTAAACAACGTGGATATTCTCGTTCAATTACAGGACTATATCGCGTATTGCGCCGTTCGGGAAATATGGCTGTTAAACCTCGTAACCCTAAATATGTGCCTAAACCTTATGAGAAAATGACTTTTCCCGGACAAAGAGTTCAGATTGATGTTAAATTTGTACCGTCAGTTTGTCTTGTGGGTGATGTTAAAGGTGAGAAATTTTATCAATACACTGCTATTGATGAATACTCTCGTTTTCGCTATGTTGAAGCTTTTCAGGAACACAGCAGCTATTCTTCTGCCGTATTTCTTGAACATATGCTAAAAGCCTTTAAATTTCCTGTATTATGCGTTCAGACTGATAATGGACAAGAATTTACTAAGCGTTTGTGCGTTGGTAAAAGAACACCTAC